>JADFOI010000138.1 GCA_022562935.1 Acidobacteriota bacterium
CATCTCAGCCAGCTCCTCCAGGACTCCAAACCCTTCTTGAGTCGTCAACTCTCCCGGGAGTGCCTTGGGAATTGCCTCGGCGCGGCAGTGGTTGCAGGCCAGGTCACAGGCCCTGGTCGTTTCCCATATGGCCACAAAAGGTGTTTTGTCGAAATCAATCCCGGAAAGTGCGGGATGACCTCCATTACTTTTCATTTCCCAGTCCTTTCTCCCCCCATGACCCGTGTTCTCACACCGAGGTATCAAGCAACATCGGTTCCAACGCGTTGTCCCTTTTTATAAGCACTTTCAACGGTGAGCTTCAGGAATAATGGGGCAAATGCCCCGTGTTCCGCGGTACCATTGGGGGAATACGACCTACTCCGGCTTGAACTGAAGGAGAGTTTGGAGTCGATAAACCTGATGTTTTCACGGTTTCCTAAGAATCAATCAGTTATTGGTACCTATGTTGCTGAAGATTCCCAAGTGTGGATCTACAAAAGGGCGCCAAGGGTGAAATGATGAAGAAAGCTTTACTCGTTGCTTTTCTTTGCTCTTTTTGTGCCCAAGGAGGCTGGATTCTGGGCGGCACGGAGGCACAGCAGCCCTCCTCCTCCGGAGAAACAGAAAAAAAAGAACCTGTGCAGTTTCCCGCTTTTCATAATTTGCGCTACCAAGAAGACTGGTCGGTTCTGCGGGGTGTGGATGACAGCTCACCTGCGAAGAAGCCCCTCAAGTTCATTCCTCTCAATAAGGAAGAGACGGTCTTTCTCAGCATCGGCGGTCAGGCTCGAAGTCGGCTTGAGACCTGGTCCAATTTTGGCTTCGGTGGCCCGGGTTCAGGTGAAGACACCTTCGGTTTCTTGCGGCTTCGCTTCCATGGAGACCTTGTGGCCGGCCGTCACTTTCGGTTCTTTGCCGAGGGAAAGAGTGCCTTGGCAACGGGTCGAGACCTGCCTGGCGGGTTACGTACCCTGGACGTTGACACAATAGCTCTACAGAACGCCTTTTTAGACCTGAAAGTACCCTTTCAGGAGGGAAGCTTCACCCTTCGATCGGGACGTCAGGAACTGCAATTTGGCAAACAGCGTCTGGTCAGCCCCCTGGACTGGGCCAACACCCGTCCTCGGATGTTCGATGGCTTCAGGGGCATCCTCAAACAGGGTCATTGGCGTGTGGACGGCTTCTGGACGCGCTTCGTACGGGTACAAAAGTATTCTTTCAATCAAAACGATTCCGGTACCGACTTCTTCGGTTTGTACGCCATTGGGAAATTACCTGCAAAACTGACAGTGGATCTGTACTGGCTTGGACAGGATCGCAATCAGAGTGTGTGGGGAGGGGTGGCTGGCGAGGAACTGCGCCACACCCTGGGTGCTCATTTGGGTGGACCCGTCACTGACACTCCTCTGGACTTCGATCTGGAGGCTGCTTATCAGTTTGGCGATCACGAAACCCGCGACATCCGAGCTTTCATGTTCGCCAGCCAATTGGGCTACAAACTATCCGATCTGCCCGGAACTCCTCGTCTGACCTTTGGTTTTGACTATGCAAGCGGCGATGAGGATCCTACTGATGCAAAAGTCAACACCTTCAATCAACTCTTTCCTTTAGGTCACGCTTATTTCGGCTTCATCGATGTGGTGGGTCGTCAAAACATACTCGATTTGAGTCCAGGGCTCTCCTTTAAACCCAAGAATCCGTTTACCCTTCGATTCGATTGGCACTTCTTCTGGAGAGCCGACTTGAACGATGCTTTTTACAACGCAGGCGGTGGGATTGTCCGAGCCGCCGATCCCCTTTTGTCTCGCCGATTGGGCTCGGAAATGGATGGGACTGTTCAATATCGAATGAATCGACACACCATCTTTACCCTCGGCTACAGTCATTTTTTTCCCGGTCCCTTTATCGAAGAATCTGGATCCGCAGAGGGTATCCATTTTGGGTATATCATGATTCAATATACTTTTTGAAGAGATTCTTGACCGATGGCAAATCCAATAGAGCCCTTCGGCCAGAACGTGGAGACGATGCTCACCGATTTTCCCGCTTTCGGAATATGCGGTTGGAGTGGTTCCGGGAAAACGAGCCTCCTCGAAGGTGTGGTTCCACACCTTTGCAAAAAAGGGCTCAAGGTGGCGGTGCTCAAACACACGGACCACGAGATCCAGGTGGACCACCCGGGCAAGGACAGTGATCGACTCTTCCGCTCCGGGGCCGATGTTTTTCTAAAAGGGTCACAGGAAGGATTAATGAGGTCGCGAGACGGGACTCACTTGAGTCTGGCGGCCACTCTCACTTCACTCCCCCTGAAGTACGACCTGGTGTTGGTGGAAGGTCACAAGAATTTTCCCCTCCCAAAGGTGTGGCTGCAGGACCCGGCTCAAAACCCCGCTCCCCCGGGGATCGAAGGAGTCGTAGCGACCCTGCCCCCGGGCTCAGGCCGCCTCGAGTCCTTCCTCTCGATTCTGGATGATTGGCTCTCCCAACACTGGCTCAAGACGCCGGTTCTGGGATGTGTCCTGATTGGTGGTCAAAGCAGCCGCATGGGTCATCCCAAACACATGATCCAAAAGAATGGACGAACCTGGATTGAACGAACCGTGGAAGTTCTGGATCAACTGACTTCCAGGGTCATTGTTGCGGGGACGGGGACGCTGCCAGAAAGCGTGAGAGACTGTGATCGTTTGTTGGATGTGCCAAATGTCCGCGGCCCTATGGCTGGGATTCTGGCGGCTTTGCGATGGGCCCCACGGTCGTCCTGGCTGGTGACTGCCTGCGACCTGCCGCTGCTCGCCTTACCTGCTTTAGAATGGCTCCTCTCCACTCGTGCTCCAGGAGTTTGGGCTACGCTTCCCCAGCTCAAAGGACCCGGGGATGGAATCGAACCTCTTCTCGCTCACTACGATTTTCGAGCTCGTCCCCCGTTGGAAGATCTGGCGACCGAAGGCGAATTTTCCCTTTCGCGTCTGGCCACCCATCCCAAGATCATGACGTCTTCGCCTCCCTCCTCTCTGGTCACCGCCTGGCAGGATGTCAACACCCCGGCAGAACTCGAACAGGTCGGCTGAGACTTCCCCGGAGAGTATCGATTAAGAACTGTCTACAGGAGGAAACGCCGACCAGCCGGTTCTGAGACCGTCTCCCTGCCACCTCCCCTTGGCGAAATGGCCCACTGTTTTGGGTGATAAGACCCAAGAAAAGTCCAATCCCTCTTAGCCTTCAGCGTTAATTTATTGGTCCAAATAGACTTAGAAGCTCGACCTGACTTTGGTCAAGTAATTGCACACCCCTTTTGTTTCATGGGAGCGAAAAGGAAGAGGAAGAAACAAGAAGGAGAAGGTATGGTTCCTTTCACACGCAAATTAGGAAAACGGGTGGCAGGGGTTTTGGTGCTCTTCGCAATGTCCTGTTCTCAATCCCCCCGGGAGGAGAGCACGGCCAGACTCACTCCAACAGTTCAGATGCCCGCTTCACCGGAGCTTTTAGAACTGGGAAAGCGCACCTATGACAAAAAGTGTCTTCCTTGCCATGGTGAGCAGGGCGACGGTCAAGGTGAAGCCGCCTATTTATTGTATCCAAAGCCTCGTAACTTCGTGGATGCCCGCTACCGGCTGGTCTCAACCTGGGACAACATCCCCACCGACCAAGATCTGTTTCGGAGCCTTTCTCGGGGCATGCCTGGTTCAGCCATGCCTTCCTGGGCCCATCTCCCGGAGGAAACTCGTTGGGGCTTGGTTCATTACATTAAGTCCTTTTCCCGATTCCCTTTTGACATCGGACCCGATCATCAGCCCGAGAGTGAAGCCGACCTTCCTACCGGGCACATCAAGATTCCGCCCCAGCCAGCTTATACTCCCGAGGCTCGGGCCCGCGCACACGAGCTCTTCCTTGAGGTCTGTGCCGGTTGTCACGGTGAGACCGGTAAAGGCGACGGTCAGGAAGAGCAGGAGGACTCGGAAGGCTTTCCCACCCACCCCCGCGACCTGACAGTGGGAATCTATAAGGGCAGTCCCGAGGTGGAGCACGTCTATTACCGGATTGCTGCCGGCCTGCCCGGCTCCCCTATGCCCTCTCATCTCGCACTCTATGGAGATGACATCTGGCATCTGGTGAACTATGTTCGCGAGATGTCCAGCGAGTATCAGCGCGAGCGCATGGAGATGAAGCGTTTTCGCGTCGTGGCAATCCGGACCGAGGAACTTCCCCAACATCCCGATGCCAGTGTCTGGCGCACAGCACCAGCAGTGAATCTCCACCTGATGCCTCTGTGGTGGAGGGACAATCGTCCCGAAGAGGTAGCGGTTCAGGCTCTTCACGACGGACAGGAGATCGCCATCCAGATGACCTGGCCCGACGCCACTTATGACCACACGGCAATTCGACCGCAGGATTTCCGCGATGCCGCGGCCATCGAATTCTCCCCCGATCCGGATCCGCCCTTCTTCGGTATGGGGGAAAAAGGGACTCAGGTGGCCATCTGGATGTGGAAATCAGAACGCCAGGCCGATCTGGAGCCCGCCTTCCAGGAACTGGATAAGATCTATCCCAACATTGGCATCGACTCCTATCCGAACCTGCTTAACTCTCCTCTGGAGCAACCGACCAGGAACGCACTCACATTGGAATCGGACCCCGTTTTTGTCACCGGATGGGGAGCGGGCAACATTGTGTCTGATCCCACCCGCAAGAGTGCCGCTGAGGACTTGTTCGCCGAAGGATTCGGCACTTTGAAGGCACATCCACCCATGGATCAACTCGTGCAGGCCACGGGTGTCTACTCTGTGGGTTCTTATCGGGTGGTCTTCCGGCGTCCCCTCGCCGCCCGGAGCGCCACCCAGATCTCGCTTGAGCCGGGTGACACCGCACTAGTGAGCTTTGCGGTCTGGGATGGAAGCGCAGGGGACCGAGATGGCAAAAAGTCGGTCACTATCTGGCAAGAACTCTACATTTCTCCATGAAGGATAAGGAGTACAAAGCATGACGGACCAATCCACGAAATTCAACATCAATCGACGTGATTTCCTGCGCTGGGTTGGCGTGGGCGCTGGCACCGGCATACTGGGAGGGGGGCTGTCGTGTCGGCTTTTGGAACCGGTGGAAGGAGAGGACAATCCCCTCTCCCGATCAGTCTCTCGCGACTGGGAAAGGATCTATCGCGACCAGTACCAGTATGACAGCACCTTCGATTGGGTGTGCTCACCCAACGATACCCACGCCTGCCGAGTGCGTGCCTATGTCCGCAACGGCATCGTCACCCGCGCCGGCTCCACCTACGACTACCAGAATTACACGGATCTTTATGGCAATAAGGCCACCGCCAATTGGAATCCACGCCAGTGCGCCAAGGGCTACACCTTCCACCGGGTCTTGTACGGCCCTTACCGGTTGCGTCATCCCATCGTTCGAAAGGGGTGGAAGGCCTGGGTGGATGCGGGATGCCCGGAACTGACTCCCGAACTCAAGACCAAGTATCTCTTTGACGCCCGGGGTCAGGACGAGTTCATTCAGATCACCTGGGAAGACGCTTTTCGAAATATTGCCAAAACCTTGAAGGGAATCGCCGAGCGCTACAGTGGAGAAGCCGGCAAACAAAGGCTGCTGGCCCAAGGGTATCAACCTGAAATGGTGGAAGCCACCGGCGGAGCCGGAACCCGCTGTATCAAAATGCGGGGAGGAATGGGCCTGCTGGGGGTCATTGGCAAGTACGGGATGTACCGACTCAACAACACCATGGGTTTGCTGGATTCCATTGTCCGAGGAGTGGGACCTGAGGAGGCGCTAGGAGGACGCAACTGGTCCAACTACACCTGGCATGGAGATCAGGCACCGGGACACCCCTGGGTCCATGGCCTGCAAGCCTCCGACTGTGATTTCAATGACCTGCGCTTCTCCAAGCTCATCATCATGGATGGCAAGAACCTAGTGGAAAACAAGCTTCCTGACTCGCACTGGTTCATCGAAGTCATGGAGCGCGGGGGAAAGATCGTGGTCATCGCTCCCGAGTACAGTCCTCCCGCCACCAAGGCGGACTACTGGATTCCCATACGGCCGGGCACCGACGCTGCCCTGTGGCTGGGGATTACCAAGCTGATGATTGATCGTAAAGCCTATGACGAGGACTTCGTAAAGAAGTTCACCGACTTCCCACTCTTGGTTCGAACCGACAACCTGCGCCGGCTGCGCGCCCACGAGATCTTCGACGACTACCAAAGTGAACTGTCCCCGGACGGACCCTCGGTGAAGATTCAGGGACTGACGCCGGAGCAGCACCAGAAACTCGGCGACTACGTCATCTGGGATGAGAACACGGGCGCGCCCCGTGCCATCAACCGCGACCAAATCGGAGAGCAGATGCCTCAAAAGCCAACCCTGGAAGGAAGCTGGAACGTGCGTCTCACCACAGGCGGTACGGTTCGGGTGGCCACTCTGTGGACTCTGTATCAAACCCACCTGAGAGACTATGATCTGGACACTGTGTGTGAAATCACCCGCGCTCCTCGCCCTTTGGTGGAGCGATTGGCCGAGGACATCGCCACCATCAAACCGGTGGCCATCCATCAGGGCGAAGGAATCAACCACTGGTTTCACGCCACCGAGATGAACCGCGCCAGTTACCTGCCCTTGATGCTCACCGGGAACATCGGATTACCCGGCGCCGGCTCACACACCTGGGCGGGAAACTACAAGGCCGGAATATTTCAGGGATCTCCCTCGACAGGCCCCGGTTTCAAGGGCTGGGTGGCGGAAGATCCCTTTAATCCCCAACTGGACCCGGAGGCCCACGGTCGGGATGTTCCCGTGCGGGCCACCTGCAAAGGCGAAGAACCCGCTTACTGGAATCACGGTGACCTGGCCTTGATTGTGAACACCCCCAAGTTCGGGCGTAAGAACTTCACGGGCGACACCCACATGCCCACACCCACCAAGGCCATCATCTTCAACAACGTCAACCTGATCAACAATGCCAAGTGGGCCTACGGGATGATCAAAAATGTCAATCCCAACATCGAAATGATCGTCTCGATGGATATCCAGATGACGGCCTCCATTGAATATTCCGATCTGGCGCTGCCTGCCAACTCCTGGCTGGAGTTTGAGGATCTGGAAGTGACCGCCAGCTGCTCCAATCCCTTCCTTCAGATCTGGAAGGGAGGCATTCCTCCCATCTTCAACAGTAAAGATGACCTGGCCATACTGGCCGGCATTGCCGAAGCCCTGGGAGAGCTGACAGGGGATCAACGCTTCAAAGACTACTTCAAGTTCGAACTGGAGGGGAAGCGGAGCCTCTACCTGCAGAGACTGTTGGATACCAGTACGACCACGGCCGGCTTCAAGTTGGAGGACCTCATGGCCGGTAAATACGGTCCGCCGGGTGGAGCACTCTTGAATTTCCGGACTTATCCCCGGATTCCCTTCTACGAGCAAATCCATGACAACGAGCCTTTCCTCACCGACACCGGGCGGCTGCACGCCTATGCCGACGTTCCAGAAGCTATCGAGTATGGAGAGAACTTTATTGTGCATCGTGAAGGACCGGAAGCCACACCCTATCTACCCAATGTGATTGTCAGCAGTAACCCCTATGTGCGTCCCGAAGATTATGGGATCTCTCGGTCCGCGGAACACTGGGATGACCGCACCATCCGCAACATCAAGATGCCCTGGTCT
>JADFOI010000028.1 GCA_022562935.1 Acidobacteriota bacterium
ATCGGCCTGCAGAAAATAGCTTGCCACTTGTTTACAGTGGAAGTAGGCTTAGAAATGGGAGGAGCCAGTGACACAGGGATGTGTCGGACTTCCTACTGCTTCATAGGAGGAGAGAATAGAGAAGTCGCGACTGACTCCTCCCAACCCCAATTATACTCCAAAGGTTTTAGCAGCTCGGACCATCCATTGCATCGGCTTAGTTATCAATCCCGCGCAGCTAGCTAACAGCCTGGATCAAAAACAAATAAGCCTGAGTGCATTTTTCTCTTGACATATCCTAACTGTTAGGATAATAGGTACTTAATGAAGTGCCCACAATGCAGGAAGGAAATTCCCCTGTCAGTGTTCACGGCTGAGTTAGGCAGACGCACCTCTGCTAGAAAAGCTAAAAGCAGCCGTGAGAATGGCAAGCTAGGGGGCCGACCGAAGAAGGGCGCTAAACGTTACCTGGTGGCATAAGCGCCCCTACTGGCTGTTAGTAGCAGCCAGCAAGGGCTGACCACCACAACCTAGTAGGAGGTTGCAATGGCTAATCGCAATTCTACACTCCGAGTCGCCCTATACGCTCGCGTATCAACCAAAAACAACGGCCAAAACCCGGAGACTCAGCTGCTGGCGCTGCGTGATTATGCGCAGGCTCGTAAGCTAGAAGTGTTCGCTGGGTATGTGGACATCGGCATAAGCGGCAGCAAGGACAGCAGGCAAGGACAGCAGGCCAGCCCTCAACCAGCTCATGGCAGACGCCAGGAAGCGGCGCTTTGCCGCCGTGCGGATGGCCAGCTCAATGAAGGAGCTGCGATTCAGGCCTAGCCTGCGGGCGCTTTCCTCCAGGATTTGCCGCCCTTCGTCGGTGATGCGGATGGTTAGGTTGGTTTTGCTCGTTTGGTTCATTCGATGCTCCAGAGGGTTATGCAGTGTTTGCCAATGCGGCTGTCAGCAGCAAGGGCTAGTAGATGGGACAAAGTATCGATTACGCGGATAAGGCTGTGTCAGTCGGCGTCCGCTATAGCGATTGGTTTGGAGACTTTCTCCACTTTCTCAACCAGTAGACCCCGTATACAAGTGCCCATGCGGCTACTGCCGCATTTACGGCAAGAATCCCAACGGCTATCCACGTAGACAAGTACCTATTTGAAAGGTAGGCGATTATGCCAACGAAGATTGGCATAAACGGTAAGCCCGGGAATATGGATACGCCGCGTTTCTTGACCTGGGGCAAGTCGCGGTCATCGTACGCATCTTTGAAGCCAGGTGCGATGACGATGATACACCATGAGAGCAGCAGACCCATTCCAATGGATACATAAAGAATCATGTCATTTTATCTCTCGCCCAACTACTGATTAGCTGGCAACCGGATAATACGCCCAGCAAATTGCAGGGTCTAGCTCCCCTTGCCCCACAGGCTCACGCATCGCTCGCCAATGGCCTCAATTTGTGCGCCCAGAGCGCGCTCAAGCGCGAGAAGCTTATTTAAGGTGCTCGGCATGTCATCCCTGATGCTTTGCCGTGCGTAGCTGGCCAGCGCCTGGCCGAGATCCCGCCAGTAACCGACGTTTCTCCACTCTTTGGTTTTGCCTGCTCGTTTCTTGCTGCGGATCGGTACTTTACGCTGGAGGATGAAGTTGAAGTCGTCGCTGATGAGTCGGTAGTGTTTGTCTAGAATCATAGATTGGCACACTTCTTGGCACACATTCTTAGCTTTATGACGCTCTGCTGTGTTTCCGTTTTGTTTCCGGTTGAGATGGTAAGTTCTGGTAAATCTTGGTCATCCGACCTGTCCTGAAACCCACCTAAAATATAGTGTTTTTAACGACTTGGTAAGTTTTGGTAGGGTGGCGGCAGCGTCTTCACACGGCGGAGGTCACTGGTTCGAGTCCAGTATCGCCCACTAATCCTCCAAAAAAAGAGCAGGAACGATTCAGGAACCGCCCCTGCACTGCATCATCTTATCAGAAATTCCGAACGTGCTGGACCAGAACTTTCATGGTGTCGGAGATCCCTCCCGGAGCAAGGAGCGTCTTGAGGCCAAGGCGCTCTTCCATTCTTTCCGAATTGAGGAGCCCTTGGGCTTCCTCCTCCATAAGGCGTTCCTCCAGGCCCCAATCCAAGAGAAACCGCCGCTGAGTCCTCAAGGGTTCGCTCTTCCAGCCCAGTTGAGAGCCCGTTTGCTCCATCACCTCAAAATTGACGTGGGAGGTGATGTCCTGGCGGCCCAGGTTGATATACGGGTCTGTAACCACCTCATGGCGGTGGTAACAAAGGAGAGTTCCATGGGGCCGGTCTCTGGAGTCATACTCTCCCCAGTCGTAGCCATAATCCACGGTCAGAACCACTCCGGAGTCGATGCGCCGATCCAAATCCTTCAGCATCTCGACCATACGGAGATTGACTTCATACTCCCAGCCCTCTCGCCACTCATTGAATCCGGTTCTCATGTACTCGAGGATACGAGGATCCGTGATCTCACCTTCCACCTCCAAGATCTGATCACCGACAGAAACGTAAATCTCCCTCACCTCCGATCCTCGAACCCGGACACGATGCACCGGAAGAGCGTCGAAAAATTCATTGGAGAAGACAATCCCCTGAATTCGCTCCGGTAGATCCACACCCACTTCCACCGGAAAGTACTCCACGCAATCGAATATTTCGGGATATCTGTCCTTCAGCCTTCCCAGGATGTCCCGACCCAGGAAACCCTCTCCCACACCCAATTCCACCAGATGAAAGGGCCTGGGCCGGGCAAGCAACTCGAAGTAGTGAACGAAGGCGCTGACCAGGCTGTGAGCAAAGAGCGGATGAGTGTAAGGAGAAGTATAGTAGTCTCCCTGAGGACCGAAAATCGTCTCCTGGGTCGTGTAATAACCCTGGCCTGGGTCGTACAGACAAAAGTCCATGAAACGTTCGAAGGTGATCTTCTGATTTTTCCAGGGAAGAACTAAAGAGGACAAACTCAAAATAATTATAAGGTTAGCAACCAAGAGACGAGAGAACCCAGAACAACAGACTCAAGAATTAGGCCCCTCCAACAAGTCCCGTGAAGTAAAAAAGAACCCGATCTCAAAGCGGGCGGACTCGGGGCTATCACTCCCGTGAACCGCATTGCGTTCGATGCTTTCGCCGAAGCGCTGGCGAATCGTTCCCTCTTCAGCCTTAGAAGGGTCGGTTGCACCCATGGTTTCACGCCACACAGTGAGGGCATTCTCCCCCTGCAGGACCATCACAAAGATGGGTCCCTCGGTCATGAATCGAATCAGGCTCTCGAAGAAATCTTTATCCCGATGAACGTAGTAAAAACTCTCGACTTCCTTTCTGGTCAGGTGCAACAGCCGAGCCGCTACCATGGACAATTGCTTTTCTGCAGCCATGGCAATGATGGGACCGACCAGGTTCCTGCTGAATGCATCGGGCTTGATGATAGCCAACGTTTGTTCCTGCAATGTTACTCCCTATGCACTCTTCTGTGCGACAACGTCCTGCATGGCGGAACCGATTTCAGCGGGACTCTCCACCACGTGGATTCCACATTGCCTCATTTTCTCGATCTTCTCCGCCGCAGTCCCCTGACCCTGGGTAATGATGGCTCCGGCATGTCCCATACGTCTACCGGGCGGCGCGGTCTGGCCGGCAATAAAGCCGACAACAGGTTTCTTGAAGTAAGCCTTGATGTACTCGGCGGCTTCCTCCTCAGCCGTTCCGCCGATCTCCCCGATCATTACCACAGCCTCCGTGGCCGGATCTTCTTGGAAAGCCGTCAGAGCATCGATGAAACCGGTGCCAACGATGGGATCACCTCCAATGCCGATGCAAGTGCTCTGACCGATGTCGCGAGAACTCAACTGCTGGACCGCCTCATAGGTCAAAGTTCCACTTCGGGAAATGCATCCCACTGAACCCTCCTTGTGAATCGGTCCCGGCATGATTCCAATCTTGCATTTTCCCGGAGAGATGATGCCGGGACAATTGGGTCCAATGAGCCGGCTTTTGCTTCCCCGTATGAAGTGAGTCACCCTCACCATGTCCAGGACCGGAACTCCCTCGGTAATACAAATAATCAATGGGATCTCAGCATCCACCGCTTCCATGATGGCATCGGCGGCAAAGGGCGCCGGCACCAGAATCATGCTGGCGCTGGCACCTTCCTTCTCCACGGCCTCCTTCACCGTATCGAAAACAGGCACACCGTCTTGGTTCAGGCCCCCTTTGCCGGGAGTGACGCCGGCGACGACCTTAGTTCCGTATTCGCGGCACTGGGCAGCGTGAAAGCTTCCCTCCCGGCCGGTAATCCCTTGAACCACCACCTTGGTGTTTTCATCGATCCAAATGGCCACAATTGTTCTCCACGATTAAACTGCTTGAACGACTTTCTGGGCGGCGTCGGCCATGTCCGTCGCCACCAGAAAGTCGAGACCGGAGTCCTTCAAAATCTCACGTCCCTTTTCCATGTTGGTCCCTTCCAGCCGAACCACCACCGGAACTTTGACTCCCACTTCCTTGACTGCCTGCACCACCCCTTCAGCCACCACATCGCAGCGTACGATTCCTCCGAAGATATTGATCAACACGGCTTTTAGATTCTCATCCAGGATTAGAATCCTGAAAGCATTCTTGACTTGTTCCAGGTTGGCGCCACCTCCAACATCCAGAAAGTTGGCTGGACTTCCTCCCGCCATTTTAATGATGTCCATGGTCGCCATAGCCAGCCCGGCTCCATTGACCATGCAACCCACCTCACCATCGAGCTTGATGTAGCTGAGCCGATAACGTGAGGCCTCGATCTCGGGAGGTTCCTCTTCCAGAAAATCACGCATCTGGACGATCTCAGGTTGTCGATATAGGGCGTTGTCATCAAAGTTCATCTTTGCATCCAGCGCGTAGAGTTCACCCTCCTCGGTAATCACCAATGGATTGACTTCAACCAGCGAGGCATCCGTCTCTTCAAAAGCCCGGTACAGAGCACTCATCAAACGAGCGGCCTTGCCTATGACCTTGGCATCCAGGCCTAGCCCGAAAGCGATTTTTCGGGCCTGGAAGGACTGCAGGCCGATGCCCGGCTGAATAGTTTCCTTAAGAATCAGATCAGGACTCTTGCGAGCCACTTCCTCGATCTCGACTCCTCCTTCCCGGCTGGCCATAAAAACCGGTTTCTGTCGACTTCGGTCGATCACAATTCCCAGGTAAAACTCCCTTTGGATGTTGAGGCCCTCTTCAATCAGGACACACTGGACCACCCGTCCTTCCGCTCCCGTTTGTGGCGTTACCAGCTTGGATCCAATCAATTTCCTTGTTATCTCCTCCGCTTCATCCGGGCTCTTGGCTATCTTGATTCCGCCTCCCTTGCCTCGACCTCCGGCGTGAATCTGGGCCTTGACGGCCACCGTTCCGCCCAATTGTCTGGCTATTTCGTAGGCTTCCGGGGAATTGTGGGCAACCTTGCCCTCAGGAATCTTGACCCCGTAACGGATCAAAATTTGCTTGGCTTGATACTCGTGGATTTTCATCGCGGTCTAATAAACACTATTTGGCTTTTTAGTACAACTTCATTTTCCAGTGGACGATGATTCGAGGAGGCAGCCTATCGAACTGTTTCGGGTTGATCGCGGTCATAGACGATTTGGCCATTCAGACCGGTCATGGCAATCGGAACACCCTCTTTAATCTCGTCTACGGGAATGGTGAAAAAGTCCTTATCCAATACCGTGAAGTCTGCGTACTTCCCAGGTTCTAAGGTTCCGATCGTATCCTCTGCCATCATATATTCGGAAGCCCAGGTGGTCGCCATCTTCAGGGCAGTGACTCGATCAATCCTCTCCTTCGGATTCAGTACCACCGTTTCTGATGAATTCGGCAAGGGAGCTTCCCGGGTGACAAGTGTGTAAATTTCCGACCAAAAATTCGTGAAATCCGCTTCGAAGGTGACGCGAATCCCCTCATCGATCCATGTTTTAACGGGCATGATAAAGGGCGTCAACTGTTCCCCATAGTCGCCGCGAAGACGCGGTATGTTGGTGAGGTTAATCGGTTTGACATTGAGAATGATTCCGAACTTCTTGACGCCTGCCATCACGTCTGGGAGCGTTCCGACAAAGGCGTTGTGCTCTGCAGTCGTTCTGAGACCGCGCATGTACTCCAGCGAATAATTCCCCTCTTTCATCGCTTCTTCCAGCATCTGAATGTACAGTCGCAATCCATGGCTGCCCACTCCATGGGCTTGCACAGGACGCCATCCATTCACAATCGCCGCCTTATACGATTCCCAAGACTTGCTCCCAGGAGCGGGGCACTTTTCGCGAGCTTTGACTTCCGGGGGAGCTGGGACATCGGACCCGAGGCATCCATGCCACAGTTCGCCATCCCACGATTCATTGGCCATGCCATTCAACCACAGCATCTCACCACCACCAGAGTGAGTCGTCCAGGGGGCACCCATACCTTTATAAAACTGTCGGACGGTGGTCAGGTTAAAAAAGTTTCCCCTCTGCGATTCGATGTAATAAGCCAGCCGGTTTGACATCATGCCCTTGCGATTCAGGAGATGGTAGGCAGCGATGACTCGGGGATACAAAATGCGGGTCGCGACCGTGGTAATTCCGAGTTCCTGCAAGTCCAAACCGTGCAAGCGCAGTGCCTCCGCCAACTTATCGAGAGGTTCATCACTCCACCACACCTCAAAGGTCAAAGCTCCTTGGTCAGGAACGGCAGCACGTCCGTCTGCTGCCGATCCGGGGCCGTTTTCCCAATCTGAGCTTTCCTCCCAGGTGGGAAACAGTTTCTTCATCTCTGCGATCGCCGCCCCATTGAAGATGCCCTGTGCAGCATTGACTTTAATCAGGATAGGATGATCGGGAATGGCGCTATCGAACTGTCTTCTGTTGATCTTGCGAAGATACAGCCAACCTCCTACTTCTTCCCGCTCTTGCTGACCCGGGTCAAGACGAACGGTGATCCATTTTCCCGCCGGTATCCTTTGTACTCGAATCGCATTAGTGATCGCCTCTCTCAGTTTCTTTGTTGTCGACTCGGCAGTCTCTTCTGCCACTACTGTTAACTGCACACTGGGGTCTTCAAGACCCACAGCAGGTCCATATTCAGCAACTGCACGCGTGAAAAGATGGTAGTGAGTTTGGATCAAACCGGGAATGGTCGTTTTCCCGCCTAAATCCACAATTCGGGTTCTTGGACCAGCCAAAGACTTCATTTCTTCAGTGGTCCCCAGGGCCATAATCCTTTTCCCTTGGATCGCCATGGCCTCATAAATATTCCCTGGGGTGTTGGGAACATTGCTGCGATCATCCATGGTTACGATTTTTCCGCTGACTAACAGGGTGTCCGCATACCCTTGTTCTTCAACTGAAGGCACGGGATTTTGGGAAAGTCCACTCCGAGGCAAAAGCAAACCCATGAGAAAAAGAATTGAAAGAGTGGGAAACCCCTGTCCCATAATTCGGTAATTCATCGTACTAAACCTCCCTCCATGGACCTCCGGAATGGGGTGTGACTTATTCTAGATGGTAGACCTTCAAGGGAGGGAAGGCAATGGAAATGCTTGATCTGGAAGACGGGGATGTATCATCCTGGTTTCCAAGTGAATTGCCGTCGGGCCAACCACTCAGGAAGCCGCCCATGAGTAAAAGTCGTCAAAAGAGATCCTCCGGGCTGTGGACAAGCCCGCTGAAGGCTGCAGACCTGGCGGCTGAACTGCGCTTTTCCGACGTCTTGTGGGACAGCCAAGAGGAAACCCTGGTGTGGCGCGAGGAGAGGTCCGACCAGGGTGTTCTGGTGTGTCAATCACCGCAGGACTCATCGCCGCGCGATTTGACCGGTGAACTCTCCGTGCGTGCACGAGTCGGGTACGGCGGCGGCGATTTCACCGTCTCTCATGGATCTGTTTATTTTGTGGCCGGGGGACGCCTCTATCGGCAGCTTCTCTCCGGCAGTGAGGCTCAACCGATCACACCCGAGGGTGGAGAGTGCTCCGCTCCCAGCGTTTCTCCCGATGGCAAACAGGTGATTTACGTTCACTCTACTGAGGGAACGGACGTGTTGGCACTGGTCGATACCCAGGGCAAAAATCAACCGGTGCAACTAAACAAAGGCCATGATTTTTACATGCATCCCTGCTGGCACCCTCAGGGAAACCGGATCGCCTGGGTGGCCTGGAATCACCCCTCTATGCCCTGGGACTCAAGTGCCCTCTACCTGGGAGAGCTGGATGGTAAGAAGGGCACACTCAGACTCACTTCCCAGAAAATTGTGGCCGGAGAGCTGGCGGGAAACACCGGCATCTTTCAACCCGCATTCTCCCCGGACGGTCGCCATCTGAGTTATCTCTCCAATGAAAGTGGCTGGTTTAACGTTTACTGGCTGGACCTCAGTTCGGGCAAGAAGGAGTTGCTGGTCGGTGAGGAAGCGGAATATGGCGGGCCAGCCTGGATCCAGGGACTCAGAACCCAGGCCTGGACGGCTGACGGCAAATCGCTTTACTTGTTAAGAGCCAAGGATGGCTTTACCTCTCTGGTCAGATTCGACCTGCAGAGGCGAGAGCTGCAGCAAATTCAAGGAGAAGTACAGCAGTACACCTCCCTCTCTCAAATCGCCTTAAGTCCACAGGCGGAAAGAATCGCTCTTATTGCTTCTTCTCCAATCTCACCCTCCCGCATTGCTTCTGTCTCGCCCCAAGGTGAGGTTAAGATTCATCGAAGCAGCAGTTCGAAGCACCTGAGTGAAGATTATCTCAGCCGTCCTCACTCCCTTAGTTGGAATGTCAAGACGGATTCTCCCGTCACCCACTGCTATGGACTCTACTATCCCCCCTCCCATCCGGAATTTGAACACAGTGGGCCCCCTCCCACCATCCTCAAGATTCACGGCGGCCCCACCTCTCACTATGCATCTGATTATTCCCCCGACACTCAGTTTTTTGTCAGCCGAGGCCTTGCCGTTCTGGAATTGAATTACCGGGGCAGCTCCGGATACGGGAAAGCCTACATGGATGTCCTCAAAGGGACCTGGGGAGTCATCGACGTGCAAGACACTCGAGGGGCAGCCGAGTATTTGGTATCGGAAGGGCTGGCCGACAGTAATCGGCTCATCCTAATGGGCGGGAGCGCAGGAGGGTACACGGTCCTGTTGAGCCTGATCGCCTATCCGGGATTTTTCAGTGCGGGCATTTGCCGTTATGGGGTATCGAATCTTTTCACGCTGGCTTCCGATACTCATAAGTTTGAGAAGCATTATCTGGACTTTCTTGTGGGCACGCTTCCTCAGGACGAGAAAAGGTACCGGGAACGATCGCCGGTTTTCTCGGCCGACAGAATCCAAGATCCGCTGGCCATCTTTCAAGGCGAAGAAGATCGAGTCGTTCCTCGGGATCAATCGGACGCAATCGTCGAGTCTCTGGTTCGGCGCGGCGTTCCCCACCTTTACCGCACTTATGAAGGTGAGGGTCACGGATGGCGCAAGAGTGAGACCATCCAGGACTATTATGAAAGTCTTGAACAGTTTCTGAGTGAGTTCGTGCTGTCGTGACTACGTCACGTTGTGCTTTGGTGACTTCGTCACCTCGTGCTTTCGTGGCCCGCAGGCTAAACGAGCTGGCCCGAACAGGCTGGCCTGAAGCCTGCGACTCTGACAGAGTAGATGCTGAATCCGCTTCGAATGTACCTCGCTTCGTGCTAAAATCCGTCCTCAAAGGACTACCTCATCATCATGAAAACAGATGTGTTGATCGTGGGTGCGGGATTCGCAGGAGCGGCCATCGCCTTTCATCTCAGTCAGCAATTTTCCGGATCCATCCTCCTCATCGACAAAGAGGAGTGCCCCGGCTTTCATGCTTCGGGGCGCAACGCATCTCTTGTCCTTCAATGCACCGCCAACCAGGAGATTCGTCGTGTGGTCGCAGCCAGTCGCCAGGCATACTCCCAACTGCGCACGGAGGTCGGCTTCGAACCGAAAGGGTCCTTGCTTCTTGGGAAAAAAGACCAGCTGGAAGAGACTCGCGAGCCGGACCTCATCGTCTCGGAATATCAGGAACCCGAAAAGGTCTGTCAGCAAATCCCGTGGTTGAAAGGCCACGAGTTTGAGGCAGCCCTTTGGACCTCCTCGGACGGTGTGATGGACATCTCCCTCCTCCTTCAGTTCTATCTAAAAGGAGCACGATCTCGCGGGGCCGAGCTGTGGTTGAACTGTCAACTGCTCGGTGCAAGCGGGGATGGACCGTATCACCTGGAGACGTCACGGGGAACCATCGAAGCCAACTACCTGGTGAATGCTGCCGGGGCCTGGGCTCCCCAGGTGGCGGAAATGGCTGGGGCCTTCCCGGTGCCCCTATCTCCTTTGAAAAGACATCTATTCGTTCTTGATGAAGTGCCCTCGCTAGTCCCAGAGCAGCCCTTTGTCTGGAACCTGGCTCAGAACTTCTATTGTAGACCCGAATCGGGTGGCCTTCTGATCAGTATTTGCGATGAGGAACGAACCGTAAGCCTGGAGCCAACGGTGAGTCCCGACATTTCCCAATCTTTGGCTGAGCTGGTCTGGTTGGAGCTACCTGCCCTGCGGGAGACGACTCAAAGAGAGGTTTGGTCGTGCTTTCGAACCAAAGCTCCCGACGGCTCCTTCGTGATCGGCTGGGACCGAACAGCAGAGAATTTTTTCTGGGTCGCTGGACTGGGCGGCCACGGAATGGGAAGCAGCTGGGAGATCGGGCGCCTGGCAGCGGAGCGATTCATCCATCGGAACCAGACCGCCCCTCAACCTTTTGATCCATCTCGATTCGAGAGTGCTCTTGACCCGCATCTGATCCCGCAGCCTCTGGTCAACAGTTAGCACGCTGCGCGCGCGTTCCAAGTTGCGAATCTGGAATTTTGAATTTGTTTGGAATTAGGAGTTTGGGATTTTGAATTTTCAGCTGACAGCGTCAGTTGTTAGCTGTCTGGCATTCTTTCCGAAACACACAATCCTGGCAAACAGGCGTTTTCTTGCAGATCTGCTTAGCGTGCTCAACGATGAGTGCATGAAACCGCTTGTACAGAGAGACATCGGCGGGCAAATGGGTTTCGAAAAACAGCTGGACTTCCTGGTAGCTGGCCTTCGGGCTCAGAAATCCGTATCGAGTAAAGAGACGTCGCGTATACGCGTCCACCACAAAGTGGGGCCGGTCGCAGGCATAAAGAAGAATCGAGTCGGCCGTCTCGGGCCCAATCCCGGGGATGGAGAGAAGCTCCTCGCGTCCAACCTCGCTGTAGAATTCACCCGGATAGGCCAGAATGAACTGGGTGATTCCTTTTAAGCGCTTCGCTTTTTGCCTGTAGAATCCTGCTGAACGAATGGTGTCCTCCAGAAAAGCCTGAGGACAACGTTCGATTCGATCGGCTTCCACCAACTGCTCCTCGATCATCCGGGTCAGGGCCTTTTCCACATTCTTCCAGTTGACATTCTGGGTAAGAACCGCGCCCACCACGACCTCAAGACGCCGAGGCCTGAATTCCCCACTGAGCGGCCATTCCCCATGGGGCCAGCCTTTCGGTGAGGGATAGGCCTTCTCGAGGGTTTGACAAATTTTGATCAGAGAAGGAGGTCTGAGGAATTTCCTCATCTTGAGTGGGTCAACAGGTCCTGGATATCCAGGCCAATCAGGTAGATGAATCCGTCTCAGAGCCACCCAACTGGGAGACGATACGCAGTTTGGATTGCCGGGATTCATCAGCTCTTGACTGTTTGTCTGAAGGATAAGCGATCCGCTGGTGGCCGGCACTTTGCAAGATATCCGTCAGAAGGTCAATGATCTTTTGTAATTCTCCGATGGTGAGGCCGGATTCGTCGAACTCTCTCTGTTCCAGCTTTCCGTAGGCCATTCGACTGACCAGCTTGCGAACTTCTTCCTCATCGCGGCTCTTGAGCACTCGACAGGCTGCCTCACAGGAATCCACGATCATGAGAACGGCTGTTTCCTTACTCTGAGGTTTGGGCCCGGAATATTTAAAAACCCGTTCTGACTTGATTTGCGATTGTTGTTGTCTTGATTTGTGGTAGAAAAATTCGATCGTAGAGGTCCCATGGTGCTCCGGAATAAAATCCTCAACGGGCCCGGGCAAACCGATCCGTCTGGCCAATCGGATTCCCAGGGTCACATGGGAGCGAATCACCGCCGCCGAAGCTACCGGCCCAAGTTCATCATGCTGGTCTTCTTCTCCTACCTGATTCTCAATAAAATACTGAGGATTAAACATCTTACCGATGTCATGATAGTAGGCGCCCACTCGAACCAGGAGGCCGTTTGCACCAATCTCGTTGGCCACTTTTCCTGCAATACTGGCCACTGCCATGGTGTGCTGGTAGGTACCCGGCGCCTTCAGGAAAAGCTCACTCAGGACCGGTGTGTTGAGATCCAGAAGCTCCATTAAACGAAACGGGGAGGCGAAATCGAACAATCGTTCAAAAGCGGGAAGAGTGAGCAGGGTAAGAAAACCGGCCACAACACCGTTACTGAGACTGGCCACGGCATCGGGGAGAACAAAGGAGAGTTGGTGACCGTTCAGAATCGATTGACACAAGAACACCCCACCCATGACCAGACCAACCAACAGGGATGCGAACATCAGTTCATCGCGCCTGCGGGCCTGCCGCACCCAACTTCCACTGACCAGTCCTCCGGAGAGTAACACCAGAAAAAGTCCGAACTCAAAGGGGGCCTGCAGGAAAACAAAGATCAGGGTAATGAGCATCGTCAAAGGCACAAGGCGCCGGTTGACGAAAACCGTGATCACCATTCCGGCCCATGGCAAAGGAATGAGATAGGGCGAAAACATCCCATAAAACAGCGAAATCTTGGCACCCACCAACACGATCAGAATGGTCAGATAAATCAGGATGAGATTTTTGTTCTTTTCCGTACCGGTGGGATAAAGAATGTTGATGTGGTAGAGCAGGATGAAAATAAAGACACTCAAAATGAGTAATGTTCCCAGGACTTCTCCTGGAGGGACGTTGAATCGATTCCGCAACGCTTCTTCGACCAGCAGCCGGTCCGATTCCGTGATTCGTTTTCCCTTCGGAATCAGAAGCTCGTGACGCACCAATGATCTCCCCTGTGCCTGAAAGGCGGCAGGAGCTCGGTAGGCGATCCAAGCTACGCTTCCTGTGTCTGGAGGACCGTAAGAGTAGACCAGATTTGCAAAGAAAATGATCAAAAAGGCGCTGGGAATGAATAGAGAAGTGGAAATCCAAGCCACGTAAGGAATACCAAACAAAGAAGGACGGACAGGAACGAGTTCCTCTTCACGCAACTCCTTGTCGGGCAAAGCCTGCTCTCCCAAATCCCTGAGAGCGGTATTTCCCAATCTTTGGATCACGCCCTGGGCCGATTGCAGGCGCCTATTGTGAAAAAGACGCATCAGAACCAGAATAGCCCCAAAGACGGCGACGCCCATTAAAATGGCGACCGAGTACGTATAGATCCCAGTCATAACCCTTCTATTTTAGCATTTCGAGATGAACCGGAAGGGGTCGGAGCGCTCTTCGCGTCCGTTCCAGGTTCCAGGTTTCGTTTGAGTTTTGGAATTTTTAATTTCAGCCGGTCTGCCGGCTGTGGTCTGTGGTCAGTTGTCGAAGTTGTGTTGAATTTGGAATTTGAGATTTTGAATTTGTTTGGAATTTGGGATTTTGAATTTGGAATTTCCGCTGACCGCTGTCAGCGGTCAGCGGGTCTCCAGATTCCTGCTCCAACGCAGCTGAAACCAACCCATGAGAAAGGAGAGTAAGATGCCCAACTGGAGAGCGGTGGTTTCCAGGGTGGCCCGGACTTCCAAAATAGAGAACCTCACCATCCACTCCAGTGGGGTCTCCTTGATCCAGCCGATGGTCTGCAGTTCCCGCACTCCATAACCCGCAAAAACGAAGGCCAGCATCCCCAGAAGGACTCCGGTGATGGCAAAAAAGGGTCGGAGCGGAATGCGGAGACCTACCTTGAACATGAGAAAAACAAGCGAAAATAAAATGAGGGTGCCCAACACTAAACCCATGACGATGGCGCCTCCGGAACTTTCGCTTCTCATCCATAGCGCCTCATAAAAGAGAATCGTCTCCACCGCTTCCCGATAAACGACCAGAAAGGCCACCGAGGCAAGGGCCAGGCCACTCCCTGTCCTCATCGCGTGCTCAGCTTTCTGTCGAATGTATTCCTTCCAATTACGGGTGTCGATCTGGCGAATCGCCCAAAAACTCACCGAAAACAGGACCGCGGCAGCCAGCAAAGAGGTCATCCCCTCGAGCGCCTCCTGCTCAAGAGGAGAGATCCCCAAAGCAAACTGAATCACCCACCAGGTGAGGATACCCAGCACAATGGCGCCAACGACACCCATCACAACGTACTTTTGAAGTTCGCGGTAACCAGCCGCTGCTAGATAAGTCAACATCACCGCTAAAAGAAGCGCTGCCTCCATGCCTTCTCGCAAGATAATGGCCAAAGACTGCACAAAGGCGAAACTCGAGGCAGCCTCCGAATCGCTGAGCGCTTGCCCCGCAAGCTTCATCAGTTCCTGCACGGATTGACAGCGGGCACTCACTGCCTCCACGGAAGCACCGTTACTCAGATCCATACGATAACGTGCGAATTGGGTTTCTAACTCCACGGCCAGACCGCGATCCCTTTGGGCCAGTGCGGGTTCTATGGGCTCCACACCTTCCAGGTAGGCATCCAAAGCCAACTTGAGGGCCAAGACAGCCCTTCCCTGCCCATAGGCTTCGCTGCTCTGCTGGAGCTTTTGCGCTGCCAACACCAGAAGATCCTGCAAAGAGGCTCCGGGAGGATTTTCTCGATAGTAATCAATGTAGGCTACTTGGGGTTCGACTCCATTGTTGACCAGCTGGCCAACCAGTTCTTCGTTGGAGTGGACAGCCAGATTCTTCAAGGTGATCGGGAGAAGAGTGCTGGGAGGAACGGGATTGAAGCCCTTGCGAAGGGTCATGATGTAAAAGGCGATATCCCAACGTTCCTGATCACTGAGCGACTCCATGTGGGAAGGCATTTCCGTACCTTCCACGCCAAAAGTGAGGGCATTGAAGAGCTGATGAGGAGCCAGCTGATTCATGCGCGGATCCTGAAAAGAGCGGGGAGGAGGATCCAACTCCGCTGCTGAGGGTCCCTTTCCGTCCCCCTCCAAACCATGACACTTCGCACAATTCTCTACAAAGAGTTTCTTCCCTCTCGACAAATTGGGTACAACGGCTGGGTAGGAGATGACGTTCAAGTGCTCGGAAAACCTGGGAAGAAGGCTCAGGGTGAGGCCTCGAACTTCGATCCATTCTCGCTTTTCTTCGATCAGTCGACGAATGTCTTCCAGCTCGGTGAGAATTTCCTGAGGAGGACCGAGTTGACGAGACTCCTCCAACAAAATCTGACTGAAGTCCAACATCTCCTGGTACTCGAATTCGCTGATGACCTGCCCCGATTCCACGGCAGCACCGTAATCCGTGCCCAGGTATTGGAGGAGAAAAATAAGCTTTGCAGGTTCAATACGCTCAGAATCCTGGGGCAAGGAGTCGGGCAAACTCGATCCCGCCCTGGCCGGACTTCGAGCCGGAACAAAAAGGAGAATCAGGCCGATCAACACCGGTAGCAAGGTCAGGAAAAGTAGCAGGCGTCTGGTTAACTTCATCGCTGTTAGATTCTCTTTGAGATTCTAATTGAAATCGAATTTCAATTTCAGGACGAAGCTTAGCACCCCCAGGACTGGGTTTCAAGAGAGATGTCGAGGAGTTTGGGCCCCGGGGGCCTGTCCCCAAACTCCTCGACATCTCTAAATTATTGAGGAAGGTTCCCGGAGGTGTTGATGGCGATACGTTCCGAAAGATCGCTCCACAGTACTAGATACTCATCGAGCAAC
Source organism: Acidobacteriota bacterium (assembly GCA_022562935.1). Lineage (GTDB taxonomy): Bacteria > Acidobacteriota > UBA6911 > RPQK01 > JADFOI01 > JADFOI01. Next base: position 15,885 of record JADFOI010000028.1, read on the forward strand.
AGGTGATTGCCGCTCGACTCCACTTCCCCTTCAGTATCTTTGTACCGGAAATAGTAAAGGGTGTAGGAATCGGTGGCATACAATCCACCGGCCCGTTGATAACTGACCCGGTTTTCAAATTCACCGAGGTGCTCTCCCGACTGGTTAAAAACCGCAAGGCCCTCCAAAATGGCTTCAGGAACCACTCGTACCAGATTGTTAGTTAGAGGAATGTAGAGTTCCTCCTTATCGGTTCGGAAGATCTCTTCAAATTTCAGTTCGCACGGCATCCCTCGAAGGTCTTTACTTAAACCCGTCAGGACTTCATCGACCTGTTCCCACCTTGCCCTTTGAGGAGAACCACGGGTTTTGAATTTGACGGGCAGCTTCTTTTCTCTAAGAACAGTCGCACACCTCTCTTGTCCATGAAGGAAGGGGGCAATCTGAGCCAGGGCCAGAGCCAAAAATCCGCACCAGAAATAGGCCAATGTTCTTTTCATGGAGTGCCTCGTCTCATCCTGGAAGTTTATCACGCGGAAGCTGTTTTATCTTTTGCTCTTGGCATGGACCCACTCAACGACAGCCTCAACATTTTCCACCGGGGTTTCAGGCAGGATCCCGTGTCCCAGGTTAAAGATATGCCCAGGACGCCCGTCCGCCTGTTCCAGGACCTGGTCCACTTTTTCTTCCAGACAACTCGGTGGGGCAAATAGGGCCACGGGGTCCAGGTTTCCCTGAATGGGGGTGTTGCTTCCTAAACGGCCCCGGGCATCCTTCAAGCTGATCCGCCAATCCACTCCCATCACCGTCCCTCCCGCCTCCTTCATCAGTTCCAGAAGCGTTGCCGTTCCCGTACCGAAGTGAAGCAAGGGAACCGAGTAAGGCTTCAGGCGCGCAAAGATTTTCTGGGAATAGGGTAGAACATAGCGTCGATAATCTTCCGGTTCGAGAGAACCGACCCAACTGTCAAATAGCTGGATGGCCTGAGCTCCGGCCTCGATCTGAGCAGTGAGGTAGCGTGCCATGACTTCCGAAGTCGTCTCCATAAGTCTTTGCCAAGCTTCCGGGTGGGAATACATGAGGCGCTTGGTATGAAGAAAATTCCTGGAGTATCCTCCTTCAATCATGTAGCTGGCCACGGTAAATGGGGCTCCAGCGAACCCGATCAAAGCGATCTTCGGGTCCAACTCGCCGCGCACAAGTCCGAGGGTTTCCAACACACACTTGAGATCCTCCTCCGGATCACCGGCATGAAGCTTTTCTACATCCGCGGGACTTCGAATTGGCTGGTGGATCACGGGTCCTTTACCCTTCACAAAATCAAAACCGACGCCCATACTCTTGAGGGGTAGCAAAATATCGGCAAAGACAATCGCCGCATCCAAGTCAAAACGGCGGATCGGCTGCAGGGTCACCTCTTTGGCCAGGTCGGGCCGGGTACAGAGCTCCAAGAGAGTGTGTTTCTCCCGCAGTTTTCGATACTCCTGCATATAACGACCGGCCTGGCGCATAAACCAGATCGGCGTACAATCCACCTCCTCGCCCCGGCAGGCTTTCAAAAATCGCGAATCATTCTCTGTCATGCGGCTCTCATCCTACTCGATTTTGGCCTCCCTTACAGAATAGACCTATTCCCCTTCCACTCTTTTGCAGGTGGGGGCCTGGACTTGCAAGCGAAAATCCGGGATAATGTATCATTAGAGTAACTTACATGCGGAAAAGCCGGGTGGGAGTTGACAAAACCTCCCCGACTACTCTAGAGTAACCACCGTGATGGAAAGCATGAGTTTGAACAGCATCCCCCGGACAGCTTGCATCTGTTGTTGTAGCAATTTTGTGTCCAGGGAGCGATGCCTGCTGACGGCTCTCCATCGTATGGAATAATTCCGAAACGATTTTGAGATCCGAAAGGCCCGCAGGGTTGCTCCTGCGGGCCTTTTTTTTGCGTTGGCGCGAGAGTCTTAGCTTTTTTTGGAGATCAGCTATGCAATTACCGGTTCTGTCACCACCTGATGAGCTTCCCATCGGAGAGGAAAGTTCAACCGAAAAGCTCATCGAATGGACCTTAGAGCGATTTTCTGACCAGAGAGTGGTCCTGACGACGGGTTTTGGAATGGAGGGCTGCGCGTTGATTGAAATGTATGCTGCTCATCGGAAGCCCATGGACGTGATCTACCTGGACACGATGTTTTTCTTCCCGGAAACCTACAGCCTGATCGACAAGTTGAAGAGCCGTCACCCGTACCTCAATTTCATCAATCGAGGTACCACGCTGACCCCTGAAGAACAAGAGCTTCAGTATGGGGCCCAGTTATGGAAAAAGAACCCTGACCTGTGTTGCCAATTGCGCAAGGTCGACCCCATGCGGGAAACATTGAAGGACATCGATGTTTGGATAACGGGGGTGCGGCGCAGTCAAGCCCCCAGCCGAGCCGGGGTAAAAGTGGTGGAATGGAATTGGAAGTATCAGGTGCTCAAAATCAGCCCTTTGGCCAAGTGGTCCCGGAAAAGCATTCGCGATTTTGTCGAGTCTCACCAAGTTCCTTACAACGAGCTGCATGACAAGGGCTACCCCAGCGTCGGTTGCACACATTGCACTCGTGCGGTCCCCGGATTATCGGCAGATCGCTATTCCCGAGAGGGAAGATGGGCAGGAACGGAAAAGACGGAATGCGGATTGCATACCTAACCTACCCGAGTCCTTTCCCATGCCGATAGACCTAGAGAAAGGTACGGTGATCCTAGCTGCTCATGGGTCCAGACGCGAGCCTGTTGCCAATGCCGTTGTTCAGGAGCATGCCCGCAGGCTCCAAGAAGAGTATGGTTTCGGAACAGTCAAGGCCACCTTTAGACAAGGGACACCCACTTTCGGTGAAGTCCTCGACTCGCTCTCAGTGGATGAGGTCACGGTCGTTCCCTTTTTTGCCGCGGACGGTTATTATGCGAGAACCGTGCTGCCCCGGGAACTGTCCTTAAATCAACGCTACCCGCAGATGCGTGTGCGCTTCACGGAGGCGGTGGGAAATCATCCCAGGATTCCCCCCTTGGTGGATCAAAGAGTGAGACAACTGATGCGGCAGTTCCATCTGAGTGCGGAGCAGACGGCTCTCATCGTGGTCGGTCACGGCACACTGCGTCATGCCTTGAGCAGTGCCAGCACACGGGCCTTGGTGGAAGATTTGAGAAAATTCGGAGTCTGTTCCGAAGTCCACCCGGCTTTTCTCGATGAACCGCCCCAGCTGGAAGAGGTTTTCCGGGCGCTTTCGCGACCCCAGGTTGTGGTTTTCCCTTTCTTTATGGGAGGCAGTTATCACGTCCTGCAAGACCTCCCCAGACGTCTGGGCATGGAAAATCTGGTGGGGACTCCATTTCCGGCCCAGGCAACCCGGGCTGGGCAACAGGTGGTCTTCGATCGGGCTATCGGCTCAGATCAGAGAATGACCTCCATCATCGCTGAGCTGGTTGCTCACGGCCGGAGTGCACAGGAGTAAGGATTATGGAAATGAGTACGGGAACCGTTTATCTGGTGGGCGCCGGTCCGGGCGATCCCGATTTGATTACCGTCAAGGGTCTAGAGCTGTTGCGTCGAGCAGGGGTGGTCGTTTACGACCGCCTGATCCCACGGGAGCTGTTATTGCAGTGCCGTCGCACAGCTGAGTTGATTCATATGGGCAAGAAACCCGGCAGGCCCTCGATTGCTCAAGAACAAATCAATCGAATTCTCATCGATCGAGCCCTACAAGGGAAATTAGTCGTTCGTTTAAAAGGCGGAGATCCATTCGTCTTTGGCCGAGGGGGTGAGGAGCAGCAGGCCTGTCAGAAGGCCGGGGTACACTGCATCGTCGTGCCTGGCGTCAGTAGCGCTTTGGCTGCACCGGCATCGGTTGGAATTCCGGTAACTTATCGCCAAAAGAGTCGCCACTTCGTGGTGGTCACGGGCCACAGCAATGGAGAAGGAGACCCTCTGGACTATTCCGCTCTGGCCTCGATCGATACCATTGTCATTCTGATGGGCCGTTCAAAACTGGTCGAATTCTGCGAGTCACTCATGATAGCCGGGAAAGATCCCGCGACACCTGCTGCTTGCGTGGAATGGGCCACGACCCAAAAGCAAAAGCTGACAACCGGATCTCTGCGGTCGATTGCGGCCTTGGTTGAGCAGGACAAGCTGCAGCCGCCTGTGGTCACCATTGTAGGAGAGGTCGCCGCTCTGGCGGCAACTTCTGACTCCTTTGCCCGCGAGTGCTGGCAGCTTGCAGACCCGGCTCATCGTGGAGACCACCCATGGCTGAGCTGACAAAGCTTCAATCCAAGGAGCTCCTCGCACGAATTGGCAATACCCCTCTGGTGGAAATTCAAAAAATCTTCCATTCTGAGAAGATTCGTATCTTCGCCAAGCTGGAATGGTTTAATCCGGGGGGCTCGGTCAAGGATCGTCCCGCCTACAACATGATCCACAAAGCAGAGGAAACAGGAGAACTGACCCCGCAGAAGGTCATTATCGATTCCACCAGCGGCAATACCGGCATCGCCTATGCTTTGATCGCTGCAGCAAAGGGATATAAGATTTTACTGGCCATGCCGGCTAATGCCAGTGTGGAGCGAAAGAAGATCTTGAAAGCTTACGGGGCGGAATTAATGTTCACCGACCCTCTGCAGGGATCCGACGGTTCGATCCTGGCCATTCGGGAGATTTATGAGAAGTCTCCCCAGAAATATTTTTACCCGGACCAGTACAGCAATGATGCCAACTGGGAAGCCCACTACAACTCCACGGCACCGGAGATCTATGAGGAAACCCACCAGCAGATCACCCATTTTGTGGCGGGCTTGGGAACCAGCGGGACATTCGTGGGAACGACTCGGCGATTGAAGGAGTTCAATCCCGAAATCAAGGGCATCTCCTTTATGCCCGATTCCCCGTTTCACGGTTTGGAAGGTCTCAAACATATGCCTACTTCCATCGTTCCCAGAATCTATGATCCGAATGTGGCGGATGAAAATCTGGGAATTTCCACAGAAGAATCACAGCAGATGGTCATCCGGCTGGCTCGCGAAGAAGGCCTTTTTGCCGGCCTATCCTCAGGTGCGGCCATGGTGGCGGCCCTGAAGGTGGCAAAGAACATTGATCGCGGAACCATTGTCACCATGTTCCCGGACGGTGGCGATAAATATCTTTCCGAAGAGTTTTGGAACACACTATGATCCGGCTAAAATCAGCGGATATTGAGAAAATCAAACAAATTGCCCAGAAGACGTATCCTCACGAATGTTGTGGAGTGATGGTGGGATCCGTTGAAAATGGCGTCAAGACGGTCACCGAGCTCATTCCCGCAGAGAATCAGCGCACCGACAGCCCGGCCAATCGATATCTCATTACTCCAGATTTACTCAATGAGCTGGAGAAGAAACTCAAAGGCACGGATCGTGCCATCGTAGGTTTTTTCCACAGCCATCCGGATGTCCCCGCTCGACCCTCAACCTACGATCAAGACCATGCTTGGCCCTGGTATTCCTATGTGATCGTTTCCGTCAGCAGGGGTCAGGCAGGGGAAGTTCACAACTGGAAACTCAGAGACGATCGCTCTGCCTTCGATGCAGAGAAGATGGAACTCGTATAAGCTCAATTGAAAATCATCAAAAGATAAACAGGAGGCACACGATGTCAGCAACGATCTTTATTCCCACTCCTTTGAGACCCTTCACAGGTGATCAAGAATCTCTGGAACTGGAAGGAAGTACGGTCGGGGAAGTTTTGAGGAATTTGGCTGAGCAGTATGGAGATCTGAAGAAACACCTGTTTGATGAAGAGGGGAAATTAAGAAATTTTGTGAATATCTATGTCAACGACGAAGACATTCGCTACCTGGATCGCGAGGAGACGGCCATCCAGGACAAGGACACCATCAGCATTGTCCCCTCCATCGCAGGCGGAGCGCTCTGATCACATCAAAAGGCCGGCTCGATCTCGGAGCTGATCTGCCGCCAACCCAACTGCTTCATGGGGATCATCCCGTAAGCCAGGCGGATTCCGCTGGCTTGAAAATACAGGCTACTGGTCCCGCCTAGGGTGAAACGAGGCTCCCCGTAACTCCAGGTACCGTCCCCGTTGTCAATGGTCTTGGCCACGAATATCCCACCCAGGATGTCCACGGTGCCAGACTCGTCGAACTCTCCGTCCCCGACCACCAGGATCAATCCGCGATAGTCAAAATTGCCAGTCAGGTCCAGCCTCCCCTGGACAATGAGCATACCCGCACCGCTACCGCCGTTAATCGTACAGTCCCCAGGACAGTAAGTGATCTCTGGGTTGTCATCATCGCCCATGTCGCCACTGTGGCTGCTCCCGTCAGGGATGGTGGTATCGGCAAAGGCACTGATGCCATCGATGACATTCATGACGTAAGTGGCATCGAACAGATTGGTGGCATCCGGATTGGGATCGTCTCTTATGGCTTGGGTACCGTCCTGAAGAGAGGGGGTGGCGCCGTAGTCCGAACTGTCTCCTACGATGTTGTCCCTTTGGTTGGCAGTCAAATCATTGTAGATGCAGTCTCGAAGGCCCTCACCATCGCCGGCGCCGGAATCATCGTAGACGGCGTTGATCCCAGCTGAATCGCCACCTGTGACGTGGGAGTGGGACCCACCCAATAAATCAGCCAGCGTCATGTCGGGATGGTCATAGCCATCCACATCGAACGAATTCCCAACTAACAGTGAGCCTCCTTGGGCCGGCTGAGCGCAGGGGCCGTAGAGGGTCAGGCCGGCCTTGAACTCAAAGGTCTTCTCGCGTTCGATCATGGTTTCGATGATGCTGACCGAGTTCTTGACCGTTCCTCCGTAAGTACTCATCTGACCCGCTCCCAGCCGCTGGATGGCCAGGGTTCGAAGAAGAATGATTCCATCGACATCGGTGGTCAAATCTCCGTCTCCGTCATCGTTATCGGTGATCTTGGCGAAATATCGAGCACCGGAACCCAGTGAGACGCCACCCGCGGGCGTTAGAAATCCTGTGGCGTTTCGAGTTCCGATGGGGCTGGGAAGGTTTTCGAAATCCACGTTCATCGCTTCCAGAGGGGCCAGCGGATTGCGTTGAAAGTAGTTGTCTGCATCGGTTCCCGGGGTGGGCTCGGGGTAATTGATATAACGGGGAACCACGGTGATGGCCTGCAGCGTCGCGCTCAGATCGAGTCCCAGCAGGTTGTTTTTCAGAACGCTGTTTCCGGAATCGGCGGTTTGCAGGGCTCTCTTCTGGCTCTCCAGATCATGACTCATGGAAAAGTCGGTCATGATGTTCGAAGACATGGAAAGTGCCAGGACGGCCAGCAGCATCGACACCATCAAGGCAGCAAGAAGAGCATTGCCCTGCTCATCTCCTACCATGACTTTACTGAATGTCGGTCTGGCCGGGCCGTTGAAGATCATCTATTGCAACCCTCCGCCTAAAACATCCGAAACACTTTGCTCCGCAGCATCACGGACGATCCCAAAGTCATGGTTTGAACTTTCCCGGACTCCAGATTGACTCCTGCTGATTCGGCCACCAGCTCCGCCCGGACCCTGACGATTTCACTTTCCGTAGTCGTAATGTTTCCGGCACTGTCGTAAAAAGTCAGGTCAAAGCTGGAGATATCGGAGGCCAGGATCTCCTCGCCATATCCGATGTCAAGATAGATCCGCTGCTGAGCTGAGTCGTAGCGAGCAACCACCTGTTCATAGAGATTGTCCAGAGTTCCATCCGGATCCCCGGTGCTTTTGAGCGGATTGGTGGGGTCGGACGGATCAGGCACCGACCCGGTCAGATCGCTGTTGATGCGAACATGCCCTGTCCCCAGAATTTCAATGGGCGAAATGGCATTGCTGGCAAGATGACCTTCCGGATCATTGCCAGCTTGTCTGAAGTAGGTCATGAGCTGGTCCAGGCTAAAACGACTCTTTGAGGTAACTTCAGTCATGTCCTCGTGAGACTGATAAGAGAGCTGGCTGTTGTTGAAGGTGGTCAGCACTCCTCCCGAGACGACAGCCAGAATCAGTATGGAGAGAAGCATCTCCACCAGAGTAAAACCACAGGCGTAACGATCGGAGTCCTTCAAGCAGCTCATTTTCACACTGGATTCTTCCGGTTCACTCTCAATTAGGGGGGGGAATTACGGGGCAAAAACCGTAGTGAACGCCAGACTCGCGCTTTGACGTGTGTTTTCAACCACGGGCTCAACCGTTCCCGTGACCGTCTTTTGCCTTCCTGAGATGTCGACGTTCCAGGCAACACGAAACTGCTTGTCCCCCATATTGCTGTGCCCAGGTGAAGACAAAGTGACGGTCTGCGGACCGTGGGCGCCACCGGTAAGGTCGACTGAGGCACTTCTCGTTTCTAACTCCCTCGTGTAGGCTGTCCTCAGCTCTTCAATTTTTTCCTGGACCACAGCAGCAGCCATGGTATTGTTTTGGGAAAAGGCACTCTGATTTAAGGCGGTCCCCATGAGTTGGACAAGAGCCAGTAAGCTGATGCTCAAGACCACCAGCGCAATCATGCTGTCCAAAAGGCCGATTCCTTCTTGGGAACAACGCTTTGATAACTTCATAGGATAACGTTGACACCGTAGGGAGTGACGATGACGGAAGCCGTTTCGCCAGCATCATTTTGTAATAGTATGGTCCCGGTCAGTGCGTGCCCCCGAGCGTAAAAGCGGATCGACGGCGAAGGAACGAATGAAAAGCTGATGCCCGGCTCCAGGCTCTTCGCCATCCGCGGGTTATTACTCGAATGGCTGGGATCCACAACTTGAATAGTGTTGGCGTTCGTATCGAACTGGGCTTCGTAAGCCCAGTTTCTGGATATGGCCAGCGCTCGCCCTGCATTCATCTCGGAAGCAACCATATTGGCTGAAGAGATGAGACGATACCTATCGATGGACGGTTGCAGCTGTATGACGGCCATGCTGCCAAGGATGCCGATCATAGCAACCACAAAAACGATCTCGATGATGGAGAAACCGAACTCACTGTTCCGGAATCTCCTCTGTCTTGGTTCCATGTCTTCTCGGCTTGCTGGCTTCATTTAGATCTCCCTCTCTCCCCTGCATCGCACGGTCCTTCAGTCCCGCGTTATAAGAAGTCTTTGCAGTAAGCGTGATTAGTAAAGCTCCGAGCTTTTCCAGTGCCATCCGCAGGGAGCAAGGTACTTTTGCTTGCCTATAGGGTAAGCAATATCCGTGCCTGAGGGGTCGTAGATTAAAGGATAAACCCAATGCAACTTATTGTTATTAATGATGTTCCATACAAAACAGAGAAATTGAGATAATCCGAAGACACTTTCTTCTCTCGCAACTCCTGTTTACAACTGTAAACAAGCGTTGACAGTGAATTTGGCGCCTTGGGCCACTCAGTGACAACCCTTCACTTCGCAGTTTTTCTCACTGGTCTGTAACCAGAGTGGAAATCCGTTCCTGTAGGTGGGAGCTGCCTTTCACCCAGATACTGGAAGTCTATGACTCCATTCACGGTGAGGATTTTGTCTGGGTTGGCAATAATTCGGTGTGTTCTGTCTCCTGGCACAAGCAATCGTACCAGTTCTCTCCTTTGGGGAAAGGTGTACTGGTCAATGTCGTCTCGCAGTCTCGCCAGGCCGCTCTCTAAATCCTGAATCTTCTTTTTCCCGGAACTGAATGAGACCAGTTTGTTTTCTTCAAGCTCCTTCGTTCGCAATATCATTTCTTCCGCTGTTTTGATCTCCCTGAGCTGCTGCTCGACATCCTCCTCTTGGATCAACGACCTTCGGTACAGTCTCAAGATCTGACTTTTCTCCCTCTGCTTCGCCCCTAATTTGTTCTCAAGCTTCACTATCTCCCTGCGGATGTCATGCTCCATGCCGGGGTCGGGCTGACTGCATGCTATGACTCGCCTCAAGACCTTCGGATCTTTAACAAGGTCCCTGACAAGCTTCCAGACTACTGCATCCACCTTCTCAGCACGGATGTAGGGGCCGGTGTGCCCCCGATAGCAGAAATAGTAGGAGTACTTCTTGTTGTGAGTTTTGGCTGTCATCCTCGAGCCACACTGGCCACAGTAGATCAGCCCACGCACGAGGTATTCTCTCTGGGTACGCCTTTTGCTGTTGGTGGTGTTGGTTTTAACGCGCTGCTGGGCGCATTTCCAGGTTTCCTCATCCACTATGGACGGAGCTTTAACAGTGCCCCACTTGCTTTGATATTCGCCTTTATAGAGAGGGTTTCTGATAGTCTCTGCAACCCGTGAAGGACACCACTGCCCCCCTTTCCTCCTGAAACAACCTTGCTCTGTTAAGCCTTTTGAGATCTCAACCGTATTCATGCCATTGGTGTACCGATCGAAAATCTCTCGCACTACTTCTGATTCGCGGCCTTTGACCTGAAGAACCCCTTCTGACTTTGTGTAGCCGTAGGGAGGGACATGGAGAAATTTTCCTTGCAATGTCTTGGTCTTTCGGCCTTCGGCCATGCGCTGCAAAATCTTCTTGCGGTCTTCCTTCGCAACCCAAGTTTTAATGCTGTGAATCAACTCGTGCATTGGGTTGTCGAGGTCCAACAACTCACCGGTGCTGGCCACCGCGACCTTGATACCGTTCTCTTTGAGGGTGTATTCGATAAATGCACGCTGGCGGGGATCATCACTCCGGGTGAGACGGTCGATGTCAGTCACCAGCAGCACATCAAACCTCTGAGCTTCAGCATCGGCTAGCAGTCTGGTGAAGGCTGGCCGTGCCTCGATGCTGGTTCCGGTGATACCGTCATCGACATACCAGTCCAGGATCTGCCAGCCCTGGCGCTTGGCATAGTCAGCCAGAATTCGCTTCTGCGTCTCGATGGTTTGCTTTTCCCTTTGGGAATCGCTACTGACTCTGCAGTACAGTGCTGCGATCATGTTGTTTCCGGTTCTTCTCTTTTTTGATATTACCCTGCTGTTCGACCAAGAATTTGATTAAAGCCTGGAAGTGCCCCTCCTCCTGATCTTGGCTGGCAGTGTATCTGTATTGAACCCGTATTTCTACGCTCATTTTTCACGCTGCCTTCAGCATCTCGACATCAGCATCCACGAAATCAACACCCACAACAGATTCCTTCAGCTTCCGGGTGTCACTCATCCTCTTTCCCACTTTCTGTCCACATACCCTCCCCCCCTAAAGGGGGGAGAGGGGTATATTGGACAATTCCGGTACTGAGACAACTGTCTCACATGGACAACTGCTAACTTGTTATTTTCTAGGGACTTCCCGAATAGTTGTCCACGTATATTTACTTTTGGACACTTTTTGGACACTTTTTCATTCAGGGTCATAATTGCCCCCTGAGACGTAATAAAGATTGCCGTTTTTTGCGACCTCGCCAGCCTCTTTGAGCTCATCCAATCTCCGGTAAGTTGTCGCCCTGGGCGTATCCGTAGCGGCCGCGATTTTCGAGGCTGTCATGGGCCCTTTATCGAGGGCGAAAAGGATGTCTCGGCGATCCTGGAGGGATCTGTTCGTTGCTAGTGAGTCCTCCCAAGGGACCGCCTTCCAAAGCATGGCGTTTTCCCCGCCATAGCGAAGCAGCTCCAGGGACTCAGGTTGCTCACCGTGTCTAATCTCGAATTTCAGTTTGAATTTCCTGGTCCCGTCGCTTCGTTCCTTGGCATAAAGGCTCAAAATAGAATCGGGTTCAGCCCCTAAAACCATGCTCGCTCTCATGTCTTCCATTCCCTCGTAGCTCACCAGAGAGCGTGCAGTCTTTCGGTGGTGGTGCACGATAAGAACCCCGCAGGGAACGGCCCTGGCTATCATCCGGAACACTTCAAACAGGTGGGTCATATGCTCAGGGTTGTTTTCATTGAGGTTGTGGAAGTGAGTCAGCGGATCGAAGATGGCAAGAGACACTGCTTGCGCTTTGAGTGCCTCCACAAGTGCTCCTGCCTTTTCGCGGTTTCCCGTCTCGGTACGCTTATACCCCTGGTCCTCGAAAAAGTTGAGATGGAGGCGGTTGGGCGTGTAGATGAGAAGACCTTCCGGTAGTTCTCCCATGAGTTTGAGCCTTTCGGCCATGGCCCATTTAGGAATCTCGGTTTGGATATAGGCTGTTCTGCCTTTGGTTGTCGGGAACACTCCCAAAAACTCGGACCCCTCGCAGACAGACTTGGCTGCATTCAAGGCAATGCCCGATTTTCCAAGTTTGGGAGCTGCAGCGATGATTGCCGTCCCTCCAATGGGAACCAACTTGTCGATGACGAACACTGGCCGGTCTAACTTCGTCTCGATTAGTTCCCTGGCATCTTCAAACCGGAAAGTCTCAGGCTGGGGCTTGTGTAAAATCTCATCAGGATCCCGCCTGGCGACCCAGTTATTCACCAGGAGCTTGTAAAATTCATGGGCCCCATGCTGGGCAATATAGTCGTCAGCTCCGAGTTTGCTACCGTCGCCAGGATCGGGAATCACCACAATCCGAACATCAGCACCGCGGGCCCTCAGCAACTCAGCCAGGATGTGCTCAGCACCCATTGCGCCGGAATACTTGGAGCGCTTGAAAAGTGAGGCGTGCTTGGCTGTCCCTACATCACTGTCAAAGACGATGTAGACAAGTCGGTTCTTCCACTCGATACCGTCGAGATCGGAAATCAAGCGTGCTGGACCTCGTGAACGCTTTTCATGCGTTCCATCGGGCAAGAGAACGACATCCTTTTCCCGATGCCACCCACCATTCACCCCGCCCAGGCCGATGACCGCGAATTTCTTGTCCAGCTTCTCCAGGTTCTCTGCTATCGCCAGGGCCTTGTATTCGCCCTCAGTGATGACCGCAGGTGTCTTGGTGTCTGCCAGGTCCTCCTTGGTAACTGTGTGCGGGAAGAAGCCGTGGACCTTGTCGCCTTTGCGACTGAGGTATTTGATTGGACCGTTTAAGTTGAACTTTCCATCTGGCTTTATCCTCCAGGTGCTTTCCTCATCAGTCCAAGGGTCGCGGTAGGTAAAGCACAAACCCTGTATCCCGTTTTTTTGCTGGGCTCGGGGAATGCCGGATCCAAAACCCAACTTACGCAGCTCATTGTCGCACCGGCTTGAAACCCCAGAAGCCAGGGCAAATTCTTCTGAGATCGAGCGCTTCTCGAGTTCTGAAATGTGTTTGGGTTCTAAAGTCGGCGCGTGCTCGAATCCCTGATTCAGCATTGGACGAGTGCCTTCTTGGCATCCTCTTTGACCTTAAGTAATTCGACTTGAAACGGGCCTTCTGACCCTTCAATCAACAGATTAATAACCTGGTCAAAGCGAGCGACATCGAATTTCCCTGCAACCACTTGCAAGCCGAGTAAGCGAAGGAGGTCTTTAATTTCGTTCTCTACCGCCATCAAATCTCCCTGAGAAACGGCAATAGCCTGAAAAGCAAACCCACCAAAGACCAAGGTAAAAGGTGGTAGGCAGCCAGCCACACAAGACTTCGTTTTAGTGTCTGGAGGGGCCATGCCTTTACTGCAGTCAGCAGAGGAAAGGCCGTCTCTATTCTGGGTTGTGTGCTAAACTCTGACATCATCGGTTAATCTTCCGGCCCGTCACTAGCGGGCCCTTTCTTTTAAGTGGCCCCAGTGGCCACCAATGCCTCCTCAGTGATTTCTCTCCGTAAAACTTCAGTGGTCGTTCCCAAGGCAGTCGCCAGGCGCTCCAGCTCATCAGGCGTGGGCTGAACTTTCCCATTTTCAAGCCGAGATAGCCGATAGCTTGGAATTTTTGCTTCCAAGCTGAGTTGAAATTGGCTCTTCCCTCGGAGGAGTCGAAAAAACTTTAGCCCTTCCATACCGTAGATTGAAGCACAGAACTCCAAACAAAAACAAGTGCAAACTCATGCCTGTCAACACTTTAGGAAGAAAGTGGAAGATTTAGGAAGAAAGTGGAATGAGTTAGGAAGAAAGTGGAATGAGTTTTGGAAGCTAATTTTGTGGAGAAGACTTTTGATTGAGGTATTCCAGGAGCGAGGGCACACTTATGTAGCCGGTTCCTGCCGATCGCAGATCGTCATCTTTCACCTTTTCCCGAATAGATCGAGTTTGTTTTAAGTTGAGAATGACGGCAGCTTGCGCATGAGTAACTTTGTCTCTTTCTTTCCAGTGCTCAATGAGCGGCACCGCTACTCCATCTACAATGGTTTCAACCCTAGCTTCGGCCAGATCGACACCTAAATGGACCTCTGCCAACTCCAAGATGTGATCCACCTTACGCAGGAAAAAACCAGCATCACTAAACTTTTCTTTCCAAAGTTTGGCTGCGTCGGGGTGCGCGGCATTCTCAACCCTCTCTTTAGCCTTCTCTCTCTTCTTTGAGAACTTGTCTCGTTCTTTCACGAGCTGTGGAAAAATTTTCCGAATGGCCTCATCATCAGATAACCCTTCGTAGAAGAGTCTTACTTGGGCAAAGTAACATCTCTCAAACTTGCTAGGGTTGGAGAAATCGAGAAGGCCCGACGGAATCTCCTCTAGCAATACGGGGGTCTCCGGTTTCTCCAACTCACTGAGATTGCCTGGAAGGTCTTTTTTCGACTTAGCGAACACAAGCCGAAGAGGCCAGGTGAAGTTATTCTTCGCCTTCAGTTCCTTGACTATTTTCTGCACCTCTTTCTTTTCAAGGAAAAAATACTCAACTCCAACCTCCGCCTTCAGATAGTGGAAGCCAGTCACATTGGCTAGAAGCTTTCCGCCGTACTTGCGATACTTCTGACCGCGCTGTGTATCTCTGGTCTCCTCATAAATCCCCAACGTAGTTTGCACGCTGACTGCCTGGTGGCGGGCGTCCACTTTTGGACGTGTTAATGCGTTCACCAAGGGCACGAAGGCACCTTCCTCAGGCCGACCCCTCTCAACTATCGAGGTTTGCGGAAATTTGATGTTTGGCTTGTGGTTCATCCGTGATCCTCTTGCCAGGATGCCGATTTGTCAAGGAAAGCTTGGGCAGGTAGGATCGGCAAGAACCCTACTTTTCATCTCGCGTGGACTAGCCACAAGCTTTTCTGACTCATATCTTATTTGATTGAGGTGACCGTAAAGCGGGACTCCGTGGCAGGGATCAAGGCGGTAGGCTGCCGGCCCAGGAAATTATGCTTGGAATTGATCGCCTTTTTATCGAACCCTCCTGGACCGGCCAAGCTACTGTATCGTAGCGGTCTGCAAAAACGGCAAGACAGGAAAAATAATTCGCGCGTGACAAACTCACCAGTTTAATTTAGCCTGTGTTTCATGGAACTAAATGTACAAAGAAGTGGTGGCCGAGTTGATAAACATGAAGATGGGTACACCGTCGCACTCGATTACGGGTATGACGGTGACTATCAGGATGGCCAGGGTTTTATATTGGGGAAAATCGAGATCATCGTGCCTCTGGAAGCTGGTGAAGGCCTGACCGTGGACCAGCTTCACGAAGAAGCATTTCGTCGTTTCGATGAGATGAAACATCTCCTGTAATTTTTCCCTTTCCCTATCCAGTTTGATGAGTTCATAGAGGAT
>JADFOI010000139.1 GCA_022562935.1 Acidobacteriota bacterium
TTCGGGAATACCGACCACGTGGATATAGCCGATAATTGGGATCGAAACTGGCCCTGGTTCCTCAAATCGTTTCATGTTTACGCTCCCGACAAGCTGGGTCAGGGATTTACCGAACTTCCCCAAAGGGATGAGGACTACACGATGGCGGCGGTAGTCCGGCATGCCTATGATTTCATCCAGGAAATGGGCCTGAAGAAGGTCCACTTGGTGGGTCACTCTCGGGGTGGTTTTCTGGTTACCCGATTGACCCTTGAGCACCCGGAGCTGGTCCACACCCTGGTGATCGTGGACAGCGCAACCCTCGCTCCAGGCGAGAACCCGAGCAACGCCAAGGAGCGTTCCAAGATGGGCCGGGCCAAACTTCTCTCCAATGCCCCCAAACCTCTGCTGAGCCGGGAAAGTTTGCAATGGGTGAGCGAGGCTTTTTCCTTCTCGAAAGAACACGTCACTGAGGATTGGATCGCCATTAGACATCAGGTGGCCACCCTTCCCCAGTCGGTCCAAGCCATAGAAAAGATGTCCACACTGTTTTCCACGACCTTTCTTCCTCAGCTGGCCCGGCAAAAAGAAGAGACCCTGCAGTGGATCCAGGAGGGCAGGCTGAAAACTCCCACCCTGATGGTTTGGGGTTACAATGACCCCTCAGCCGTGATCTCGGGTGGAATGGAGCTGTTTGGCCTGTTGGCTCCCAGCCTCTCGCGTGCCCAGATGCACATCTTCAACAACGCCGGTCACTACTCCTACCGGGAGTACCCGGAGGACTTCGCGCGAGTGGTCACCGATTTTATACTGGGAGGAGATCAGGGAGAATGAGGTTAGGAGAATTCGGTGCCAGCCCCATGAATTCTCCTTGAATTTCGGGACTCTGCGGATGAATTCCGGGCCTGTCCCAGAATTCCCGGGTGACACGTCTCTGAAACGGCTGTAAAATACCTTTATCGGATCAACTCAAATGTCCTCAAAACATCTCTGATCGTAAGAAGGTGAATGCCATGAGAAAATTGTTTTTACTTGCCATGACTCTGTTCATGACCGTTCCCGCTTTGGGTCACGGGGACGCGCTTGCTCGGGAGACTTTGAAGAAATTCTTTCCCGAAGCTGAGAATTTCGTCAGCCGCAAAAAGTCTTTAACTCCTCAGCAACTCCTTCAGGTGGAAAAAGCTTCAGGAGATGAGGTTCAGGCAGCGGACAAGGATCTGACCGTCTTTGTGGCCGTTGCCAAAGACCCCCAGACCGGTAAGATGCAGTCGATCGGAGCAGTTTTGATGGTGGACGCCAAGGGTGCCAAAGGCTCTGTCGATCTGGCTGTGGGCTACAATCTGGATGGCTCCATCAGGAAGGTTCTCATCATGGAGAATGAGGACGACAAGGAACTGGAGTCCGAGACCTTTTTGGGGCAACTGGAAGGGAAAGGCCCCTCCCATAGCTGGGACGTGGAGAATGGTTTTCGGCTGGTGGGAAATCCGGCCAGCGCCCAGGCAGTGATCCGGGCGGTCCGCCGTGGGATGTACCTATTCCTGGCTTTTATGGGCCGATAAAATTTTCAGCTCGGGGTAAAACCACTACACTTAGAATCCGCTCATTGAGTGCTGTCGACCCAGAAGTGACATGTTAAACGCCATCATCCGTTTCTCGCTTCAAAATCGGCTCCTGATTATTGCCGCATCCGCTTTCCTGGTGGTTTACGGTGGCTACGTCATGGTCAATCTTCCGGTTGATGTGCTGCCGGACATTAACCGTCCCATGGTGACGATCATGACCGAGTCCCATGGTCTGGCACCTGAAGAGGTGGAGCGTCTTGTCACTTTCCCCTTGGAAACCCTACTCAATGGAGCCACCCATGTGGAACGAGTGCGCTCGCAATCGGCGCCGGGACTTTCCATCATCTGGGTTGAATTTGGCTGGGACACGGACATTTACATCGCCCGACAGATTGTCAACGAGAGGCTGCAGCTGGCATCGGCTCAGCTTCCTCCGGGTGTGGTTCCCGTGATGGGACCCATCAGCTCCATTATGGGAGGAATTCACCTCATCAGTCTGCGGGCTGAAGAGGAGAGCATTTCCGATCTGGACCTTAGGACGCTGGCCGATTGGACCATCCGTCCCCGGATTTTAGCCATTCCGGGAGTAGCCCAGGTGGTCAACATGGGGGGTGGAGTCAAACAGTATCAGGTCTTGGTGAACCCCCAGAGAATGAGGGATTTTTCCATCAGCCTGGCTGAGGTGGAGAGGGCCATTGGATTCTCCAATTCCGCCACCTCGGGAGGGTTTCTCAATCGGGGAGACCAGGAGTTCCTGATCCGGAACATGGGACGAATCGAGACGCTGGATGATCTGAGAAACACGGTGGTCGCCCTACGCGGATCGGTTCCCGTCTATGTTCGGGATATCGCCCGGGTTCAGTTTGGTCCTCAGATCAAGCGAGGAGAATCCTCCTACAACGGACAGCATTCGGTCATCATGCAGATTACCAAGCAGCCGGGTGCCAACACCTTAGAGCTGACCGAGCGGGTGGAGGCCGCCTTGGATGAAATTCGGGCTGGCCTGCCCGAAGGCGTGGTGGTGGATCCGGCTGTTTTTCGCCAGGCTGATTTTATTTCAACTGCCATCGACAACGTGATTGAGGCGCTTCGAGATGCTTCTATACTGGTGGTCATCGTCCTGTTCCTCTTCCTGTTGAACTTCCGAACCACAACCATCACCCTGACTGCCATCCCGCTCTCCTTTTTGATCACCGCGGTGGTGATGAAGTTCTTCGGAATCAGCATCAACACCATGATGCTCGGGGGATTGGCCATTGCCATTGGCGAGTTGGTGGATGATGCCATCGTGGATGTCGAAAACGTCTTCCGGAGACTGCGCGAGAATCGCCAGAGGGACCACCCGGAGCCGGCTTTGACCGTTGTTTTTCGAGCTTCGAGCGAGATTCGAAATTCCATTGTCTTTGCCACCCTCATTGTGATTTTGGTCTTCTTGCCCCTTTTCTTTCTGAGCGGAGTGGAGGGGCGGCTTTTCACTCCTTTAGGCTTTGCCTATGTGGTCTCTATCCTGGCCTCGCTTCTGGTCTCCTTGACCCTCACGCCGGTGCTTTGCTACTACCTCCTGGGCCGCTCCAAGCTCCTGGAGCGAAGGGAAGATGGTTGGCTGGTCCGACAGCTCAAGCATGGGCAGACCCTGCTTTTAGACGTGACTCTGGAGCACCCCGGGAAGATTCTTCTGGGGGCAGCCTTCCTGGTGCTTTTTGCCGTTTCCTTTATCCCATTGATGGGCCGGACCTTCCTTCCCGGCTTTAATGAGGGAAGCTATACCATCAACCTAGTGGCCCAGCCGGGCACTTCACTTCCTCGATCCGACCAAATCGGCACCCGGGCGGAGCTACTTCTCCTGGAAATTGAAGAAGTGGTTTCGACCGGCCGCCGCACGGGGCGGGCGGAATTAGATGAGCATGCCGAAGGGGTCCATTACAGCGAAATCGACGTCACCTTACGGAAGGGTCGTCCCAAAGAAGAAATCGAGGCCGAGATCCGTGAGAAGCTGAGCCAGATTCCCAACGTCAGTGTCAACGTGGGGCAACCCATTTCTCACCGGATCGATCATCTGCTCTCAGGGACCTTTGCCCAGATTGCGGTCAAGATTTTTGGTGAGGACCTCGCCGTGTTGCGCTCTCTGGCGGAAGAGGTCGAGCAGGTCATGGGCGGCGTGGCAGGGGTCAGGGATCTTTACGTTGAAGCGCAAGTCCCCATTCCACAGGTGCGTATCGAGGTGAACCGGACCCAGGCGGCACGGTACGGCTTGGGGGTTGGAGAGATTACAGAGGCACTGGAGACCGCGCTCAATGGAAGGGTCATCACCCAGGTTCTGGAGGAGCAGCGCAGCTTCGATGTTTTTCTCCGTCTGGATCATTTCTGGCGGGACAACCTGGAGTTTCTGGATGATGTTATGGTGGACCTTCCCACTGGTGGGAGCATTCCGCTGGCCCAAGTGGCCTCCATCGAAACAAGCACGGGCCCCAACCAGATTCTCAGAGAAAACGGATTGCGACGCATCGTGGTCCAGTGCAATGTGGCAGGACGGGATTTGGGGAGTGTGGTCGAAGAGATTCGTGACCAGGTGGCGGCCCAGGTGGATTTTCCGGAAGGCTATTTTGTCAGCTATGGAGGGCAGTTCGAGAGTCAGGTTGAGGCCACCCGTTTAATCCTGTTGTTGTCCCTCATTTCCGTCACTGCCATCTTTGTTCTCCTCTATTCCCATTTCCAGCGGGTGAGCCTGGCCCTGCAGATCATGCTCACCTTGCCTTTGAGCTTTGTCGGAGCCATAGCCGCCATCTTCCTGACCGACGGTATTCTGTCGGTGGCCTCGCTGGTGGGATTCATCACCCTTTTGGGAATTTCCGCCAGAAACGGGATCATGATGATTTCTCACTATTTGCACCTCATGCGTTATGAGGGAGAGAAGTTCGACAAGAAGATGATTGTCCGTGGTACCCTGGAGCGCTTGGTCCCGGTGATGATGACCGCGCTAACCACGGCACTCGCTCTGGTTCCTCTGGCCCTGTCTCGGGGGGTTGCCGGTAGGGAAATTCTCTACCCGGTTGCGGTAGTCATTTTGGGTGGCCTGATCAGTTCGATCCTTCTGAATATGGTGGTCTTGCCCTCCCTCTTTCTCAAGTTCGGTAGCCCGGCCGACGAACCCCGATCCTCTGACAGCTTGACCGCTGTCTGAGGAAATTCAAAATTCAAAATTCCAAACCGGAAACCGGAGCCTGGAACGCGCGCGAAGCTCGCTACTCCCGGGAGTCCAGGTGGTGATCCATCATCAGCAGGGTTGCGGGTTGATCTCCTATCAGAGTAAGTTTTTGCAGAATATCGCCGGCAGTTTTCTCTTCCTCGACCTGCTCCTTGATGAACCACTGCAGTTCCACCTCGGTGGCGTAATCCTTCTCGTCTTGAGCCAACTTGTAGAGTTTGTGGACTGCCTTGCTGAGCTCCTGTTCGTGTTTGAGAATCTGCTCGAACATGCGGCGGGGTGACTTGAAGCTCTCAGGAGGTCGGTCGATGGTCTGGAGAATCACCCGGCCACCGCGATTATTAAGGTAGTTATAGAGCCTCATGGCATGGCCTACTTCTTCCTTGCTCTGGACCTGTAACCAGTGTGCAAAACCATCCAGATGGATTTCCTGGCAGTAGGCGGACATCGAAAGATAAAGATAAGCCGAGTAGAATTCGCTCTGGATCTGCTGGTTCACAGCACTCTCAATCTTCTTGCTAGGCATGTGTGTTTCTCCTTTTCAAGGGTCCAGTACACCAACGTTATAGCTACATCATACCGCAGACCACCGCTGACAGTTGTCAGCGGAAATCCAAAATCCCAAATTCAAAATCCCAAACAAATTCAAAACCTAAAACCTGAAACGTGAAACGTGGAACTTGGAACGCGCGCGAAGCGCGCTCCGACCTGAAACCTGGAAGGCGAGCAAAGCGAGCTACTCCAGCCACCAGAACTCGAAGGCGACATCTTGGTCAGGGAAGAGGCGCCGAAGGGCTTCGTGGTAGATGTGCTGCTGTTGGGCGTAAGTTTCTGGAAGGGGATCCTTGGCAACCGTGGTTTTATAGTCGATGGCCCGGATGATGCCCTCCTCCTCTAAGACCAGATCGATGATGCCGTGCCAGGCTTGATCCTCCTCTTGGAGATAGACCGGGACTTCACGGCCCAGAATTTTGGCAGCGCGCACTCGTTCCCGATAAGGTCGTCCCGAGGAGTCCCCCAGATCCCCGGCGTAAAACTGCCTCAGCACTTTCTCAGCCGCCTCAATTGCGTTCCCGTGAGAATGCAGTTCAGAAATCCCGGAGAAACAGAGAGAGAGTTTTTCCGGCTCAAAAGCATCATGGAGAAGATAGCGCTCGAGATAGGTGTGTACCAGACGGCCTGCCAGCAAACCGGTTTCCCGGTCTGCTGTCCCAGGATAGTGATGATCTTCTCGAAAGTCCTCTTCCTCCCGGTGTTCCGGATCTGAAGGGTGTCGGAGGAGTGGAGGAAGGGGTGTCTTGTATTCCGAGTAGCGCTTCCTCCAAAGAGATTGATAATCGTCCTCCTGAAGGTTCACGGAGGGAGAAGGCACTTCTTGGGGGGTGATCTCAACACCGGGTTGATAAACAAAACGTAGAGTGCCGTTACAAATCTCCACCTGTCCACTTTGCGAATCAGCCGGAATCTTGCTCTTGGCAGAGCTCATGAAGTCTTTCATTCCCTTGGGAAATGAACGGCTCTTCGAGCTGGGACACAAGAGGACCATGCGATCACGGGCGCGGGTGGCGGCCACGTAGGCCAGACGTTGGGCCTCGGCCTGGGCGCTTTTGCGCTCCTGCTCCAGCGCTTCAGGATAGGATGAAGAGACGATTTTCAGCGGGCCCCATTGCAGGGAAAAAGCCTGCACTCTCTTACCTTCCTGAGTGGTCAGGCTGATCACCTCCGGAGGTTTTCGTTTTCCCGTTGATTCCACCAGGTCTGAGAGAATCGCACTCCATCCATAGACGATGGTAAAGCGTCCTTCCAGGCCCTTGGCCTTGTGGATGGTCATCACCTGGACCGCGTTTTCGGTGCCGGCCTCCGGCCGGGCATAGAGCGACGCCAAGTGATCGGGGAGGGATTCCGCCGCGTCGTCCTCGTCGAGGTTTTCCAGGAGATCCAGGAATGCCCTGGCGTCATCGAGGGCGTTGGGCTCGATCCCGGCCGGTCCGCCCAACCCGACCCACGTGCGCTCCACCCACCGGCGCAGGGGCGCGCGGCCCGCAACATCGCCAAATCGGAAGCGCGCCTCAACATGGCGAAGATCGCGCTGGACCTCGACCGTTACCGTGCGAAGCACGGGTACTTCCCGACGACCCTCGATTCTCTGAGCGGAACCGTTTCCTCCGATCCGTTGACCGGACGGGCCTTCCGGTACCGGCTCGAGGGAAGCGGCTTTGTGCTGGAGACTACGGCCACGGGCGAGCGGATTCAGGACCTTTCCTGGAAGCGAAAGTGATGATCGTCACCGGTCACCAGCCAAACTACCTTCCGTATCCCGGGTTTTTCGAGAAGATCGCGCGGGCCGATCTCTTCATCATCGTGGACAACGTCCAGTTTGTGAAGCGCGGCCCCTTCGGCTGGATTCACCGGAACAAGGTCCGCACGGAGAAGGGCTGGGACTGGCTGACGGTGCCCGTGCTCACGAAGGGCAAGTTCACGCAGTCCATTCGTGAAACCCGTATCAACGGCGCGCAGCCCTGGGCGCGGAAGCACTGGCGGACCATCGAATGGAACTACCGCAAAGCGCCGCACTTTGGCAAGTACGCGGATGGATTGCGGACGATCTTCGACCGGAAATGGGAGTGGATCTGGGAGCTCAACGTCGAGTTGATCCACCTGATCATGGGCTGGCTGGAGATCAAGACTCCGGTCAAAATCGCCTCGGAGATGGGAGTGGAGGGGCAGGCTACC
>JADFOI010000140.1 GCA_022562935.1 Acidobacteriota bacterium
GTGGACGGGCAGCCCATGCGGTCCTGTCAGCTTCAGGTCAGCCGGGCGGTGGGCCGTGAGATCACCACCATAGAGGGGATTCGTGAGGATCATCCGGTCAAGCAGGCCTGGATTGATATTCAGGTCCCGCAGTGCGGTTACTGCCAGCCGGGTCAGATCATGTCGGCAGTGGCCCTGGTGGAGAAGAACTCCAATCCCAGCGAGGAGGAGATCATCCAGGCCATGGAAGGCAATCTGTGCCGCTGTGGGACCTACACCCGGATCAAGCAGGCCATTCGGCAGGCGGCCGAGGAGGTGAGGAACTCATGAGCAGCACCATTGATCGACGAGAGTTTTTAACCCGAGCGGGTCTTACCCTGGCCATAGCAGCCACACCTTTGGGGATGAAGGTTTTCGCCCTGGGCGAGGCGGATACGGCAGCGGGTGTTTTTAGTCCGGGTCCCTGGCTGCAGATTACCCCCGATAATCAGGTCACGGTTCTCCTGTGCAAATCAGAAATGGGCCAGGGGATTCATACCGCCATACCCATGATCGTAGCGGACGAGTTGGAAGCCGATTGGAGTCAAGTGAAGACGGAAATGGCTCCGCTGGAGGCTGAGTTTGCAGACCCTGTGCATCACATGCATGCAACCTTCGGGAGCCAAAGCATCCGACATCTTTACCAGCCGCTGCGCAAACTCGGTGCGGCAGGCCGCGAGATTCTGGTTGAAGCGGCAGCAAAGAAATGGAATGTGGCTGCCAGCGAATGCGAGGCCATCCAGAGCAAGGTTCATCACAAGTCCAGCGGCCGGAGCTTCTCATACGGGGAGTTGGTTGAGGAAGCCTCGAGCCTACCGGTTCCTGAGAATCCGAAATTGAAGCACAAGAGTGAATTCAAACTGATGGGCACTCCGGTGCCGCGCCGGGACACTCCGGCCAAGATCAGTGGAGAAGCCAAATTTGGCATCGACACCTTCGTGCCGGGGATGCTGTATGGAGTGGTGGCGCGCCCACCCGCCTATGGAGCCAAAGTGACCTCCTATGACGAGCAGGCGGCCAAAAAGGTCAATGGAGTGCGACATGTGGTCGAATTCGACCGGGGGATCGGCATCTGCGCCGATACGCTTGACGCTGCCTGGAAAGGGCGAGAGGCGCTCAATGCCAAGTGGGGCCCAGGGGTGGAGCCCGGATTGAGCACGGCAAGCATGGACAAGTACCTGGCCGACGCCTTGGACATGCCGGCTCTGGAGGCCCGCAATGACCCGGGCGTTCCGGCTGCTCTACGGCAGGCGAACAAGAGGGTCCATGCCACCTACTTTCTCCCCTATCTCTCTCACGCCATCATGGAGCCCATGAACGCTACGGCTCATGTTCAAGGGGATCAGTGCGAAGTGTGGAGTCCCAATCAGAGTCCGACCGGGGTCCAGCGGACGGCCGCTGCAATCACGGGATTGAAGCCCGAGCAAATCCAGGTTCATACACCCTATCTGGGAGGTGGATATGGGGGTCGAGGAGCGACCGAGGGAGTCCAGGAAGCGGTGGCACTTTCCAAGGCCACCGGGAAACCCATCAAGGTCATCTGGACCCGGGAAGAGGACATCAAATATGAAGCCTATCGACCCGGCTATGGCCATCGAATCGACGCCTCCCTGGACAAGACGGGAAAGGTGACGGCCTGGTCTCACCGGGTAGCCGGCTCGATCGTCCACGGTCGTGGCCCGGGACCTCGAGTGGATTCGGGTGCGGTGAGTGGGCTAAGGGATCTGCAGTACGATATCCCCAATATTAAGGTGGATTACATCTGGGTGAACAAACCGATTCCGGTTCGACCCTGGCGTTCTCCCTCGGGTTCCCACAACGGTTTTACGGTGGAGAGCTTCATGGATGAACTGGCCCATGCCGCCAACCAGGATCCTGTGGAATTTCGCCTGAAGCATCTTCAGCATGCGCCGAGAGCACAGCGGGTTGTGGAAGTAGCCGCAGAAAAGTCAGGTTGGGGTAAACCACTGACTGGAGCTGAGGGGCGGGGCATTGCGACTTATTATGCCGACGAGGCCTATCTGGCTGCAGTGGCGGAGGTTTCCGTGGATCGAAGAACGGGAGTCATCGACATTCACCGGATCGTTTGTGCCGTTGACGGTGGTCCCATTATCAACCCCGATATCGCGGAGGCCCAGATAGCCGGTGCCTTGGTCATGGGTTTGAGTGCCGCCCTCAAGGAAAAAGTGGAGTTTGCCGACGGGGGCGTCAAATCGGCCAATTTTACCGATTACCATACGCTGCGTATGAGCCAGGCCCCCGATATCGAGGTTCACTTCGTGGACAGTGATGCCAAGATCGGTGGCTTGGGTGAGCCCTCTTTGCCTTTGGCTGCTCCGATAGTCACCAACGCAATCTTTGCCGCAACGGGTGCCCGCATCCGGCGTCTTCCCCTGACGCCTGAAAGGGTGCTGGAGGCCTTGAGTCGAGTCTAGCCGGAGCTATGCATCATTCCGGCTAACGTCTCTGTTGACTGCCCGAGGTTCGTCCGGAATCTTGGGTTCTGGATCGTGACTGGGGTCTATCTTGAACTCTGGGTCTCGTCTGTCGTCGGGAGTCCTGGAATCCTGGTCGTGTCTGTCCTCTCTGGGTTCGGTCACGATTGACGCGCTGGGCGCGACCTGCGTCTCGGAACTCTCTGAGTTTCGTTCGCTGTTCTTCCGTCAGCCGATTCCTCATCCGAACGGCCAGCCGCAGGTGAGACCGTTTGATGGCTTTTTCCAGGTCCAGGACCTTGTCCAGCTGCCTCAGCACATCTCTTTCGGGAGCCTCCGCGTTCTCAAGCAATCCGGAGAGTCTGCCGACCTCATCCTGCAGCTGCCATTGCAGTGCGGTGAACTCGGACTGTGTTTCCTGGATCTCTTTCACCATGTAGGACCTCTGCTCTTCATCCAGCTGAAGTTCGCGCTGATTTCTCATGATCGATTCCGCCGAAAACAGGTGGCGTTGTAAGGGGTCGGTCCCGCTATCTTGGCCCAGACCCAGACCCATGTTGAAAACCATCAATAAGATTCCTATCATCACTTTTTTCATAACGACCTCCTCATCGAAGCTCGATTTGGCTTGTGGCAAAATCGGGCTTTCATTGATCAGTCCTTTCCAATACGTTCCACCATTGCTCTAATTCCAAAAAGGGCACCGTACTCACCAGTTCCTCTTGCGAGGAGAGCATCAGAAAATTCGTAGGAGACTGCCACTCAGAAAGGGAAAGCGTGGAATTCAACTCAGGAGCCCGGCTCAATTGCAAGAGCAGGGTGGCGCTAAACACCAGTACCGTAGCTACCGCTACCGCCTGGCGGAAATAGGCAAAGATTTCGAGTCCGCCCGGGGCCTCATTTCCACGCAAAACCTCCTGGAAGGAAGGAACGGCCTTCTCTTCCTCCTCGCGCAGTTGCTTGAACAGCTCCCTGATTGTTTTATCTTCCCAATGCCAGTTCATAACTCAGTCCTGTTTCCTCGATTTGCACTCGTAGGCGCTCCTTGCCACGGTGATAATGAGTTCGAGCCGACCCCAGTGAAACACTCATGGCCTTTGCCGCTTCTTCCAGGGTGAGCTCGTGATAGAAGACCAGATAGAGAACCTCTCGCTGGCGATTTGAAAGATCGGCCAGCAATTGGGTCACCTTCTCCCGAAGCTCTGAGCGATAGATGTGCTCGACGTTCTGAGCTTGCTCGACCGAGGGGCCTGGATTCTCTTCGGAAAGTCGACGCAGCCTTCGCATCAGGTTGCGGTGTGCCGTGCAGGCCTTCTTCCGGATCAGGGAAAACAGCCAGGTCTTGAAACTGGATAAGTTGGAAAACTCGGCCTTCCCTTCCAAAAGGGTCAAATAAACCGTTTGTAGCACGTCTTTAGCCTCATCTTGGTTACCGTGACAGCAGTGGACAGCCCATGTGTAGGCGGCAGCGTGGTGTTCTTCAAGTAGAACTTCCAGCTTGGCTTTTCCCATGGATGCTCCAGCTGAAACCTTTTCATTCACGGTATTAGTCGCCTCACAAGTCGATCTATATGACAGCCCATTCGATTTTTTTTAAAAAAAGTGGGGGACAGGCTGTTTCGCCCCCATGCTTCTGCAGCGAAAGCAAGCTAAAATAAGCACTTATGGCAGTTTCCATAAGAGGATCACTCCCTAGTTACACATTAACAAAAGGCCGGTAGGCTCCGGGAAAGTGAGGTGTTTATGCCTAGGTACCCGAGCCACCGACTGACGCCTACCCCTTGTCCGCAGATGTTTTTCAGGATAACTTGAGGCATCTTTTTTTCTACAAACAGGGGGGAGAATCAAGATGATGAGATTGAGCAGGATCACTCTGGGTGTTTTCTTGTGTGCTTTACATCTCTCTTGTGGCGGCTCCGTGCCGGCACCGCTGGCACCGGACACCGTCTTGTACAACGCCAAGATTGTGACCGTGGATGAAGATTTTTCCATCGCCCAGGCGGTGGCCATAAAAAACGGGCGCTTTGTGGAAGTGGGATCCAACAGCCAGGTTTTGGCGCTGGCCGCAGAGAGTACAGAAAAAATAGACTTAGAGGGAAAGACAGTCTTACCGGGATTCTATGACGGTCATGTTCACGTCGCCGGTGCGGTTGGGGAAGCGCCCGATCCGCTAAGCAATCAAATGCGGGAGGTGACGTCCATTGAAGAAGTGGTGGAGCTGGTTCGTCAAAAGGTGGCAGCCACGCCGCCAGGTGAACTGGTGCGCTTCACTCAGGGACCCGGCCGGGCCGAGCAGTTGAAGGAAAAGCGCTGGCCCACCCGCTGGGATCTCGATCCTGTCTCCCCCGACAATCCGGTTCTCATCAACAGGATCGCGGCAGACTATGTCTGGATCACCAACAGTCAGGGACTGGCTGCAGCCGGAATCAAGCGAAACAGTCCCCAGCCCTACCAAAAGGGGCTCTTTGGCCGATTCCAGATCGATCCGAAAACGAAAGAGCCGAACGGGGTGGTGATGGGGCGTGCCGCCCAGCACATTTTGAGGGAGGCTCTGAATGTCTACTCCGCTGAGGAGCTGGAGGAAAACATCGCCAGCGCCGTGCGAGATCATGTGATTCCCTACGGGATTACCACCTATGCCGATCCCCTGACGGCCAGCAACAATCAGCCCACCCAACACGCCTACCAGCGACTGATGCAGCGTGAGGAGGGTTTCCCTGTAAGGGTCAATCTGATGATCCGTCTTCCCGTCCGTTCTCTCTCGACCGAGGCCAATCTCAATCTCATTAAGAGCCTGCTTTATGCGCCTCCCTTGGGAAATGACTTCCTGAGAGTGGGCACCTTCAAGATCAGTCTGGACAAGGGAAGACCCGGTGATCAACCCTACATCGTGCCGGCAGAGAAAGGGAAGCAGGTGCTGATTGAGGCCCACAAGAGGGGCTGGCAGCTCTACGTTCACATCACCACTCCTGAGACCTTTGACTACGCCAGTGAGGCACTGGAGGAAGCCTTTCGACTCTATCCTCGCCAGGATGCCCGGCACATCTTTACCCACATCGGCATGCCCACCCAGGAAAACCTTCAGACCATGAAGCGACTGGGGATCATCGCTGACCTGCAGGTGGGCCGCTACTATTTCCTTCCAGATGATGCCGAAGAGCGATACCAGAGGAATCCCGATCGTCCCGATCTGGGCCCTGCTCCAGTGGCCACCTATCGCGATGCGGGCATCCCGGTGACCCTCAGCAGTGATCAGGCACCCATCGGTCCTCTCTATGGCATCTGGTCGGCCGTGAACCGGGTGCGCAAATCGGGCAAGGTTTTTCGTCCCGAAGAACGACTCACCTTGGAGGAAGCCATTCGGGCCTACACCATCACCCCTGCCTGGGCCTTTTTTGAAGACGACCGGAAGGGATCGATCGAGGTCGGCAAATTTGCCGATCTGGTGGTCCTGGGAAAAGATATCCTGAGCATGGATCCCATGGAGATCAAAGATATTCCGGTCCTTAGGACCATGACGGACGGGAAGTTCGTGTACGTGAATCCCAATCAGGACCCGGATCAGAAGGTGGTCTATTTCCGTTACCCGGCCCGGATTCCGTTTCTGGATTGAGTTACCTCCCACCTTCAATCAAAGTGCTCCCAGTTTGGTGCGCAAGCGGTTTTCTGTAGCTTGCCAATAATTAACTCGATGGCTGTCAAATTTGGCAGTTGACAGCACATAATAGCCGTGCTAAGGATACCCGTGGGAAGTGGTTTTAGTTGCCGTTCATCTGTGGCAACTATCACCCAAAACTCTTTAAAACTGGGAAGCTCGCTTTCGAGCAACCCAACAGTATTTTCAGGAGGAAGTGGTCATGAGGGAAGTGGTCAGAGGAAGCAAATTTGTCTGCATCGTGGTATTCAGTCTCACCTTGGCAGGGCTACTGTCGGGCATGGCCTGGGCCCAGGTCACCACGGGAACCATCCTGGGGACCGTCACCGATGAAACCGGCGGCGTCCTGCCCGGGGTTGAGATCACTCTCACCAACACCGACACGGGAATCAACCGAGCCGTTGTTACCGGTGACGAGGGAACCTACCGGGCTCCCAATCTGAGCCTGGGCAACTATGAAGTGCAGGCCGGACTGGCCGGCTTCCAGACCAGCGTGCGTAGCGGAATCCAGCTCACGGTGGGAAGAGAAGCGGTTGTCGATCTCCGCCTGAGCATCGGTGAGATTTCCGAACGTGTGGTTGTGGAAGGGGAGGCTGCTCTGGTGGAGACCACCTCGCCTGTCCTGACTGGCCTGGTGGACGAGAGGAAGATTGTAGATCTGCCCCTGAACGGGCGAAGTTTCACCCAGCTGGCTCTTATTCAGGCCGGTGTCGGCTATCTCAAGGCCGGGCCCCAAAGCCAGACCGGCAACACCGGAGAAAAAATATCCATTTCCGGGACCCGCCTTACCGAGACTGCCTTTCTTCTGGACGGTGTGGACATTCGTGGCCACCGGCAGGGTACCCCCACCAGTGAGGCGGGAGTTTTGCTGGGAGTCGATACCACGCGCGAATTCTCGGTGGTGAGCGGCATCGCCGGTGCAGAGTACGGGGGGTTCACGGGCGGAGTCATCAACATCGTCTCCAAGTCCGGCACCAACGAGTTTCATGGTACCCTTTTCGAGTTTCACCGCAACAAGTCGCTGGATACGGCCAACTTTTTTGACAACAAGAATCAACTGAACAAGTGTGAAGAGGGCTCGAGCGACTGCAGAGCCCCCTTTGTCCGGAATCAATTCGGGTTCACGGCCGGAGGCCCCATCGTCAGCGACCGCACCTTTATTTTCGGCAGCTACGAGGGTCTGCGGGATCGCA
>JADFOI010000029.1 GCA_022562935.1 Acidobacteriota bacterium
CCAGCGGTTTTTGATGATCAAGAGAGAAAGAGAGCAGGCCCAAATCAACGTCGTCCTCAACTGGTTTGAAGAACTCAAACGCCTGGCGCCAACCAACTGAGATACCTACCTACCGTAAGCGAACCCGTAAGATGTGCTACAGGACGCGTGCCACATATGATCAAATCTGGAACAAACTTTTTTGGAGGCGCTGAAAGGTGCGTCCCCAACGGGATTTGAACCCGTGTTTTCGCCGTGAAAGGGCGATGTCCTGGGCCAGGCTAGACGATGGGGACTGTAAACAAAGGCGGGATTCTAGCACGTGCCTGCCGAGCTTGTCCACACGATGGAAGGCCCCACAACACCTTCCATGAACTCCATTTTGTCACCCGTCTGAAGACAATAGAACACATCATGAAAAGGTGGAAAAAGCAGCAGAAGATCGTCTGTATTGGACACCTGCCTGACTGGGTCATCGAGAAGTTTTTCTCCGATATTCAGGTGATTTTCATAGAAGAATCGTCTCGAAGTGACCTGCTCTCCTCCCTGGATCAAGAGGTCATTGGAATTGTGGCACGCGGTTCTGCTCTAATCGACAGTGAAGTGATCCAGGCAGCCCCGAACCTTCAAGTGATCGCTCGGACGGGAGCAGGCTATAACACCGTTGACGTTGAAGCCGCTTCTTTGCGAAACATCCCTGTATTGTATACGCCAGGAGCTCTGTCCCGGGCAGTGGCAGAACACACCGTCGGCCTCATTCTGGCCGCCGCCAAGGATCTGCGAGGGTGGCACCAAAGGGTTCTGGAGGGAGCCTGGCAGGAGCGATATCGTCGCCTCAACCTGGACCTCGAAGGTGCCACGCTGGGAATTGTGGGACTGGGCAGCATCGGCAGGCAGGTCTGGCATCTTTTGCAGAACTTTGACCTCACCATACTGGTTACAGATCCCTATCTCGAGCCTTCAGATTTCGCCCAGGAGAGGCTTCGCTCCGTCCCCCTGACGGAGCTACTGGAAAACAGCGATATCGTCACCCTGCATGCCCCTCTCAAGGATGAAACAAGAAGTTTGATTAACGCCGCTAATATCGAAAACTTCAAGCCGGGCGCGATCCTCATCAACGCCGCCCGCGGCGAGTTGGTGGAAAGCTACGACGTTCTGTACTCCGCTCTGGAAAGCGGGCGCCTGAGTTTCGTGGCCCTGGATACCCTGATCTCGGAACCCCCCGATTTGACACACCCCATTTTCCATCACCCGAAGGTGTTATTTTCAGGTCATTCGGCCGCCAGAACGATCCGGGCCCAGGAACGTATGTTTCGTACACTGGGTGAAGACATGAAAGCCGTGCTGCAGGGAAAGAAGCCAAGGAGAGAAAATGTGGTCAACCCACAGGTGATCGGCGCATAATATTTTTCTAAATGGCTCGACTGGGAGACTTGCAAACGGTGCACTTGACTTGGTATGTTAACAACAGTTTTTTGGTAAGGACAAGAAGGAGAGAAGGAGCGAATTAATGACTTACATTGTCACAGAACGATGTGCCTCCAACCGCTATACCGACTGTGTGGCTGACTGCCCGGTCGACTGCTTTTATGAAATTCAAGATCCCCACATGTTGATCATCAACCCCGATGAATGCATCGATTGTGATGCCTGCGTTCCTTTGTGTCCTGTCAATGCCATCTATCCCGAGGCGGAAGTTCCTGAGGAATACGAAGAGTGGACGCCGAAAAATGATGCCGCCGCCTGCACGGACGATAACCGGATCACAGAAACGGTTGGGTCCCTCGACGGAGCTCACTCAATCGAAGAAGTGAAACAGAAGGAAGAGGAGAAGTTCGGCAACCCATTGGCCGACCCTTCCAGTGCTGCCAACTGATTCCTCATCCATGAAACTCACCCGCTTTCCGCTCATTCCTTGGTGGGTCTAGTGCGCGGGTCTAGCCCGGATCATGCATAGGTTCTTGTCACGAAGCGACGAAAGCGCCGACCTGACGAGGCGCGCGAGGGCACCCGTTTGCGGGTCGGCCCCCGCAAACGTACTGTATGGTACGTTGAGGAGGCTGACCGAGCCCAACACGGACAGGACGGATGATTTGGTCGCTGCAGTAGAGAATTTATGCATGATCCGGGTTCAAGGGTGCCATGCAGCTTGATGCAGTGGCCTTCGGCGCTCATCCTGACGACATCGAACTGTTTTGCGGCGGGACCCTCATCAAACTCGGTTCCAAAGGTCATAAGATCGGCGTCATCTCCCTCACCCAGGGTGAGCTGGGGACGCGGGGATCCCCCGAGATTCGTAGCCAGGAGTTCCAGGAGGGAGCAAGCCTCCTCAAGCTCACCACTCACAAGATGCTCGACATTCCCGACGGAGATGTTGCCGTCAATTGGGAAAACAAACTGAAGATCATCCGCGAAATCCGAACCTACCAACCCGCCGTCGTTTTCGCCCCCTACTGGAAGGATCGCCACCCCGACCATGAGAACACCTCGAATCTGGTACGGGAAGCCGCTTTTCTGTCCGGCTTAAAAAAGATTGAAACGGATCAGCAGGCCCATCGTCCCTATAGGGTGATCTATTATCCCTGCTGGTTTGAATTCAGGCCTTCCTTCGTAGTGGACATCACGGAGTGTCACGATCAGAAAATCAAGGCCATTCAAGCCTATCGATCTCAGTTTGACCATCCGGACAAGAGCACATTTGGTGATGAGGAGACCCCCATTAGCCGGCCCGAGTTTCTGGAGAGGATCACGACCAGGGACAGATACTATGGCTCCTCTATTGGGACGACTTTCGGTGAGTCTTTTCTGGTCCGCGAGCCTCTTCGATTGGATGATCCCATAGGCTTGCTGTTGAAAGGCACGAGCACGAAGTGAACATCGGAATCGTCTGCTATCCCACTCACGGCGGGAGTGGGGTCATCGCCTCGGAACTGGCGCTGGGCCTGTCCCAGCGAGGCCATGAGATTCACATCATCAGTTACGCCACGCCCTTTCGACTCGCTTCCTTTCATCAGAACGTTTTTATTCATGAAGTCGAGGTGTCCTCTTATCCTCTCTTCAAATACCCTCCCTACGCCCTCAGCCTGGCCACCAAACTGGTGGAGGTGAGCAAGCAATATGGACTGGATCTCATCCATTCTCACTACGCCGTCCCTCACGCAGCCAGTGCCTACCTGGCCAAGCAGATGATTGGTTCTGAGAAGCTGAAGACCGTCACCACCCTTCACGGTACCGACATTACGCTGGTGGGACTGGATAAATCGTTTTACCAGATGATCAAATTTAATATTGAGGAATCGGACGGGGTGACAGCGGTCTCTCAGTACCTTCAAAAAAGAACCCAGGAAGAGTTTGCGATCCAGCGCGAAATTCGAGTCATCCACAACTTTGTCGACACCGAACGGTACAGCCGGTCAGCCAACAATTGCACCAAGGACCACTTCGCTCCCAACGGGGAAAAGATTCTGATGCACGCCTCCAATTTCCGTCCCGTAAAGAGGGTCACGGATGTGGTTCGAATCTTTGCCAAGATTCGAGAGCAAATCCCGGTCAAGTTGCTTCTGGTCGGTGAGGGTCCGGAGCGATTGTTTGTACAGCAACTGGTTAAGGAGCTCAAACTGTCTGAGGATGTCCTGTTTCTTGGGGAGCAGGAGTACATCGCCCAGTTGATGAACTGCGCGGACTTGTTCTTTCTGCCCAGTGAGCAGGAAAGCTTCGGACTGGTTGCCCTTGAGGCCCAATCCTGCGGTGTGCCCGTGATCGGCGCTACTACGGGTGGCTTGCCCGAAGTCGTGGAGAATGGGAAGACCGGTTTTCTGCTTCCGGTGGGGGACATTGCAGGGATGGCCCAAAGATCATTGGAACTCCTCTCAAAAGACGACCTTTATGAATCTTTTCAAAAAGAGGCCAGAAAAAGGGCGCTCGATTACTTTGACAGTAAATCGATTATTCCTCAATATGAAGCTTTCTATGAAGAAATCTTAAACAAGAGGTAATAGGACTCATGAGATCAAGATCACTGTCCTTTTTGTTGACTCTTGTCCTGGCGCTAGTCCATGCGTCCCTGTGGGTGACGCCACTCACCGCACAGCTGGCCCCCCTTTCCTACGATGAGGGGGCTCTGGGACTGGCATTCGCACTGAGAAAGCTGCCCACCACGGGAAGTTTTCTCCAGATCACCGCCCATCCCGATGATGAAGACAATCCGCTGTTTG
Organism: Acidobacteriota bacterium; assembly: GCA_022562935.1. Taxonomy (GTDB): domain Bacteria; phylum Acidobacteriota; class UBA6911; order RPQK01; family JADFOI01; genus JADFOI01. Next base: position 4,194 of record JADFOI010000029.1, read on the forward strand.
TCATGCTCAGCCGAGGTCGCGGCTTCCGCACCGGTCTGCTTTCCCTCACCCGAGGCGGTGGGGGTCAAAATGAAATTGGTTCTGAACTGTTTGAAGCATTGGGTATTCTTCGGACCGAAGAACTGATGTCCATGCATCGATATGATGCAGCCCTCCAGTTTTTCTCCCGCGCCTACGATTTTGGGTACTCCTTTGACGTGGAAGAAACTCTGGACAAATGGGGTAGAGAGGAAATTCTCAAGGACGTGGTCCGGGTCATACGCACTTTTCGACCCCAGGTGATCACCACCCTTCCTCGTACCGGCACAGGCGGCGGTCAGCACCATCAAGCGGCCGGCCTGATTGCCGTAGAGGCCTTTCGCGCGGCGGCCGATCCTACCCGTTTTCCAGAGCAGATCGCGGAGGGCCTGCGCCCCTGGCAGGCCAAGAAAATCTACGAGCGCTACCGCTGGGGTGGCTCGGGAACCAGCAAAGATGATGCTCCGATCCAGATCCTAAGAGTGCAGACCGGCCTTTTTGACCCTCTTCTGGGTAGAACTTATTTCCAGGTCGGGATGGAGGCACGGTCCTATCACCGATGCCAGGGTATGTCGCAACTCATTCCTCTGTCGGGAGAGAGTGCCTCCGAGTGGAGCAAAGTCGACGCGGTTATGGACACCCACTCCCCAGAAACCGATCTTTTCGACGGAATCGATACCACCCTGTTTGCCATCGAAGCCTATGCTCAGGGAAAAGAAGGTGAGATTTCGTTTCTTCACGATGACCTGAAGGCCATTCAAGGGTACACTGAGGCCTCCATTGCGGCTTACCATCCAGGATTCCCTCATCGAACCGCCCCCCACTTGGCCAGAGGCTTAGCCGTCCTGCGCGATCTGGCCAGGAAAGTTGCCGCAAGCGACCTCGATGAGTCGTCGAAGTTCCAGATCCTTTTCCTGCTTGATCACAAGGAAGAGGATTTCATCGAAGCCCTTCGCCTGGCTCACCAGCTTTCACTGGAGGTCCTTGTAGATGATGGGATGGTCATTCCCGGACAACAATTTGAACTCGGTGTCACCCTCGCCAACGGGGGACCTGATCCCATCGAAGTCCATGCCATCCACATCGACGTACCGCCCAATTGGTTGATCGAAAGCCCTCAAGAACCCCCCGGGCAGATTCCTCCAGCAGCCGTAGTGAACCACAGCTTCAAGGTGACGGTGCCTCAGGGAGCCGAACTCACTCAACCCTACTGGCGGAGAAATCCCAACCTGGATCGCTATGAGGTCCTGAAGCCGGAAGATGTGACGAAACCCTGGAGCCCACCGGCTGTCGGCGTTCGCGTGGTTTATGAAAGCAACGGTACAGAATCAACACTCCATGCCGCCGCCCGCTATCGTTACGAAGGACCCTGGGTAGGTGGCGAGCAGCGACATGAGCTCATGGTCGTGCCCGCCGTTTCCCTGACCGTTCACCCCGGAATCAACATCATTCCTCTGGATCAGGCCAGCCAGGGTCGTGAAGTGCGGGTCATCGCCTTGAATAATAACCCGGAGCCCCACAGCGGCAGAATCGAACTGGAGGTCCCGCCGGGATGGGAGGTTGTGCCCCGGGAGGCCTCGGTTTCCTTCACTCACGAAGCACAATCCATCACCACGAAGTTTCGCGTCACCCCCCCGGCTCATATCTCGACCGGTGATTTTGAATTTCGTGCCGTCGGCTACTTCCAGGACCAAACCTATCGGCAGGGCTATCAGGTCATAGACTACCACCATATCCAGCGCCGCCTTTGGTATCACCCGTCTACCATTCAGGTAAAAACGCTGGACGTCAAGGTCCGATCCGATTTGAGCATCGCTTACATTATGGGTGTTGCCGACAGAGTTCCCGAAGCACTCCAGCAGCTGGGCGTGGACTTCAAGTTCCTGAGCGAGGATGATCTGGCATTCGGGGATCTTCAACAGTACGATGTCATCGTCACCGGTGTGAGAGCCTACCTCAATCGGGAAGATTTGAAAGCTTATAACAGCCGCCTTCTGGATTGGGTCAAGGACGGCGGAACCATGATCGTTCAATACAACAAATACGAGTTTAACGAAATTGTGGAAGGCCCTGACGGCCGGCGTCAGATGAGGGACAGCCCCTACGCTCCTTACCCTGCCCAGGTGGGAAACGGGCGAGTCACGGATGAAAACGCTCCCATCGAAGAAGTGGACCACCCGGTTTTCAATATTCCCAATCGGATCACCGCCAGCGATTGGGAAAACTGGGTTCAGGAACGTGGCCTGTACTTCATGGGCAAAAAGGATTCGCGTTATCGCGACCTCATTCTCACCCGCGACACCTTTGCCTACAATCAAGGGATCAAGCTAGGTTCCCTTGTAGAGGCCGAATACGGCCAGGGCCGATGGCTCTACGTCGGTCTTGGACTGTGGCGACAACTGCCGGCCGGCGTGCCGGGAGCCTATCGGATTCTGGCCAATCTTTTGAGTCTGGGAAGGTGACCCTCCTGGTGTTCGTGCCTTCGTGAATTCGTCCTTGCGTGAATTCGTGCGGTCCTGCTTTCGAGTGCAGGAGCGTGGGAGGCACCGTAGGGGGCAGCCGGTGGAGTTGTGAGTGATGCCACTCATGCGGTTCGGGTCAGCCACCGGCTGCCCCCTACGGGTGCGCAACACATTCAGGCCACGCGCTTTCGACGCCTCCCTACAAAAACCTATGCATAATCCGGGTTAGGAAAGGGAAAGGATGGAAGATCAGATCAGCAATAGGCGAAGAGTCGGTTATTTCCTCTTCGCCGCATTCCTTGCCTTTCTTGTCTACTGGGGAACGGGCCTCCTGGAACCTCAGCAAAGATTGGTACTGGCTGTGGTGGCCGTGGCCGTAGTTCTCTGGGTGTCGGAGGTCATTCCCCTTTACATCACTTCCCTGCTCTCTTCTTTCCTCCTGATTGTGGTGGCCGGTTTTGGAACACAGGAGATCTTCCAGCCCTATTTCGATTCCGTCATCGTGCTCTTTCTGGGCGGTTTCATTTTGGCCCGGGGCATGCAAAAGTACGATCTGGACTCTGTCATAGCCACTGCCCTTCTCAGGCGAATAGGAACCAATCCCTATCTCTTCATCCTGGGGCTCATGATGGTGACAGCTTTCCTCTCCATGTGGATGTCCAACACCGCTGCTGCCGCCATTATGATTCCGATTTGTATCGTCGTACTCAAAGAGAACGGGATCTGTTCCCAAACCTCCCGTTTTGCCAAGGGTTGTGTCCTGGCCGTGGCCTATGCCGCGACCATCGGAGGACTGGCCACCATAGTGGGAAGTCCTCCCAATGCCATTGCCGTTCGGTTCCTGGCTGAGAATAGCATTGAAAAAATCGAGCTCACTTTCCTGGGCTGGATGGTACAAACCATTCCTTTTGTCATCGTCGCTCTTCTCTATGTGTGGCTTATGGTCTGTCTTCTGAACCGGCCGGAGGTCAAAGAGATCACACTCAGCAGAAAAGAGGCCGGCCTTACACGAGAACAGGTCCTCATCCTGGGCGTGTTTGGGGTGACAGTCCTTGGATGGCTCACCACACAACTCACCGGCCTGGCCTCGGCCACTGTTGCTCTCCTACCCATCCTGCTCCTGTACGGTATGGGACTGCTTGACGACACAGACCTGGGAAAAATCAGCTGGGGAACCCTACTCCTATTCGGAGGGGGGCTCTCGCTGGGCAGTGCTCTGGTGAAGGTCAAAATCGATGTTTTATTGGCCGAAACACTGGCCAGGTACTTGCTGGGAGTCCATCTATTCCTGATCGTGGTGATCCTGGTCTTTTTTAGCATCCTCATTACCATGATTGTCAGCAACACGGCAGCTGCAGCCATCCTGGTTCCGCTCATGATTCCGGTGGCCAAGGCCCTGGGTCTTGACTTGAGAGCTATGGCAATCCTTATCGCCGTCGGTGTCTCGCTGGACTTCATGATGCCGGTGGGGACCCCACCCAATGCCATTGCCTATTCCACCGGCCTGGTTCGGGTGAAGGAGATGATCAAGAACGGCGTGTTCATGAACCTGGGAACAGGGATGATCCTGGCCCTGATGTATTATTTCTTCTGGACTTAGCCCGGATGATGCATAAATTCTCTACTGCACCGCCGGTGCTGTTTGCCACCAGCGACAAGAACCTCTGCATAGGTCGGGCTAGTTACTGATCGAGGAAATAACAAGACTGTGAAAGGTCTAGTCCTTGCCGTTAGAGGAGCGCGAGACCTGGCACACCTGGTTGCCCCCGCCCTCCCTTGCATCGTAAAGGGCCCCATCAACGGCCGAGATAAGGCTTTCGGCCTTATCCCCAGCGATCCTCTCAGCCACGCCAATCGAGACCGTCATCGGAGAGGGGGAGTCCCCGTTAGAGGTAGACACCTGGGCCTCGTGAATGGCTTTCCGCAAACGCTCTCCAATCAACTGGCCCGTGGCAGTATCCGTATCGGGCAATACGGCCATGAACTCGTCCCTTCCATAGCGAGCCAGCATCTCGCCTGGACGCGTGGTGGCTTGTAAAACGGCTGCAATGGCATTGAGAACGGTCTCTCCCGCCAGACGACCCTCTTTTGCAGTCTGCTTCTTGAAATCATCAATGCCGATGAGCAGCAGGGAAAGAGGCCGTCCGTCGCGTTCAGAACGGTTCAACTCCCGCACCAACATGCTATCCAGCCAGCGGCGGTTATAGAGACCGGTCAAGCTATCGATGATCACATCCTGAGCATATTGACGGACAGCATAGTTTGCGTGCTCCCGTCGCAATTCCTGATTGGTCAGATGGCGCACCCGCCGCGCCAAAACAAAGAGCAGATTTCGAGCTACATCGGGTGAACGATCCAACAGCGAGGTCATGATCTGTTCATCCAGTGCCAACACCCGAGTGGGAACACCCGCGACAGCATAAGCCGTCGTCAGCTGGCCATCGATAAAAGACAGCTCGCCCACCACATCTCCAGGTCCCAGTACCGCAATCGGGTTCAGTTCAGGTTGCAGTTGAATCGTTAAACGGCCGGACAAGATCAGATAGAGAGTGCGATTGGACTCCCTGACCTCCATCAGTACTTCGCCCTCTTCCAGGTTGCGCAGCTCACCCCTTTGAAGCAGATCAAGGAAGGGCTCAAGCTCAACTTCTTTCAATAGAACCGAGCTTGCTAATTCACGCTTGGTCACACCATTTGAAGCATTCTTTGGATCAGACATAATTTTATTGCTCTTTCTCTATTATTCGAATGATTTTGGGTCGAGTTCAACCCAAGAGATCCTAAACCTGTAGCTTGCCACTCGGCTAGACCGGGATTATTCATAGGTTTTCGTGACGAAGTGCCGCGGTGACAAGGCGGGCGAGGGCACCTGCTTGCGGGTCGGGGGCACCTGCGCTTGCGGGTCACGCAGTCGGTGCAGCAGGCTGGATGATTGCGGCACTGCAGTGGACAATTGATGCATAATCCCGGCTAAGCTAAAAAGAAGAGTGCGAACCTCATTTTTACAGGAGATCAAAGTCTGGGAGTGTGACGTTCATCGCCTTAGAGAGGACCCGGAGCTTCCGCTGAAAGTAGTGAAAATCATCGGCGTTTCTCATGCAATAGAAATCCACCCTCAAGCGCAAACGGGTGTCTTCCGGGATCTCAGGGGCAAGAACTTCAATGGAACTCAGAGAATAGTGAGTCACGGCGTGAATGGCGGTGACCCACATATTCAGAACTAGACTGCAGAGTAGGAGAGCCACCGCCAGGAGGTTGAACAAGACGTGATGACCGGTGACTCGAAAGGCTCCGTACAGAGCCTCGTTGAAACTCATCCTCTTGAGGAAACTCATCCTGGTGAGGGAATAGTGGGCAATCCACAGAACAAAGTAGACAACCACGATCAGAATAAGTGCAACGATGGTGATCCGGATCAGAGCGTGCATGTCATACGGGCCCTTGCTGGCCTCTCGATAGACGGAATCTCCAAAACCGGGAAGAGCCACCATCAGAAATTTCACCAGCAGATAGCTGCTAACCATGCCCACTACAACAAACGCGATTGCTATACCACCGATAATTTCCAGGACTCTGCTTCGCATATTTGCCGCTCGATGTGACCCGATGTAAGTATGACTGCTTGAGTCTTTTCACTACCTTGGCAATATTCACTAACCTCTACAGTGATGGTCATCACTATCGTGCCTCTTCTACCCGGCATGCGTTCTCTTCTATGCAGAAAAATCAGCTTTCGGTAAGATAGTGTTCCAAGTTATGGCAACCCCCGAGCAGGAATTCGACCAAGCCCTACAATTCGCAGAGGAAGTCAGAGAGAAGGTGCTGGCCTTCCTTGAGGGAATCTCCCAGACAGAATCTGAAAGCAAGCCCAGCCCAGAGGTTTGGTCGATGGGTGAAGTCGCTCATCACCTCCTTTTAAGCGAGCGGCGCCTTTCCCAGCAGATCCTGGAGTCGATCGCCAATAGCCGCGAGGGAGAATTTAATCAGGAGGAGGTATTGGCTGAGCGGCCTTTTCCGCTGGAGGATACCGCCGACACCGGAAAATCGGGCAAGGGTACGGCGCCGGAACCGACCCAGCCCTCACCCGGTCTCCCCATGAGCGATCTTCTTATCGATCTTCGTCAGGCCCGGGGTGAGACCCGAGCCAAGCTTCTGCCCCTCAGGTCCCGCCCCCTGGACAAACTCTGGTGGGAACATCCCCGCTTTGGTCCTATGAACCTATATGAGCGGATTCGCCTGTCCGGATACCACGATCTCAAGCACCTCAAGCAGCTCGAGAACTGCCTGGCGCGAAATGCCGGTCAGGCGAAGTGACTCTTGAGAGCGCCCAGTAGAGCCCGGTAAATGGGATCACAGAATTCCTGGACTCCACCACCGCTGGACTCCCAACGGGAAGTCCACAGAACAAAAGTGGCGTCATTGTCGGTCACCGGAAAGACGCGGACCTTCCCGATATAGCCCTGAACATTGTCATTAGAAACCGCCTCAGGACCATCGTCGATGCTGTAGCTGAAAGTGCGCTCTTCATCATCCAAGGTGAGCAGGGTCTCGTGAAAGGCACCGTTCAGGATCCGCTTGGCACCCGTTTCGGTACCGCCGACATCTCCCACCACTTCAAGTTGCGTTATCACCTCGGGACACCAGGAAAGATCGTGGAAATTTCTCAAAGTTTCCCATACCTTATCTACGGGTGCATTAACGGTCACAGAATTATAACAACCCATATTTCTCTCCTCCTCTCATCCCTGTTAACTAGCAGCAGTTACAAACCACAATAATTCACGATTTAGATCGCCTCCAATGGAAGATGAGGTACCCCACCAGGGACAGGTCCAAAATCCATTCGAAAGTGGCCACCTGGCTTCCGAAGTGAGCACGATCCCAATAGCTGATGGGACTAGAAAAGCGAAAGTTCCAGTTCAGGGGCCAAAAAAGAACGGGGCCATCATTATGATGGGTGAGAATATCCACCAACGAGTGCAAAAGACAGGCCATCAAGAACCAATGAATCCAATGGGAAAGACGATTCCAACGACTCTTCAGAGAGTGTGCGACGGTTAACCCAAACAGGAGACTCACCGGAGAATGTAAAAAATTGTGGCCCGCAATCCACAGGGGGTCTTCGAAGTACAGGGTGCGAAAAATATATTGCGCGGTTGTATTAGAAGGCCATCCCACTACATTTTGGTAATACAGAAAGGAACCCAACGTCAGCAAATAGAAAGGGATATCGGGGGCAATGGAGCCGATGAGCACAGCACTTCGAACCATAGGGATCCTGGGCAGTGCCTGGCGCAAGGCCGCGGTCATGAGAAAATGTGTAGGTGAGTTCATGGTCTAGTTCTGAGGGACTCGTATCCGGCATCCCGACTTTTTGTTAGCGCTTTTTGCCGTCTCTGGAGTAAGGTTACAGACAGGTTCATTTCGATACAAGCAAGGAGCGTGTCTCATGAGTATAAAAACTGACAAACAAATGGCGGCTGTGCTGGCTGCGGTGCTGGTTATTTTTCTGATCAACCCGTTCCCCTTCACCCTGGCCCAGGACACGAACGTCACCTCGCAAATCGCATCCATCCCCAGGACATCCTCTGCTGAGGTCATGAAGCGTCCGGTGGCGCTCACTGACGGGGCCGGTCGCATGCACCAGAAGGTGAGCACGGGCTCGGCTGAGGGCCAGGCCTATTACGATCAGGGCATTGCCTACCTGCATTCCTATGTTTGGGTGGAAGCAGCCCGTTCCTTTCACGAAGCCTTGGGCCGCGATTCACAACTGGCCATGGCCCACCTCGGCCTGGCCAAAGCCTACACCGGTGCCACTGCCTACAAGGACGCCTTCTTTCATCTCAAACAGGCCGCAGAGATCGCCGCCCAGGGAAATGTGACGGACAAAGAAGCCAAGTGGATTGCTCTGGGCCAGCAACAGCTGGATGGGATTTTCGCTCCTCCTCCGGAGCGCACCAACAGACTCCAGGAATACCGACAGGCGATCGATGAGCTGATCGTTTTGGATCCGGATGATCCTCATGCCTGGGTACTGCGGGGAAATGCTTCCGAGAGAAGTGTGGCCGGTCGGGGCCAGGGAGGTCGAGTCGCCTCAGTTGCCTATTACGACGCTGCTCTCAAGCGGGATCCCGACCTTTTTAGTGCCCACCACTATCTGGTCCACTCCTACGAGAGTTTGGGACGCTATGACAAAGCGGCTGAGCATGGCAAGAGATATGCTGACGCAGTCCTCGGAGTTCCCCATGCTCAGCATATGTATGCCCACGTCCTGCCCCGGTTGGGCAAGTGGAAGGAAGCACTGGACCAACTCGAGAAGGCCGATCGTCTGCAGAGGGAATATTTCGCCGCCGGTGTTGCTCCCGTCGAAGAATGGCATCACGGACACAACATTCAGGTGATGGGTGCCGTTCAGCTGCGCATGGGGAACTACGAAGAAGTGGAAAAGTTCTTTGAGGAGGCCTTTTACCTTGAAGGGCGTAGCCTTCGGGATGGCCGCTTTACCGATCCCTGGCTGGGTTATCTCCTCATGCGAGGTCGCTTCGAGCAGGCCCTAAGCACTGCCCTGGAAGCGGAAAAAAGACCCTTGGCCGTGGCTCGTCTCATCGCAGCCGGGCGGGCAGCGGAGGCGCTTATCGCTTTGGGCCGGATTGAAGAGGCCAGAGAGGCTCAAAAGCGCCTGAAGACTTACTTTGAGGAATTTAAGCGGGACACCAACAACCCGATCTATGAAAGATTACAGACCCGCTATCAGGAAAGAATCGTCAACGCCGTTGAAGCACAGTTGGCCCTGCTGGGTGATCATCCCGAAGAAGCTGAGGCGATGCTGATCCAACTGGCCGACGGGTTCGCCGCCAGCAAGACCCTGGATGGCTGGGTCACTGGGCTCTTTCGCTTGGAAGAACTGGCAGGGGCCGCCCTGCGAGCGGACCGCCCGCAGCTGGCTGAAGCCCTGATTGAGCGCATGCACCAAATCGATCCGGAATACACCCCCGGTATTGAGAAGGCCATGGAAGAAGACACCAGAAGACAGAGGTCAGAAGTTAGAAGACCATAGCGGGCTTCGCCCGCGCTCCAGGTTCCAAGTTTCAGGTTCCAGGTCTGGAATTTTGAATTTGTTTTGAATTTTGAATTTCAGCCGGTCTCCCGGCTGCGGTCTGCGGTCCCTTCCCCTGTTAATAATTTTTCCAAAAACAGTAACTTTTACCAGTTCCCGGTTCTCCTAGTACCCCTATATACTTTCGGCTAAAGCTGTGAGAGGCGGTTCCGGGTGATTTGTTCAACTCCTCCCTCACCCCCTCCGGTCGGAATCGCCTCTCGCAATCCAACCGAGGACCGGGAAGTATGAACGAAAAAGAGAGCAGAACTCATCAGTAACATACCCCATCATTCAAGAACTCTAATCGTTTGCCCCGTGCCTGCGGTCGAACAGACGCTGAAATCGACCGATCCCGTCTTTAGCAACAAAGTCCTCACTCGCTCAATTGAGCCTTACGTCCAGAGTTAAAAGAGAGTTTACTTATTGAGGTGGAGTTGATAGAAAAGGGTTGAGCGGGCCTGCAGCCGGACTAAGCCAAAAAGGCCCTAACCATGTACTACCCAACAAGAGGTGAGAGGCAGGCAATGGCCATTCACAGTGTACTCAACAACCCTGTCGTCAGCCGCCCATTGTCCGTTGTTTATTGGACAGACTGAGGGCCTTTAACTGTATTTTTATAGCCTTCTCACCATCCAGCGACAACCTGACCGACCTTTCCTTCTCCGAACCCTCCTGCGGCTGCCCCTGCCATTTTTGCAACAAATCAAGGGCTAAGTTGAATGTGGGAGGCACCTCAGGTGCCGAAGCGGCAGCGGGTTAAGGCGAGGGGACGATCCAGAAATCGGGTCCTTCTTGTGGGAAGCGGCGGCGCATCTCCGACGCCATTTCTTTAGCCTTCTTTCGGGTGTCAAACGGCCCGACCCGCACCCGATAGTGCCGACCTAATTCCGGGACATCCGCCTCAACCACGTAGGCTGGATAACCTCCATCTTTCAAGGTGGCTCGCAGTCCTTCAGCCTTCTTACGAATCTGGTAGGCTGCGATTTGCACGGCGAAACCTTCTGTCTTTGGACTGGTAAAAGCCAATGGCTTGGCAGGCGACAGCTCACCTGAAGGTGGTGACACCTTGGCCTGGGTGCCGGAACTTTTCACTCTTGTGGAAGGAGTGGGTGGATCAACGGGTTCCCCGGTCCGCGCCTCTTTGGATGCAGCCGGAACCTCTAACTTCAGGGTGAAATCCACGACTTCTCCTTCTCCATCCTCCAGCCGTACACCCCGGGTTGCCGTCATGAACCAGGCTGAGAAGGTACCAAGCACATACTCCCCCAACGGCAGGTCGGGCGCTGTGAACCGGCCGCTCTTGTCCGTGTGAACGGACCACACTCTTCCATTATCGATGCAGGTGACGACGATCTCTACACGGCTCAGGGGTGCTCCTGCCTGATCGGCAACCGTTCCTGAAATGGTAGCGGTGGTGGCTTCAGCCCAAAGCAGACCAGACAGAGCCAAAACCCACACAAGCCCCTGATAAATCATGCTTCTTCCCTATTCTACCTCATCGAGGTTGGCAGATTGGCACACCAAGCCCTCGATTAACCTGTACCACTCACCTCTGACTCCTGAATAGAGAGGCTTGTGCGTACCGAGGCTCTAGCCCTCATTATGCACAGGTTCTTGTCACCAAGCGACGAAAGCGCCGACCTGAAGGCGCGACCCGCAAGCGGGTCGCGCGGGCCATTCACACGGCGATGACCAGGGGGGTCTTGGGCTTGGAACAACAGATCAGTACCGATCCCTCCTCGGGCTGCTCAAGTGGCTCTAAAAGGTACTCCACTTCACCTTCCTCAAGCTTACACATGCAGGTATGACAGATGCCCGACCTGCAGCTGTAATCCGGGCTCAATCCGCTGGCCTCAGCCAAATCCAGGATGCTCTCAAAGGATGGATTCCAATTCACCTTCACTCCCGACTTGATGAAGTTCACCTCAAGATCTTGACAACATTGATAAATCTCTGCTTCACGCTTGGCGGTCGCCACCTTCGCTCTCTCCTGAAGAGCCGATGCCGGACCGAAAAACTCATAGTGAATGTGCGATTCAGAGACACCCCACTCCAGCAACCCGGTAAACAAGGATTTCATGAAAGGGGTGGGACCACACAGATAAAAGTCGAGATCCGGGCTGGGCACAAGACGCTTGACGAGTTCGATATCCACATATCCTTTTTGGTCATAGTCACGCCCTGCCTTGTCCTCTGACAAAGGCCTGCTGTATCGAATATGAATCTGGACGTTGCTGTTCTCCTGGGCAACCCTTCTTACCTGCGCACCCATGGCGTGCTCACTGCTGTTGCGGCTGCCATGAAAAAACCAGACAGGTCGGTCTGAACCCGCCTCCACGATGGCGTTGAGCATACTCACCAGAGGGGTTAGCCCAACCCCTGCACTCAGCAGAACAACGGGGGTGTCTCGGTTCGGGTCAAGGAAAAACTTCCCTCGAGGAGACTTGGATAGCAATTTTGAACCTGGCCCGACTTCATCATGGAAATAGGTCGAGGAGACTCCCGGGTACAGGTCGGGCCGGTCTGGCGGAGCCGGTTCTCTCTTGATACTCAGCCGATAGTAATCCTTCTGGGGGCTGTCCGATAAGGAATAAGTCCGCAAAACGGGTTTATATTGTCCCGGTATGTCCAGTTTCAAGGGCAGGAACTGGCCCGGCAGGAAAGCTGCCAACGGCTCGTTGTCCTCCGGCAGCAGATAAAAGGAGGTGATCGTTTCACTCTCCTTGACCTTGCGGTCCACCACCAACGTTCTTAGGGGTTCCTGGGTACTGGTGGAGAGCTCCGCCTTGGCCAAACGTCCTTCGAATGTGGTTCGCCAACCCGGGGAAAGGGCCTCAACACCGAGGGATTTTTTAAAACCCTCAAGGTCATCCTTGTCATAGTACATGAGCTTATTGACCTCAAGAATCGTCAAGCCCACCGGGTCCATTTTTTCCCTTTCGATCAGGTCCCCCGCCCCAATCTCTCCCTCTTCCAGCACCCGAAAGTAAAACCCGAGTCGCCCACTGGCCAGAATCCGGCTGTAGAATCCTTCAACACCCATTTTGATGGCCAATTTGTAGCAAGGGACTCGAGGTTGAGTGACCTGAAAAAGCGCCGTACCGATTCGGAAAATATCGCCCACATGAACTTCTTGATCCAGCATCCCCTCAACCGTGAGGTTTTCGCCGAATTGCCCATAGGCGAAATCCGATCTTCCCAGCTCACTCTCCCAATAAGGATAATGATCGAACGAATACACGTAGACGGCTCTAAAGGGTCCACCGTGACCCAGCAGATCGGCCTGCCCGTCGCCCTCGATGTTCAGGGTCTGAACCTGCAGGCGTCCCTGGACGGGTTCTTTAAAGATGCCGGTTCTTACCGTCTTTCCTTTGAAGGTGATCTCTTTGGGCAGGGAGACGTTTACAGAGAGTAGTTTCATCGCCGGGTCCTCACGAATGACTAAGACACAGGAGAAATAATCCGAGCTTAGATCAATTCGTGATTTCCTCCTTGGCATTCCTGATGAAACTGATCATGACGTCGCTCACCTCACGGGGATACTCGAGGAAACCATAGTGCATGCACTGGTTGAAAAGATGCAGTTCAGTGCGATCGATAACCGCACTGATAATTTTGTAAAGATTGATGCCCAGTTGATAGGAAGCACCGGGATCATTGTATCCCCAGATAATCAGGGTCGGGTTCTTGAAGCGACCCGCATTGATGCGGACATAGGTTTCGCGCTTCATCTCGTCGTACCACCACCTGCCCCGACTCCTGGGATTCTCTTTGATCTTCTCCGGATTCAGCCTGGCCCACTGAGCGGTCAACGATGCCATCTTCTCGGTCGCTTCTCTGAGCTTGGGAAGCTGGGAGACCTGAAGTTCGGCCTCAATAAACTCATCGGTCAGGAACTCCTGGCGGTGTGAGAGAGACGACCAGAATTGACGAATCGACTCTTGGGTAGGGACAGGGGGTGGAGCGGATGGTTGAGTTGCTGGGGGCGTCCTGCGCCTGGGCGCGTTGGGATCTTCAAGAGCCAGAGTGTTGCTGTCAAAAAGGGTAAGAGTCTGGACCATCTCAGGGTGATCGACAGCGATACGGACAGCCGGCAGAGCGCCTCTGGAGTGGCCGACCAGATGGACCTTCTGGATGCCCACCGTTTCCATAAACCTGTAGATATGCTGGGTGACCGCCATCATGGTGTAGTCGGCGTCCCTTTGAGGGTTATCGGTGTGGCCCTGCCCAAGCTTGTCGATCGCATACACATGAAAATGTGAGGCCAGGTAATCAAAAATGGATCTCCAATTATTGGAAAAGTGGGCCGCAGAACCGAAGCCCCCTCCGTGGACCAGCACCATGGCTTCTCCGCTTCCCCCTTCAACGTACCCGGTTCGGACACCATCGACGTCCACAAACTTGACCTCGTCCATGGGTGTTGCGTAAGACGGCGTTGAGCTCAAGAAAAGCAAAACGGCCACGCTGGCTACAGAATGTTTGAAGAAAACCCTTTTTAGAAGACTCATCTTGGTACTCCCTCTTTTACCTTGCTTGTGAAGGCGCAAGCAGCTATATACGTTGTGAAATCCATGTTACTTTAACCCGGAAAAAGGAGAAGGACAATGGCAGCCAAGAAGATTCTCATGCTGGTGGGAGATTTCGTCGAGGACTACGAAGCAATGGTGCCTTTTCAGATGTTGACCATGGTGGGTCACACGGTCCATACGGCTTGTCCCGACAAAAAGGCGGGAGAATCGGTGGCCACGGCGGTGCACGACTTTGAGGGAGACCAGACTTACACCGAGAAACGGGGTCACAACTTTGCCCTTAACGCCACCTTCGAAGAGATCCAGCCCGAGGCCTACGACGCACTGGTGATCCCGGGAGGGCGGGCACCGGAATACCTTCGACTCAACGAGAAAGTCCTGGACATCGTCCGCCACTTTGCCCAGGCCGACAAACCCATCGCCGCCATCTGTCATGGGCTGCAGATCTTGACGGCGGCAGGTGTGGTGAAGAACAAGTTGTGCACCGCCTATCCGGCCGTTCAGCCGGAACTGATCCAGGCCGGGGCTCGGTGGGGAGAGGTCAACGAAACCTTCTCCAATGCCTATGTGGACGGGAACCTGGTCACGGCAGCAGCCTGGCCCGGTCATCCGGAGTGGATCAGCAAGTTCCTGGAAGTGCTCGGCACCAAAATCGAGCTGTAGGAGTCAGCCGGTGGCTCGCCACGAGTGGCTGACCCGAACCGCAGGTGTGGCACATTCTTTCGGGTGTGGCTTCAGTTACTTTTCTGCCATCTCATCCAGCGCTGTTCCGCTTAAGCGGAATACCGTCCATTCATCCAGGGGTATCGCTTTTAGCTTGCTGTAGAATTCAAGCGCGGGCTGGTTGGAATCCAGGACGATCCATTCCAGGCGACCACAATGTCGTTTTCGGGCTAGTTCTGCCAGATACACCAGCAGTGCCCGTCCGATTCCCTTCCCTCGGGAGTCGGGACGCACAAAGAGATCCTCCAGATAAATTCCGGCCCGACCCAAGAAGGTCGAAAAGTTGTGGAAATAGAGGGCGTACCCGACGGACTGACCCTCATATTCAGCCATCACGACTTCCGCAAAGGGCCTTGCCCCAAAAAGCGCTTCCTCCAGCTGTCCTTCCGTGGCAGTGACCTCATGGGCCAGTTTCTCGTATTCGGCCAATTCTTTGATCAGCGCAAGGATCACGGCGGTATCCTGCTTGACCGCCTCACGGATCCGCAAACCCGGGACTTTTGTGGATTGCATCTTTCGCTTCTCCATCAGTTCGTCACCAGAACTTTAACCCAGTTGGAAACATCCTCACCCTCACTGATGGGCTCTCGATGGATCACTACAGAGGCCCAGATGCCCAGATAACAGGCAGAATCCTGCTTGGCGAAATGGTCTTTCGGAGGGTCCGAAGTGGGGAGAGGAGGCCGCCGTAGACGGCCTCCAGGAACAATCTTAATTGCCTCCCAGGAATTGAGCGGCCACTTCCTCATCGGAAAAGTCGTAGACGGGTCCGATCGAGTCCACGCCAAACTCACTTGCCAGAGATGCTTGCAGCTGCATAATCTTGCCACCCACCATGGTCATGGGGACTCGGATCTTTAGAAGATCATCCACCGGCACGGTGAAGTAGTCCCGATCCAGGATGATCAGATCGGCAAACTTGCCCTCTTCCAGGGTTCCGAGTTTGTCCTCTTTGAGTACATACTCGGATGCCCAGGAGGTCCACATCTTGAGCGCATGGACTCGGTCAATCCGTTCTTCGGGCTGCCAGACCACCCCATCAAATTGGCGAGTCACAGCCTGCCACAGCTTGTTAAAGGGCGGAGTAGAACCGTAGTGCTGCCCCACCAACTTCACACCCGATTCGATCCAGGTCTTAAAGGGCAGGATAAAGGGCTGGATTTCATCGCCGTAATCTCGAATCCAGGCCGGGGACTCACTGACCAGGTCGGGACCGCAGCTCAAGATGAGTCCATATTCCTTGAGTTGCCGTATCATTTCGGGGTCTTTTCCGATCAGATTGCAGTGCTCGCCCGTCATTCGCATGTCCCGAACCTGCTGCATCGTCCAGCCATTGATTTTTCGGGCCATATCGATCATCCGAAAGAAGGCTCGCGTACTTTCGCTGCCGCACATGTGGATTCCCGCCAGTCGCCAGCCGGCCGCGGCCGCATTTTGAAGCGTATCCCAAGGCAGTTCTCCGGGTACGGGACAAACCTCTCGAGCCTTGATGTGGGCTGGAGCTACCGTATCCGCTCCCGTGCACGATTCCGGATAACGGGAGTCCCAGCGCTCGGAAGCCACTCCGTCAATCCACAGGTAATCGTCTCCAATACCCTGCAGCACTCCTGTACGGCGATAGATCTGGCGAGTCTGCTGGGGATCGGTGGGCAGTCGATGGATCTCATAGTGGGCCGAGAAACGGATGGGCATCTGGCCCAATCCGGCCAGGGTGGCATACCCGCTCATGATCTTGGGGAACTGAATGCGGCTGGAAAAGGTGGTGATCCCCTTGGTGGTGGCTTCCTCAGAAATGATCTTGATGGCTTGGGCCAGGGTGTTCAGGGGCAGCTTTTCCAAAAACAGCTGCCAGGTGATCACCGACATCTCCTGGCTGCCCACCCATCCCATTTCGGCAATGTCTACTCCAATCACGTCCCCGTGCATGGTCTCCTGAATGGATGCGGAATATCCGGGAAGAAACTCATTCAGGATCTCCAGGGCCTTGGAATTGATATTTCCCCTGTGCCCGGGCTGCATCAGAACCGGATTGTCCGGGGCCCATTGATCCAGCGTTCTGCGGGTGGTCAAACGCCGGGTATCTCCCCACAGTTGGAGCTGCAATGTGGGCTGATCCGGGTGACGGTTCAGTCGAAGCACGATCCAGTCACCGGGATCCACCTTGGTGACCGCCTCCTTGAGTGCATCACGCATGATGGCCTGGGTTTTTTCCAGATCAGTGGGGTGGGCCTGGGCGGATGTGAAATAGACTCCTTCAGGGGGATACTTGAAACCCAGCCGATCCAGTAACTGCACAGCGCGACCGTACATATGGCTGTGCGGCTCGATAATGCCCGGGATCAGGGTTCTCCCTTTCAGATCAAAAATCTGAGTGTCGGGTCCTGCTATGGCCCGCACCTGCTCGGTAGTCCCCAGCTTCAAGATCTTGTCCTCCTTGACGGCGACGGCCTGATAGATACTTCCCACCTCGGTGGAGCGGGAGGCATCGTCCATGCTCACAACCTTACCGTTCAAAAAGATGGTCTCCGGATATCCAAAACGGGCTACTTCCGGAGGCAGCTGACCGAAGGCACTGGAGAGTTGGAACAAAAGCAGCAAGGCCGGAATGGGCCAAGTGCCCAGATATTTAGTGATCGATTGATGGTTCTTCATAGATCCTCCCTTAGTTTGAAACCGGTCATAAGGATTTCTGCAAAGATTAGAACGTTCGGGAGTAAAAGGCAATCAAGATCTTCTCAGACACCGGTTGCGACAAAATCTGTGAAGGCGCATAATCGCCTCCATAATCCGATAATTTGTTGACTTGAACACACTCTGCTCACAGGGAGGACACCATGGTTGAACGACGGGAAGTGTTAAAAGGCCTGGCTGCAGGTGGTGACGTGACGGTAGGTCTACAAGGGAGGAATCGAATATGCAGGATAGAAGAGTCATCCATTCGGTGACGCTACTTATAGCCTTTTTGCTTGCCATTCCCCTCCTGGCGCTGGTCCAACAGCCAGAAGCAGAGGTGAACTCCCCCGCCGACGGAGCTGGGGAAGAACGGGTGCGCACCCTATGCGCCTCCTGTCATTCCCTGGAGAGGGCGGTGCCGGGGGGCAGAAGCCGGAAGGAATGGGAGAGAACGGTCCAGGATATGGTGTCTCGAGGAGCCCGGATTCTCAGCGCAGATGCAGAAATCATCATCAACTATCTGGCTGAGCAGTACCCGGTTGGAGCTGCGCCCCTGCAGGAAATGCGGCTTCTGGTCTGGGTCGATCACCAGGGGAATGTGGAACCGCTGGCAGCACCTCCTCGAAGCTACATGCGGCCGCGACTCTCACCGGACGGCACCCAGGTGGCCGTGGAAGTCTTATTGGACAAGCGGGATATTTGGATTTTCGACATTCCCACCGGTGAGCTGCGACGATTGACCTACGAAGGAACCAATCGTTCCGTCCTATGGAGTCCCGACGGCCGCCGGGTGCTCTTTGGCTCGGACCGTCACCAGTCCCCTGAAGGAGGCCGATCCTTTCGTGACGATCATGAAGCATACTGGATGCCAGTGGATGGGAGTGGGAAAGCTGAGCGTCTGACTCATGCTCCACTCAATCACGGTCCTCAGCGGTGGACCCCTGATGGCAAGACTCTCTCCTTCTATGAAATTCACCCTGAAACCGGTCGCGATATCTGGATGCTCCCCTTTGAGGGGGACCGAAAGCCCTGGCTTTTCCTGAAGACTCCCGCTCTGGAAGGGGGCATTGCCTTTTCAGCCGACGGACGCTGGCTGGCCCACACCTCCGATGAGACCGGCCAACGTGAGATCGTGGTCCGAGCCTTTCCCCAGGCCGAGCCAGCCCATCAGGTTTCCAAGGGTGGCGGAATCGAGGTGCTCTGGCCCCCCAAGAGCAAAGACCTGTTCTACCGTAACGGGAACAAGCGGATGGCAGTGGAGATCAGCACGACTCCCAGCCTGACGGTAGGGACACCTCGAGTCCTGTTTGAGGGAGACTTTGTCCCCAGTTCCGGCTCCCGGGCAAACTGGGACGCCACGCCCGACGGCAAGCGATTCCTGATGCTCAAGAAGGTGAAGTAAGTCGCAGTCGGAAGACCGGCTGAAATCCAAAATTCAAAATTTCAAACAACTTCGATTTAAAGCAGTCCGTGAATCCGGACTCAGAATGCTTGATATCAGAATTCAAGTGTGAAGTTGTTTGTGATTTTGAATTTTGAATTTTCTTCAATGTTCCGGTGCGGTTTCAATCATCACGGCAGGGCCCGCGCCCTCAGGCTCGCGCATATTCTTGATCAGATCCTGAACCTGTGTCGAAGGCGCTGGAAAAAACGGCGTCAGTCCAACCGTAGTGGCAAAGTTGAGCAGCATACCCACCGCACCGATACCCTGCGGGCCGATCCCAAAGCACCAGTTGGACATCCCTCCATAGACGCTTCCAATGATGTAGTAAGCGGTAAAGCTGATCCCTGCGATCATCCCAGCCGTAGCCGGGATCGTTCCCACCCGCTTGGAAAAAATTCCCAGTACGATAGCCGGAAAAAAACTGGAGGCTGCCAGTCCAAAAGCGAAGGCCACCACCTGGCTCACAAACCCCGGGGGAAAAATTCCGAACAGACCCGCAATGACCACGGAAAAACCGATCACGATTCGTCCCACCCTGAGGCGGCGAGCTTCAGTGGCGGCGGGATTCAGGACGCGGTAATAGAGGTCGTGAGCCACGCTGGAAGAGATGACCAGAAGAAGTCCGCTGGCCGTGGACAGAGCCGCTGCCAGGCCCCCGGCGGCAACCAGCGCGACAATCCAGTTGGCCAGTTCCGCCATTTCAGGCGTGGCCAGCACAATGATGTCCCGGTCCGGACCCGCCAGCTGGAGTTCTCTCATCACCTGCCGGCCGTCTTCTCCTTCGGTACCTCCTGTGTCGATCCACTGCTGGTGCTCGGCCCTGATTTGAGCGAAGCGTGAAGCCGCCAGCTGGCCCATGCGGAAAACCTCGTTTTGGCTAAACTTCTGCGGGTCCTGGGGACCGAAGTATTCCAATCTCCCGTCGCCATCGTCCAACCAGACAATCAGGCCGGTCTTCTCCCAATTGTTGAACCATCGAGGAAGCTCCTGTTCACTCTTTCCGTGCAGACTCTGAATCATGTAGTAGCGGGCGAATGCTGCGGTGGCAGGGGCGGTCAGGTAGAGCACGCCGATGAAGGCAAGCGCCCAAAAGGCACTCCAGCGGGCAGCCCGGACCGTTTTCACTGTGTAAAAACGGACGATGACGTGGGGGAGTCCCGCTGTCCCCACCATCAAGGCCAGAACAGCGCAAAAAACGTTTAGCTTGTCCCAACTGCCGGTGAAAGTCTCGGTGTAGGCGGCAAAACCCAGGTCGGTGTGAATCTGATCCAGTTTTTCCAGCAGGAACACACCCTCGTCCAGCAACCTGCTACCCATCCCGATCTGGGGAATAGGTTGCCCGGTCAGGCGAATGCTGATAGCAATGGCTGGAATGAGAAATGCCGTAATGAGAATCCAGTACTGGGCCACCTGGGTCCAGGTGATACCCTTCATCCCACCCAAGGTGGCATAGACAAAAACAATGACCATCCCGATGGTGACACCCACGTTGATGTCCACTTCCAGGAACCGGGAGAAAACAATACCCACGCCCCGCATTTGTCCGGCCACATAGGTAAAGCTCACAAAGATGGCGCACACCACCGCCACCAGACGTGCCACATTGGACTCATAGCGGTCCCCGATAAAGTCGGGGACGGTGTAGTGACCAAACTTCCGGAGATAGGGGGCCAACAACAAAGCAAGGAGGACGTACCCACCGGTCCAGCCCATGAGGTAGACCCCACCGGCATAACCCATGGTGGCGATGAGCCCCGCCATGGAAATAAAGGAGGCCGCACTCATCCAGTCGGCGGCTGTTGCCATGCCGTTGGCGATAGCCGGTACCCCTCGGCCGGCCACGTAAAATCCCTCGGTGTCCTGCACTCGGCTGAACCAGGCGATCCCCAGATAAAGGCAGAAGGTGAAGCCCACAAACAGAAATGTCCAGGCTTGGATGCTCATCGCTATGCTAAACGGTTCCGGGTTTCAGGTTCTAAGTTCAATTTGGAATTTGAAAGTTGTTTGAGATTTAGAATTTCATCGGGTTTATACTCAGTCCTCAGTCCTCATCACTTAGTCCTCTCTTTCAGCTGGTCTGCGGTTTGGGGTCTGCGGTCTGTCGACTCGGTACTGTTGCAATTCCTGAGCGTGCTGGGCATCGAGTCGATTCAGGAGAACGCAATAGGCCAGAATCAGGAGGATAAACACGATGATGCTTCCTTGCTGTGCAAACCAAAACCCCAAAGGAAAACCACCGAGAGCGAAGTGGTTGAGTCGGTCCGCCAGCAATACCCCGCAGCCCAGTCCCACCACCGCCCAGATAATGAGCAGCAGAACCATGATCAGCATATTTTTACGCCAATAGCGATCGATGGATTGCACGATGCGGGGATCGTGAAGGTCAATGTTCTCAGCCGTCTTGTCCTGATGGTTCACGGGCGCCGTCCCTTCGACGAATCGCAGAGATGTTACTGCATCGCGACACCGGGTACAAAATTATCTGGAGCGGAAACCCCTTGTAGTGTCCGTTCTGAGGAAACTGTCTAAAAAACGGCGGAGCCAGGTTGGTTGTGTAGGGAGAGTTTGGGGACAGTCTCAAGAATTCTCCCAGAATTCGCGGACTGTCCCCAAACTCTTCATCAGCCTAGCCCCGGGCTTGGCTAGTTCTGATGAAAGTACGGTCCTTCGTCTATCGTCAAATTCCCAGTCGCATCGACGGCGGTCACGGTGTATTCATAGAGAGTACCTTTACCGCCGCGGAACGTCATCCCATGTTGGGTGACCAATGCATCATCGCTCACATCGCCACAGCAGGTGAAGGTCACCATGCTGGTGGCGGGCTCGTCGGTGGTCCAGGTAATCTCGAAGCGGTTCCCCTTTTGCTTCTTAGACTGGACATTACTAATGCCGGGGGCGGTGGTATCACCCCCTCCTTCAGGGGGTGAGCCTCCGGAGTCATACATCATCAGGGCTTCATACAGATTCACACGGCCGTGTTGGACCCAGGCCAGGAAATTTTGTCCCAGAGCCCCGACTTCCTCGGCACTGTTTTCGATACTGCTTCGGACCTGAGCATTGGTCAGCCCCGGCAGATGCGCCCACAACATGGCCGCAATGCCCGAAACGTGAGGGGTGGCCATGGAAGTGCCCGATTTCCAGTCATGGCAGCCCTCCGGATCGTCGGGCAGCATGTTGCAGAGTTCATTGGGCACCGTGGAAAGGATCGTATGACCCGGGGCAAGAACCGATACCCAATCACCAAAAGTGGAAAAATAGGCCAGATTGTCGAAGTAGTCGGTGGCGGCTACTGCGATGACATTGTCAAACGCGGCTGGATAGAGCTTGGTTGTACTATAGCCATTGCCCGCTCCGGCAACGATGACGACCCCCTGGTTCCAGGCGTAGTCCACCGCACTCCGTAAGGTCTGGGAAAATTGGGGGCCAGCCAGGCTCAAATTGATCACCTCATACCCCGAATCGGCTGCGTAGGTAATGGCGTCCGCAATATCCGCGTCCTCACAAACACCCTGGATAATGCCAAACAGCTGAAAGGTATAATCCTCATAACACACCTTCAACGAGCCGATCGAGGCTTCCCAGGCCACCCCTGCGATACCGATTCCATTGTCGGGTTTTGCGGCGGCAATGCCCGCTACGTGGGTACCGTGTCCAAGGATATCGTCTGGGGGCGAGCCATGCTGCCCCACGAAATTGACCTCCTCGATACATTTCGAAGCCAGGTCGACATGACTGCAATAAACCCCGCTGTCCAGGATGGCGATCCGAATGTCGGCGCTCCCATGGGTGATGCTCCATCCTTCCGGAGCGTCAATATCCGCATCGGCGACACCCGTGTAGGCAGGCACGATCAAAGTCCCAAACAGGGGATCTACGGTGGCCCCGAAGGATTGACCAAGATTGTCCAATCCCCACTGCTCGTCGTAAAAATTCTGGATTTGCAAACTCGGCTCGCTCCCTTCCTGGGTGACCGGAAGAAATAGGGGACGCTGGTAGTTCGGCTCGGCAAAGGTAACGTTGGGGTTGCGCTGATATCGCTGAACCACCGCCAGTACGGTTCCGTTGGGCACGGCAATGACCTGGACACCGATAGCGGCAATGGTTGTAACCACCTGTCCTCCTGCCTGACTATGGGCCGCAACCATCTCAGAGGCAGCGGTTCCGGGATGAAAGGCGACCAGGAGAGTATCCGGCGCGAAGGGTTGGGGTGAATTACTCTGTGACTGTGCGATGAGAAGCGGCGAGCCGACTAAAACAAGAAGAAGGACAATTGCGGTTAGAACAAGAATAGAAACAAGTCGATGGTGCATGATAGATTTCTCCTGCCGATAATTCCTGCGATCCCGTTATTGGGTGAGGCTATGTGTTGCCCTATTGTGTGAAGTTGTGGACATCCGTGCTGTGACTTAAGTCACATTCAGAACTTTGTTCTTGAAAACGAGTCCCGTTTAAGGGTCAGGAATCTCGAGAAAGTAAAGCAACGATGAAAGAACTGACACTGCGTGCTGCCCTTGTTGGTCTGCTTCTGGCTGTTGTCATGGGAGCCGCCAACGTTTACCTGGGCCTGAAGGCGGGAATGACGGTGTCGGCCTCCATCCCTGCGGCCGTTATGGCCATGTTGATTCTGCGCGGCGTTTTCCGTGGCGGAACCATTCTCGAGGCCAATCAGGTGCAAACCGCGGCTTCCGCCGGTGAATCATTAGCGGCCGGAATCATTTTCACCATGCCCGCCTTGCTCCTGATCGGCGCCTGGGAGGAATTTGATCTGCTTTTGACCACCCTGATTGCCTTTACCGGTGGGCTCTTGGGTGTCCTGTTCATGATCCCGATGCGCCGTGTGTTCGTGGTCAATCCCAACTCCGAGTTGAAGTTTCCTGAAGGGTTGGCCTGTGCCTCAGTGCTCAAGGCCGGTGACTCAGCAGGCTCGGAAGCCAGGGGTGTTCTGTTTGGAGCAATTCTGGGCAGCGTCTTCAAGGCACTGGTGAGTTTCTTTGGCATCCTGAAGGGAACACTCGAGCAGGCGGTTCAAGGCCTGGGGGATCGCATCTTCTACTTTGGGGGCGATATTTCTCCAGCCCTGCTGGCGGTCGGTTTCATTGTGCGCCTCAATATTGCGGTGTTGATTTTCATCGGGGGAACCATTGCCTGGATCCTGGGGATACCGCTGTTGGGTCCCCAAGCCTCGGCGAGTAGTCCTCTGGACTCCGCATGGACACTGTGGAGCACCCAGATCCGCTATCTGGGAGTAGGAGCCATGGTAGTGGGCGGAGTTGCCTCTATTGTCAAGGTGCGATTCGGACTCTTACAAGCCGTGCGGGAGATTAGCCGTCTGCGGACGGGTCCCCACGATACCGGTGATTCAGAGGTGACCGACAGGGATATCTCCTCCAAGTCGATTCTTGTATTGAGCACTATGACCGTGCTCTTGATCGGAATCGTGTACTACCTGTTGACCGGTAACGCCCTCATCAGTGTTGCCACTACCGGAATCATGATCGTGATGGCATTTTTTTTCACCGCGGTGGCCAGCTACATTGTGGGACTGGTGGGCAATTCCAATAGCCCGGTATCCGGAATGACCATTACCGCCGTACTTTTGACCGGGGGGCTGCTGCTTCTCTTTGGCTTTAGCGGAATGGAGGGAATGGTAGCCACACTCGGTGTTGCCGCCATCGTCTGCTGCGCGGCATGCACATCCGGTGATGTGTGCAACGACCTCAAGACCGGCGCCCTGGTCGGAGCCTCTCCATTCCGACAGCAGATCATGCAGATCCTGGGAGTGGCCGCCGCATCACTGGTGATGGCTCCCGTACTCCAGTTGCTGCACAACAACACCCCGGGTGGCATCGGCGGGCGTGAGCTGTCCGCTCCCCAGGCCAGCCTTTTCAAGAGCCTGGTCGAAGGTCTTTTCGGGCAGGGCGATCTGCCCTGGAACATGGTGGGTATAGGTGTGGCGGTGGGCGGTGTGATCCTCGTCATCGACAAAGTCCTGGAAAGCAGGCAAGCCTCTTTTCGCATGCACGTCATGCCCATTGCGGTAGGGATGTACCTGCCCTTCGGACTGGTCACGCCCATACTCATTGGAGGCCTCCTTGCCCATCTCCTACGGGGTGGTGAAGAGGGGTCTGCCGCCGACAAGCGCCTCCATCGCGGTGTCCTTTTCGCTTCCGGCATGATCGCCGGAGAATCCCTTATGGGCGTTGGAATCGCGCTGCTGGTCAGCCTGGGGTACTCTCGCCTGGCTCCGGGCCTCGCAGATACACTGACCACGGTGCTGACGGTGCTGGCAGGAGCGGCCGTGGGCTATGCTATGTCCGAACTGTTGTTTTCTTTTACCGATGATTATGCCTCCGATTCGTCAGGCGGCAGCGGTGCTCCCATGTTTATTCAATTCAATTTCGCGTTCTAGTGTCCCCGCAGCTTATCTGGCAGAGGATTAAACGAACGTCTTGACGATCTCTTTTTGAAGACCCTGCAGATCGGCGTAGGCCCGGTTGATTTCGATGATCTTCTCGTCCAGTTGCTTTAAGAGTCGCTGCTTTTCAAGTCCGTTTCGCAGAACCAAGAGCAGATTATCGTTGTCCCACGGCTTCTCAATATACTGGAACAGCCCGACTTCGTTGATCGCCTTGATCGCATTCTCTTTGTCGGCATAGCCGGTGAGAATGATTCTTGGCACCTGCGGTTTTATGTCGCGCACCTTGGCCAGAAAACTGATGCCATCCATCTGTGGCATCAGGTAATCGGATATGACCAGACCAATCTCGTTATTGGCGATGAATTCCAGCGCCTCTTCGGTCGAAAGAAAGGACCTGACAGAATAAGATGTTTCCAGCGTCAAGAAAGAAGTAATACTGGTTAGAACCATCTCTTCGTCATCAACTATTACAATCGTTCCACTATCATTCTGGTCATTCATGGGTATCTCCTAAGCATTCAATTGTTGCAAAGCCTCAGCACCGGACTGGAAAACCAGCGTCTCAAAATCGGTCTCAAGTTCAAGAATTGATTCCAGGTTCTTGGTTACGATCTCTTCATTATCAACTACCACGACTCTGGCCGCAAGTTCGGATGACAAGGTGGAATCTGATCTGGAGTTAATCGCGTTATTCATCCATGGATTGGCAGAGTCAGACGAAATGTCGTCCCTTTCCCTTTCTTGCTGTTGACTTCGATTTTGCCATTATGCCCAGCAATGATTTGATGAACAATCGAAAGTCCCAATCCGGTTCCGACCCCCGATCCTTTGGTAGTAAAGCCAGGGTCGAAAATTCGCTCTATTGTTTTCTCGCTCATACCGATGCCGTTGTCTGTAATTTCAATGGTGATATCATCGTTCGTTTTGCGAGTCTTGATTA
>JADFOI010000141.1 GCA_022562935.1 Acidobacteriota bacterium
TCTTTTTGAAGATTACCTGGAGGAGGCTTCCTAGATGATCGACCCCAAAGCATTGAAGGATTTACCGTTGTTGCCCAGAGACGAGGAGGGCCCCGTATTTGAGGAACCGTGGCAGGCCCAGGCCTTTGCCGTGGTCGTGAAGCTCAACGAAGCGGGTTTGATCACCTGGAAGGAATGGGCCCAATGCCTGGGCAGCGTGATACGGGAAGCAGAATCCCGCGGGGAACACGATACGGGCAAGCGCTACTATGAGCACTGGCTCACCGCGCTGGAGCGGTTCGCTCGGGAAAAGAATCTGGCCCAAAGTGACGAGCTGGAACAGGAGAAGGAGGAGATTCTCGCTCGGTTCATTGAGCATACGCATACTCATACGCATAGTTGACCTACAACCAAATAGAGGGGTACTCGAGATGAATGTAAAATCTGTATTATCAATTCCACGAGGCTTGGTGATCCTGATTGCAGGGTTGGGATCTCAGCAAATGGCCTATGGCCACCATGCCGAAGTCATGGAGGGACATCCCCTGATTCAGGGCTTGAGTATGCCACTTCACGGACTGGATCATATGCTGATGGCCATCGCAGTGGGCATCATCGCCGTTCAACTGGGAGGCCGGGCCCTATGGATGGCCCCTGTGGGCTTTTCCGTGGTTCTGTTGACGGGAGGCCTTCTCAACCTGAATGGAATCTCGATACCCTTGCTCGAGCTGATGATTCTGGCTTCGCTCCTTCTGGCGGGCGCGCAACTGGGCCTCGAGAACCGTCTGCCTGCCGGGATCATCGTGGCTCTTTTTTCCCTGCTGGGTGTTTTTCATGGTCAGGCTCTGATTCAGCCACTCCTGGTCGAAATCCCACTGGCGGATCTTCTGCTCTTTATCGGCGGCTGTGTTTTTTCCGCCTTACTGCTTCTCTTCTCGGGAGTAGGGATCGGATTCTTGCTCAAGAAGAATGTCAGGGAAAAGAACCTGTTTCCCCTTGCCGGTGCCACTTTGGTGGTGAGTACTCTCGTGATCGTCCTGATTCCCGAGGCCAACGGTTGGCTCATTGCTGTTTTCGAGGGACTAGGGACAGCCATCTTTTCTTAATCGGAATTGAAAAACTGAAACTCTGTAAGCCGGAGCAAGACGCATGAACGGTATCCATGACATGGGTAGTCTTGATGAAAGACGTTTGGCAGGGGAAAGCATTTCACCGATTGAATACTTGAGCCAAAGCTACTTTGCCCGCTGGTTGGAACGATTGGAAGGAAGCCTCCTAAAAAACGGGTTCGTCACAGAAGAAGAATTAAAGAACCCGCAGGGAAGGCTTGCCCGGGTAGAAGGCTACCAGGCCGTCACAGCCGAGGAAGTGGAAACCCGTCGAACCGGGGGTTCGAAGCGGATGCAGGTGGACGTTCCGCCCAAATTTCAGGTGGGCGACGAGGTGAGGGTGAAAAATGAGCATCCCCGAGGTCACACTCGATGCCCCCGCTATTTCCGAGGACGTCGGGGCAAGCTGCACCTGGATCACGGAGTGTATCCCTTTCCCGATACGGTGGCCCATGGACCGGGAGACAAGCCCCAGCACTGTTATTCCGTCCGATTTACAGCGACCGAACTTTGGGGGAGTCGAGGCAATCCGAAGGATCGGGTCTTCGTGGATCTTTTTGACGATTACCTGGAGGTGGCTGCCTAGCCGACCTCTCTCCTGGGATCGGGTAGGGAAGCAGCCTGGGTGTCAAAATCGTAGCGACTGAAGTGAAATCTTGCCAGGTTGTCGGGAAGAGGAATATATCGACCTGCGGACATCATCGACTCAACGTAATCGTAGACCTGCTTGACCTGACGGGGTGAATCGATAGCCTGGAGCCACACGCATGAGCCCCGAAAAATCACCAGCACCACGTTGGCCAGAGGACAAGGTCCGAGACACCCTGCGATGGTGAGGTGAACTCGCTTACGAATCCCTCGAGCCTTCCATTCAGACTTCCATGCCTGCAAGGGAACGGCAGGAAACCCTTTCTGGGTATTGCCGCAGCAGCAACCTTGGCAAACCAGGATGTGTCCCTCCTGATGACGAATTTCCTTGATCTCTCCACTTGGCGTTGGAATGTCGATCAAGTTGTTCGGACAAGGCTCCGATGAAGGGTGCTGAACCGATAGGACCCTGGAGGGCTTAAGACTCATGCTGGAAGGGTAAGCGTTTGGGAAAACGAAGGCAATCGTAAATGTGGTTTGGGTGTGAGACCTTAACACCTGACCACCCAATCAGTCCAGCCCGGACAGGCTGTCAGAATTGTGTTTTTTCTCCCAGCTTATGGGGGAGATGGCCCTTCTCCTGCATCCACCTGATTTCGTTTAATCCATCAAAGGGTCCGCGCCCGGTGAGGTTCTTGATGTAGAACAAAAGATATCCGCTTTTGTAGGCGTCGCCATAGGTTTGGCGTTGCTCCTGGCGATAAGCCTCTTTTGTGCTATAGACTCGGATATTCACATGTTCACGTCCTGCCGCCAGTGTCTGGATGAGTTCGATAAGCTCCTTCTGTTTGGCTTCTTCACTCACCAGGATTTCCAACCCAAGTCCTCTGTAATCGTTATTCGGCTTCCAATCGCGCAATACTGAGTGGTCGATGACCTGGAGTGGGATCTCTTTTTCCTGAGGCTCTACGGTTTCCGAGATATCGGTTTGTATGGGGGCGAGTGGAGGAGGTTTTTCTCTGAGGCTGGTGACCCAGAAGGACAAGAGACCGAACCCGAGGAGGAAGGCGAAAAACCATTGGGTTCTACTCATTTCCGCTCTTCTTCTCCTACAGGTAGGGAGGCAAGGCCCTCCGGGAGCGGAAGGCCTAGAACTCTACCCATTCAACGGGAAACAACTCCGAGGTGACTGGATAGTCGGTGTGGCAGGGGGAGGTTTACAAGCCCGCCACGATTCCAAACGACATCCGGATGTTATTGGATCCGACTCCAGCAATCCTGATGTTGATGTAATCGACCTGGGCTGCTCTGACGGAGAGCTTGTCAGAGATCTTGATATCCACTCCTCCGCCAAATCCGTAGGCCAGTCCTACGTCACTGGTGAAAACACCTGCCAGGCCCACGTTGACATGAGAAAAACCGAACAATCCATGGGCAAAGGGAATGACTCGCGGATGGGCCCGAAAGGAAAACTGCGGTCCAAACAGGAATGTGTGGTTGCGCTGGGCATCGAGCAAGGGTGCTGTGGGCGTACCGTAGTGCCCGGAGACATCGACAATGAGACCAATCCGCTGATTGATGTTCTGTACAAAAGCTGAATTCCATCCATGCAGATTGGATCCACCATCTCCACGAAAATAGGAATAGCCGCCAAACACCTCAAAGTGGGAGTAAGCTCCCTTTTCGAGTCCACCCGAAGTGGGTTCCGGTGAAGTGGCTTCCGGCTTTGAAGGAGCCATGGTCGATGAAGTGGTCCATGGCGCTGGAGACGGCCTGGTCGACGAAGTGGCGGGTGCCACTGAAGGCCCGGTGACTGGAGCTGCTAACACCGCCTCAATGATTCTGCGGGAAGCCCCTGCCTTTTTGAGTTTCACGATATCATCAGCACTGGGCGCGGATTCCATGGTACTGATGTTGACTTTCTGAATGATGGTTCGACTTCTTAGCTTCGCCTTCACCATCCCGATTATGTCGTCAATGGAAAGCGCCTCTTGCCCATAGAGACCTACTGAAAAGGCCATGAAGCAAGCAAGCATAAAACAAATACCTTTCATAACCGCACCTCCTGTAGTGAGATTCTTGAAGAGTCCCAAGTTCTGAAACCCCGTTCTCGGAATAGACCTGTCTCGAGAGTGACACACCTGCACTCGCATAGTGGCGATTCTAGCGATATCCCCAGAGCCTTACAGTGACGTGCGTCACAAACCGGCTTTCAGGGGAAAAACCCAGGCGAGGAAGGAAAGCGTGGGAAACAGGGCGAAAACCTGGGATAGAATAGGGGTAAAAAGGCGGGGATGTCCCCCTATATGAATGCTGAGCTACACTCCACCATCTGCAGGCCGTATGGATCTGGGTCTATGTGGGGACATCCTTCACTGGCGTCTGAACTCGATCGATTTCGGAAGGAACCCGCACCATGGTGCTATCACCGACACAGACGTGGAGAAATTTCCTGAACCTCTTAAACACGCTCTCCTGAAGGTAAGGAAGGTGGTACTTGCTACAGAGCGCTTGAACTTTCGGCTGGATCTCCTGGTACTTCGTCATGGGCAGGTTAGGAATGAGATGGTGCTCAATCTGGTAATTGAGCCACATCTGGGGATAGTCTATCCAGTCGTTTCCGGTCTTGTAGTTAACCGAGCCCAGTACCTGATTCACGTAAAACTCCTGTTTGTTTTTATAGTGGTGGTCGAAACGGAACAGGTCAGAACCGGTGTGATTGGGACCGATGATCATGTAGGTGTGGAAGTTCGTGATGAACTCGGCCAGTACTCTATTGATGAGTACGAACAACACCGCGGTTTTCCCCAGCGGGAGAAAGAGAAGCGGGATGACGACAAAATGGAGCATAAAAAAGGGCAGGTAGCATGAGAGCCAAAGTTTACGCACCAGCCAATTGCGGACGTCGAAAATATTGGAGAACCAAATGGGAGTGACCTGCCTATTGTGCGGGCTTCTGCTCTTGTGCGATTCGAAGGCGTTGAGTGTGCTCGGCGCATAGTAGCTGAATTTCCAGGTGATACCGGTCAGGAACAGTACCAGGTATTTTAGGGGGCGGGGACATCGAAAGTTGCGCAGCAGCTCCGCGTGTCGTTCGGCCAGATCCGGATCCTTATCTTCGCCGGTATGGTAGTGATGCAGGAAGTTGTGTTCACAAGCCCAGGCATCGGGCAGCATCCAGTCGAACCAATCGATGAAGCGCCGCCACCCCCGGGCAAAGGTTTGGCTCGTATACCTCGGCGGCACGCCGGGCACCCTGTCGTAGCCGCCGTGACTGATGTGATGCATGAGGAGCCAGCGAGTGAGAATCCCTTGCCCGATGAGTAAGGCACTGATCGGATTGGGAATCATCCAGGCGGTGGCGAAGCCGAGCAGGGTGCACAGCTTTCCGATCCGCTCAATTTTGATCAGATGAAGGAAGTCCTGGTGGCAGAGTGACTGAAAGGCGTCCCGGCGAAGGGCCTCAATTTCCCTGGTGAAAGCCTCGTAATCTATTTTATCGAGTGAAACTGACTGCGCCCTTTCCATTCCTGCTATCCATCCTGTGCTGTGCCGGTATCGTGGCTGAAAAGATTTCTATAGCCTGACGCGATGTCCACCAAGCGAACCACCAATATATAGTACCTTACTGTCTACTTCTCAAGCTCTGTAGTTGGAAAGAGGCCAAGGAGTGGTCCTGGGGACGACTCCTGAACGACACCGAAAGTGTCTTAGATCCGGGGAAGTTGTTGGTGCGAAAGGGGGGACTTGAACCCCCACGGTTGTTACCCCACCAGATCCTAAATCTCTGGACCGAGTGAGTGATCTGTGACGAAACGCTTATAAACATCAATGACTTCCCGGATTTTTCGTTTCCAAAAACGTGAAAGATTTTGAAAGGTTTAGCTTTGTAACGGGAGAAAAACAGGAGACCACAAACAAGGCAAGATTCACGCATCGAGACTAGCCAGGGTCACTCATCCACTTCCTCGATCTGGAACGTTTCCAGGGATCGGATCTGCTCCTTCCTGGCTTGGAAATACCCTAGTGCCGCAATGACGCCAAAACCGCAACCAATGGCGTGGGTCCGGTAACTCACTCTCGGGGACAGATTGCTTGGAACAAGCACTATGAGTGCAATACCCATAGCAACCAGGACTCGTCTTTTAAGTGGGTGGGTTCGCTCCACAAGAACATAGGTAGTCAGCCAGAAACCCGCCATCAGGTACACCAATCCAGAAGCTCCAATGAGTTGGATGTTCTCCGAATAGGTCAAAAGAGACAAATAGTTGGTAAGGGAACCGAGTGCTGCTACAGCAACCGGAAACACCCAGAACCCAAAATATCCATACAGCAAAAAGGTGAAGAGGGCAAAGAGGATGGCATTGGAGAGAAAATGGGTCAGATCAGCATGGATAGCAGTCGTCGTTAGCAGTCTCCAATATTCTTGCTCTCCCAGGACCTGATGTCGGCTGGCAGCTAATAGATTCAGTAGAGATGGGTTTCGCCAGCAAAGCACTGAAACAAACAGAAGCACCATGACACTGAGTAGTGCTATCAACCAGCTCTCTTCTCGAGGCTTTTGGGAAAGTAAGGTGCTCTTGATCCGGATTTCCACGTTCTCCATGACACTCAGCTTGAAGCATACTACCTCAAGCCTTTGACATCGCTACCCCAGAGTCGGTGACACGCACGTAGTTCCCGAAATTGGCCCCATAAAATCAAGGAGTTAAGACAGGTCTAGCACCGAATTAAGTTAAGAAGGGCAAGCCGAGGATGCACGGCTTGGGGCTTTACGGGGTCGAGACCTGCCGGGGGCAGCGCCATCGGTACCAGACTCCTCTCAACTTGTTGATTTGCAGGAGTCCTTTTGGCAATTACGGGCGCGTCACCGATTCTCTCCTAGGCATTGTGTCACATCGAGGAGAGAGAAATCGGTAGCATCTACCCAAGGATCAGAGGCGCTGTTCAGCCGAAAGATAACCAAATAACGGTTGATTCAAGTTTGGAGAGTTGATAGGTTTTGGTCATTCATCACGGGGAGGCCAAACAATTCATGTCCGAAGTTAATATGAGGAATGTCGGGATGACACAATTATCCATCAAGGCGGGTCCTTTCGAGTTCAAGGCCAGGATGGAGGAGGAAAAGGCTCCCAAGACCTGTGAAGCCTTTCTGAAACTCCTACCTTTCCAGAACCAGATCGTTCATTGCCGTTGGAGTGGTGAAGCGGTCTGGATTCCCATGGGTGATTTTAAAATCGGCATAGATTTTGAAAACCACACCAGCCACCCTTCCCGGGGTGACATCATTCTGTATCCGGGAGGATTCAGTGAAACGGAGATCCTTCTGGCCTACGGCAACGCCTGCTTCTCCAGCCAGGTGGGGCAACTGGCCGGCAACCACTTCCTGACCGTGGTGGAAGGGGCATTGGACGTGCTCCCCGACGCACACCCGCCCGGATCCCAGCTCATGTGGGCCTGATTAAAGAGAAACTGCCCCTCGGGAGCCGCCACATCCCCGGAGCCGGGTTCAAACCATTCCTGGTTTCCCCAGTCCACCGTCACCTGGAATGTCAGCTCGCTGGTCGGTCCACCCGCAGTGGGGGTTGAGCCAAACCTCCACCGGAGCC
>JADFOI010000030.1 GCA_022562935.1 Acidobacteriota bacterium
GTTTGATGAAAAATTTGCGGGCGCAAAAATTCCGACCTGGCAGGAGGCCATCCAGGAGATCCGCGGCAAGGCGGGCTTGTTTCCCGAAATCAAAACCCCTGAGATCTACCGTCAGCACGGCTTTGATATGGAACAGGCAGTTGTCGATGAACTGAAGAGAAATGGCCTGGAGGAGCCCGGTGCAGATTCAAGCACTCCTGTCGTTCTTCAATCCTTCAGCGCTGAGGGTCTGAGAAGGATGGCGGGTGAATTGCATAACCGCCTCCCCCGGGTGCTCTTGCTGGGAGAGAGTGATCAAGCTTGGCTTTCGCCCCAAGAATTTCAGAGCCTCGAGGGATTCGCGGGAATTGGTCCGGACAAGAACCTGCTGTGGGCCAATCCCCGCCTGGTCAAATGGGCCCACGAGGCCGGCCTCAGCGTGACCGCTTACACGTTTCGATCCTCCGCGGTGGGAGAAAGATTTTCCGACGTGGGCGAGGAGATGACCTACTTTCTTCACACCCTGGATGTGGATGCCTTGTTTACCGACAACCCCGATCAATTCCCCGTCCGGTAGCAGGTTCTAGTGGCTCATTCGTCTCGGAATTTTTGAGTCTGGGCTCGGTGCTTCTCATAGGCTTGGACCTCAGCTGAGATTTGAGCTTCGGACCAGGAGAGCTCCCGGGCCATGTGAAAGACCGCCTTTTCAACGGCCTGGCCTCCCTGATCGCGGGTAAAGCCCAGCAGGGTACGACGCAACAAAAAGTCGTTCAGGTGCAGGCACTGTTCTTCGCGAATGGCAAAAACCACCTGAGCCGCAATATCTCGGGAATCTCGGGCCAGGGCTCCCTGAAGCTCCGGATTCGACTCGGCCAGGTGCAAAACCTCATCGGCCCGACTCCCGTACAGGGAATACAAGTGCTCGATGACTTCCCGGTTCATACTGCTGTGGACCGAAGCGGTTCCGATCTCTTGGGCTCCCGGTAAAGGAAGGGTGGCTGTCTCACAGGGCTGCTTCACTTTTAGCCTGTTACAGACCAGGTCCGTCACCTCTTCGGCGATGGCTCGATAGGCTGTGATTTTTCCTCCCAAAACCGAGATCAGACCGGGAGCGTTCCTTTGTTCTCCATCGATTATTCGATGGAGTCTGGAGACCGAGGATTCACTTCCCCCTTTCATCACCAGGGCTCGAACTCCCGCACTACTGAAATAGATCTGAGAATCCTCATGGGGAAAGAATTCCTCAAGCGATTCAAGCAGGTATTTCACATCTGTCCCGGTGGCTCGAGCCTGAGCCGGATCCTGGTGAAAATCGGTATCGGTGGTGCCAATCAAGCTGTGTCCAAGCCAGGGAATGACGAAAAAGAGTCGTTGGTCGACCTCTGAAATGAGCACCAGGGCCCGCTGGCTTAGGGTGGGGCAGATGATGTGAATACCCTTGGTGGGTCGCACCCTGTTTTGAGTGTGGGAAGTCAGGATCCCAGCCATCCGGTCAAACCAGGGACCGGTGGCGTTGACCACCACCCGCCCTTTGACCTCCAACTCTGCGCCGCTTGTAAGATCTCGAACCGCCACTCCTTCCACGGTCCCGCCGGAGCGGAGCGCCCCAGTGACTTCCGCGGCATTGAGTGTGCAGGCGTCGTGCTGGCGTGCGTCAATGATATTTTCCAGGCACAATCTTTCCGGTGAATCCACCTGGGCATCCGAGTAAAGGACGGCGCCTCGTAAACCGTCCTCTTTGAGATGGGGTTCCAGGGTCGCTACTTCAGCAGGGCTGAGAAAGCGATGGTTGGGGAGACTCTTGTCATAGCTGAGCATGTCGTAAAGCATCATGCCCAACTTCATCTTGGTTCGGTGAAAAAGGCTGCGACCGTAAAATGGAAGGAGGAAGTCCAGGGGTTTGACCAGATGAGGAGCGATTCGAAGAAGAATTTCTCTTTCCCTGAGATCCATGCGCACCAATCGAAAGTCGAACATTGCCAGATAACGGAGTCCGCCATGGATGATGCGTGTGGATGCGGAGGTGGTGCCGCTGCCAAAATCGCTTTTCTCGAAGAGGGCTACCTTGAGACCCCGCAGTGCGGCGTCTCGGGCGATGCCGGCGCCGATGATTCCACCGCCGATGATGATTAAATCGAAAGTCGTACCGCGCAGTTGCTGTAAGCGGTTCATGGGACTTGAGGTCAATATACTCCAGGATAGTGACCGCAGACCACAGACGGTGGAAATACTGTGCCGCCCTTTCGGCGCTCTGGAACTGTGTCCTCGCCGTAGGCGAGGTACCCGTCGCCTTCCCGCTCAATAATTGCCGTGAACTCGCTTTGTCTCGGAACCCCCCGAGTGTTGAGAGGTCATGTTAGGGGCAGAGGATCTTGCCATATTGAGCAAAATTCTGGTCAAAGCAGAAGGCTTCCTCCAACCCCAATTCATCCATGAAAGCAAAAGATACACAATCCGTAAAAGACCAACGTTTGTCTGTGTAGTTGCGAAAAATCTCTTCGGCCTGGCCCACCAGCTCGCTGGTCACCTGCACCCGCGCTACATGGGCACTTTGGGCTAGAAAGTCCAGGAAGAGCAGTGCCTGGGAATGGGAGACTTTGAAACGAAGTAAGGTCACTGTCTCGTCGACGACGTCATCGGTTGTGTAGAAAAGAACGGGTTCCTTTTTGAACCGACGCACAAATCCTGTTGCGGTGTTATGGTTCTCATCACTGCGGCTGTTCAGAGCAAACCACGCACCCGTATCGACAAAAAGTCTCATCGTTGGCTGCGGTACAAATATCGGTCGTGGTGCGTCGAAATATCTTTTTCTTTACTCCTGCCAGCCCCAATGTAATCCCAGATCGGATCATCCTCCGACAAGGACTTATGCAAAGGACGACGGAGCTTGTAGATCTCATCAACGGCCTCCCGAATGAGCTGCCCAACTGACTTTCCCGTAGCCCGGGAGCGCCCCTCCAGGACCTTCTTCTGCTCCGCCTCCAGGTAAAGCTGTGTGCGAATCTTTTTCGTCATATACATCTATAGACATCTATTTTACGACTCCGGTCAAGTGCTGTTTTTCTAAAAGGTTGAAGGCGCACAGGTGCGCTCAGCACGACAGTACGAGGTCACGAAGTGACGTTCAGGGGATGAGGACTTCGAAGGGCCAGCGGATCCCTTTCCACACAGCCTTTCCTGCCGTCTTCAAACCCCTTCCCCAGGATTGAAACTGCACATCTTTGACATCCTCGTTGGAAAGCTGGGTGGGGTAACTGTGGGAGTTCCAGGCGGGAAACCAGAGGGTATAGAGGAGGCGTTTGGGCATCTCCTTGAAAACCTGGCCTGAGATTCGGTCCATCACGTACTGATCCTGATTCAGCTCGGGATCCAACTCGGAAAGAATACCGCCGACGGTAATCTGTGACTTGATAAAGAGGCCGATATTGAAGCGAATCTTATATCCCTGCTGAGCAGCCTTGCTCATCAACTGAGCCAGGACGTCAAAGATCCGGCCTTGGCCTTTCTCAGCGAGGGTTTCTTCCACCATGATGCCAATCTTCTCCTGCCCTTGTGGCGATGCCCAATCCTCTCCCTCAATTAACGCTCCCATATGGTTTCTCAAGCGCTTGGCATGATTTAAACGGACGCCCAAAAACAACTGCATGAGCTGGGCCCGTTGCTCCCGTGAGAATTCTCCGGAAAGCCCCCAATCCAAGAGAGCGATGCGGTAAGGATCCTGAGGGTTATCCAGGACATGGAAGACATTTCCGGCATGAGGGTCGCCATGAAAAAGAGCCTTCTCATGGGGGGATAAGAGCACATCCACAGTGAGTATATCGACGAGGCGACGGGCTAACCTGGCCCGGGCCTGAGGTTGGCCTGGAAAAGCATCCGTTATCTTTTGGCCATGGATAAAACCCATGAAAGTCACGTGCTCCGTGGACAGGGGGTAAAGCTCCGGCACGGTTACCCGTTCGTTGTGCTGATAATATTCTCCCGCTTTGGCTAGATTCTCCTGCTCGTCAACGACCTGGATCTCCCGGGACAAAGCCTCACGGATTTCTTCAAACATGTCCGAGATCAGAATGGTCCCGATCGCGTAAGAGCCGGAATACTCGGCAAAGTATTGGGTCAAACGATCAAAGATTTCCAATTCTTCCTGGAGTGCCGACATGACATAGGGCTTGATCACCTTGGCTACGGCTTCCCGGACCCGGGTCTCTCCCGGCAGAACCAGGGTGCAGGGCAGGATGACCCCGATCGTTGCTTCGGCAAGGACTTCCTCTGCAAAGTGAACCTGGTATTCCTCCACCGTTTCGGGGCCGATTTCCTGGAGAATGAACTCCGTCACCTGGTCACGGGTGGTCGTCTTCAAGCTGTTCTCCAGGATCTGCAGGGCTTCTCTCAAGTCGGGGGGAACCTCTGGATTTCTGGCAAAGATCTGTCCAATCTTCTGAAGAGTGGGTGTCTGGGAGAGAAACTGCAGAACCTGCTCACTCCTGGGGGCATCTTCAGGCAGTGAAGCCTGATTCAGGAGCCGTTCTAACAGACGCTCTTCTCCCAAATGGTCCAGGAAAAACAGGAGTGAGTCATGAACGATGGGAAGCCAGTCCCGGGCTTGATCGGGAACGACCTCCAAGACGTGCGAGCGATGAAGCAGGAGCTCTAATACTTGGGGTCGCCACCGGGTCCAATCCACCGTTTTGAGCTGGGCAATAAGCTCGTCCCTGGAGGGTCTGGGTTCAGCTCCGCTGCCCGGCCCTCCCATCAGGCCCAGGAGCAGCGACTGCTGGGACGGTTCTAATTCCGGAAAGATGCGGCTGAATAGAAGAGGGCCCTCCCTCTCAGGATCGAAGCTGTCGTAGTGCTCCGCGGGTGTGGGAAGAGGGATCTCTGCTCTCAGGAGCAAAGGAGTGCTCAGGAGGAGGGTGGCCAAAAAGACCCCAGCACGAAAGTAAAAGGATATTTGGGACATTGGGGACAGAAGTTTTTTCACTTTTTAAAGATACTCTCTTACAATGCACTAAGGGAACCCGATGCGCTTTGTGAAAATTTCTTCAACGACCTTGCTGGCGATCCTTTTTCTCTTGGTTTTGAACCACTGTGCGCCGGCTGTACCGGATTCGCTTGCGCCAGACCTTGTGCTTCACAACGGCAAGATCGTGACCGTGGACGAGAACTTCTCCATTGCTCAGGCAGTGGCCATCAGGAATGGACGTTTTGTGGCCGTGGGTTCCGACAGCGAGATTCTCTCGCTGGCAGGATCCAACACCCGGCAGGTGGATTTAGAGGGCAACACGGTTTTGCCCGGATTCAACGACTCTCATCTTCACCTGGCCTGGCCTGTAGGAGAGCCTCCCGATCCTGCCATCCAGCAGTTGGGAAAGGCTCGATCGATTGCCCAGATCGTGGAAGTGGTGCGCCAGAAGGTGGCGGTCACACCTCCAGGAGAACTGGTTTGGATGCCGGGAGGGGTGGCCCGGGCACAGCAGATCAAGGAGGGACGCTGGCCCAACCGTCATGATCTGGACCCGGTCTCCCCAGAGAATCCGGTGATTGTCATCTTTGCCGCCGATCACGTTTACGTGACCAACAGCCTGGGTCTCTCCAAAGCCAACATCAACCGCCGCTCGGTCCAGCCCCACGCCCGGGGACTTTTCGGTGAGTTTATCGTCGATCCCAGAACCCGGGAACCCACCGGGGTCCTAACGGGGCGGGCGGCAGCGCGGATCTTGAGAGTGGCATTGAATGTCTGGTCTGTGGAGGAGCTGGAGAGAAACATGGCCCGGGCCATTGAGACCGACGTCATCCCTTACGGGATCACCAGTTTGTCGGATCCCCAAAATGGAGGCAGTCCTACTCAGCCCATTCAACATGCCTATCAGCGCCTCCTCCAGCGCGAGGAGGGATTGCCCGCGCGCATTAATCTCATGATCCGTCTTCCCGTTCGTTCCCTTTCCACACAGGACTCGCTGGACCTGATCAACAGCCTGCTCTATCAACCGCCTTTGAAAACCGATTTCTTTCGTGTGGGAACTTTCAAGGTTTCTCTGGATAAAGGGAGGCCCGGACAGAAGCCCTACATCGTGCCTGCAGAAGGAGCTAAAAAAGTGCTCATCGAAGCACACCGGAGAGGGTGGCAGCTGTACCTGCACATCACCACTCCCGAGACCTTCGACTATGCCTGCGAGGCCCTGGAGGAAGCCTATCGATTGTATCCGCGCGAGGATGTCCGGCACATCTTCACCCACATCAACCAGCCCACCCGCGCGAACCTGGAGACCATGAAGCGGCTGGGGATCGTGGCCGATCTACAGGTCAACTCCATCTACCACCTGGCCGATGATGCGGAGGAGACTTATCGGGTGAACCCCGAACGGCCTGATCTGGGGCCCAGACCGGTGGCCACTTATCGGGATGCCGGCATTCCGGTGATCCTCAGTAGTGATCAGGCACCGATTGGACCGCTGTTCACCCTGTTTGAGGCCGTCAACCGGGTGCGCAAGTCGGGAAAAGTGTTCCGGCCGGAAGAGAGGCTGACCCTGGAGGAAGCCATCCGGGCGGTGACGGTAAAATCGGCATGGGCTTTCGGCGAAGATGATGTGAAAGGATCCATTGAACCTGGAAAATTTGCCGATCTGGTGGTGCTGGGTCGGGATATTCTGACCATCGATCCGCTGGAGATCAAAGACATTCCGGTACTGAAGACCATGACGGGCGGAAGATTTGTCTACGTCAATCCCAACACGGATCCCAACCAGAAGGTCGAGTACTTCCGTTATCCGGCCCGGACCTCTTATACGGAGTGAACCATGGGAAAGAGACTTTGGATCGCAGGAGCTGTTTTGGCCCTGACCTCCATCATCGCTTTTTCGGGAGCTGACGACTATCTCCTTCCCGACGACCCGGTCTATTTCCGGTTTGCCCGGGTCAGGTTCAACGAGAATGGCCGCTTCTTTCGATTTGGCTGGGCCCATGACTATCCCCGAGCGGAGCGGAACTTCCTGAAGATCCTCTCCGAGGTCACCAGCGTTCAGACCACCCCAGAGTCCTACATCATCGTGGACCTGGATGATCCACAGATTATGGATTACCCGCTGCTTTATTTTAGTGAGCCGGGTACCTGGGGAGTGACCCCAGCAGAGGTGGAAAATCTCCGCGAATATTTTCTGCGGGGAGGCTTTGCGATTTTCGATGACTTTGATGGGCCCTGGCAGTGGGCGGCTTTTATGTCCAGCATGAAAAGGGTGTTACCCGAGCGAAAGATGGAGAGACTTACCCTGGATCACCCTATCTTCCAGTGCTTCTACGAGATTGAAACCCTCGACATGGTCGCTCCCAGGAGCTACGGCCGTCCCGCTGAATTCTATGGGATGTCGGATGAAACGGGCCGCCTCCAGGTGATCGTCAATTTCAACAACGACATCGGTGATTTCTGGGAATGGTCCGACACCGATTTTTTCCCGGTCAGCCTCTCCAACGAGGCCTATAAACTGGGCGTCAATTATGTGATTTATGCACTGACGCATTGAGCCCCGAGGGGGCTCTAAATTCAAAATTCCAAACCTGACTTAAAACTGGAACGCACGACATCGCGCACGTCACGAAGTGGCGGAGCTAGTGAATCGGAGGCTGAATTCGGTGCCCGGTTGGCGGTTGGCCACATCCACGTGGGCACCCATAGCGTCGGCTAACATCTTTACCAGGGAAAGACCGATTCCCGTTCCCCGTGTAGTACGGGTCATCTCGTTGTCGATCCGGTAGAATTTTTCAAAGATGCTCTTGAGTTTTCGGCTGGGGATGCCGGGGCCGAAGTCGCGAACCCGTATATAGCAGTCGTTTCCCAGCTGGCTCACCGTCAAGACGATCTTTTTGGTTTCGGCGTCTTTGGAAAACTTGATGGCGTTGTCGATGAGATTAATCAGGATCTGGGTGAGGGCATCGGTGTCCACCTGAATCGATTTGACCTCCCCTTCGGTGACGGTTTCAAACTCGAATCCGGCTCGCTTGACCTGATTGCTCAAACGCCCGGTGATCTGGGCGACGAATTCGACCGGTTGAAGAACGGTCAGATTGATTTGCCACTCGCTTCTCTCCAACTCAGCCAGTGTTAAAACGTTTTGGATCAGTCGACTCAAGCGCACACTCTCGTCATGGATCTGCTGGTAGTAGCCTTCCTTTTTTTCCTCCTCCACCCATCCTTCCATCAGCATCTCGCCATACATTCGAATGGCCGTCAGTGGAGTCTTGAGCTCGTGGCTGACCGCCGCAACGAAATCGCTCTTTTTTTGGGCAAGCTCCATCTGCTTGACGGTCAATCGATAGACTCCCAGAAAACCGCCCAAAAAAAGCACTGAAAGGAAGAGGGCCAGAAAGTTGACCAACTGATGAGCCGGGCTTTGAGGGAGTTGAGCGAGGATAATGGCCAGGTCAAAGTCGTTCAGCGGGTAGGGCAAGGC
Organism: Acidobacteriota bacterium; assembly: GCA_022562935.1. GTDB lineage: Bacteria > Acidobacteriota > UBA6911 > RPQK01 > JADFOI01 > JADFOI01. The sequence continues at coordinate 8,421 of JADFOI010000030.1, forward strand.
AGCGCTGTGAAGAAGCAAGGGCCTCGGGTTGGTTCGAGCCACTGGTGCGGGCTCGAGCAACTCTCCCTGGTAAAAGACCAGGTATGAGGCCGTCTCCGGTAATGCCGAGTTCAAAAAGGCTGCATCCAGGTGGCTTTCCAGAAACTCGGAAAGACTGGCGGTAAAGCCCTGGATGTAGCGCCTTTTCTGGGGCCAAACCTTCCGGTAAAAAACCAGCCATTCCTTGTCGATGACCTCGCTTTGAAAGGGGTCCACTTCTGCCACCACTTCCGGTTCCGCTTCCAGCTCGGGTTGGACATCCTTATCCCGAGTCCGCAACTCGTCGCCCATTTGAAAAGTCCGGTTGGACTGTCCGGCAACCACCCGGCTGCCGGGAGCATCATCGGCGCGTTGAGGGGCGGCACTCTCTTTGGCCTTTTCCAAGTCCTGGGAGTAGGCGTCTTTGAGCTGAGAATCGAAGATCTCGGCCTGCCTCAGTGAGCTTTTCTGGACCCGACGCTGGAGGCTGTCTGTCTTTTGGTCCTCTTCACTTCGCAGGCTGTAGGTCGATTCAGAGGCTTCCCTCTCGTAGCGCTGTTCCAGAGTGATGTCCACCTTGGATTCCAGATTGTCTCTGAAATTGGAGAAGTTCTTCTTGGCTGTGGGAGGGGATTCCTCCAGCTTCAGTTCGTCCAGTTGAGCCTGTAGACCGGGAGTGAGGGAGAAGAGCCCCTCCAGTAAAGTGGCCAGCTTGTCCCTCATCTCTTCACGCTCTTCTCTTAGAGGGACGGGGATTCCCGGGTCTTCGTCGGGCAGGAGCGGGCTGTGAAAGCTGCCGTCCGGATCAATCTGGAAGTATCCCAAAATGCCCGGAATCCCCGATTGCACCGGAAAGTCGGCCAAAGGGGACAGGTTCAACCCTTCCTGTTGGGGAACCGCTCGGTCGGCCACGTGAATATAGCGGTAGTGGGTATAGGGCCGCTGCTCCTCAACCAGGAGGTTTTCCTGAAGCCGTTGGTAAACGGTGGCCATCAGGCTCTCGGCGGTCCGGCGATACAAGAAGAAGGACTCCTGTTCCAGGTTGCCATAGGTGTGACTGAGCAGGATGACGACCGGAACCGCCAGCAGGATGAAGAATAGCGCGAAATAGAAGCGCAGTCTCTTCATTCGGCCCCCTTGAGCTGGTAGCCTTCGCCGCGCACCGTGATCAGCAACTCGGGTTGAGCAGAATTCTTCTCGATTTTACGCCTCAGCTTGGCGATATGAATGTCGACGGTTCGGGTCTCCACAAAATCGACATTGGCGTAACCCCACACTTCCCGCAGCAGCTCCTGCCGGGAGACGGGACGGACTTTATGACTGCTGAGGTAAAGGAGGATTTCCAGTTCGCGGCGGGTAAAGGGAATCTCTTCCCCGTCTCGGGTGCCGGTTAAACGGTTCGGGTCAATCAGCAGATCTCCCAGATGAAAAGTCTTCATGTCTCGATGGAGTTTGCCCGATCGGCGCAAAACCGCCTCCACCCGAGCCAGAAGTTGTCCTACCGAGAAAGGTTTGGGAATGTAATCGTCTGCGCCCAGCTTCAGACCCTGGATGATGTCCTCTTCCGAGGTCTTGGCCGTGAGCATGATGATGGGCAGGTTCCGGTCCACCTCGCGGATCTTGTCACAGATGCTCAGACCATCCATACCGGGGAGCATGAGATCCAGAAGAATCAGGTGATAGTCACCACTAAGAGCCATCTCCAGACCTGCATTGCCTTCCGCAGCGCTCTCCACTTCGTATCCGTTGTAGAGAAAGACATCGGTCAGTCCCTGAAGGATCGATTCTTCATCTTCGATAATCAGCAGTCTTGGTTTAACGGGTTTCATCTCTCTTATTTTACGGCCTTTTTAACCGGTTGTGTGTAAACAAATTGTAAAAGTTGGAGCCTGTCTTTTTACCAACAGTTGTCTACTTATTTCCGCTGAGGATCGTCACTATGGGTAGTAGAAACGGTGGCGTAAGCTCGCCACTAAAATCACATCAACCGAAAGGAGAAAGAAGATGAATGTACTAGAGAGAATGAAATCATTTGGGAAGACTCGCAAGGGCGGAGTCCTGGCCGTACTGCTTGCCATCCTGGCCACAGTGGTCTGGGTTCAGGTCCAAGCGGGAGCCTTCACCCGGTTCGGTCACGGGGAAGGCATCGAGCCTCAGTTGTCGGTCCATCCCAAAACGGGTGTGAGATTCGAGGCCTCCCTGTCCCATCCGATGATCGTTCAGGGGAGTGACGGCACGGTTTACCTGAACCTGTCCGTTGTGACCCCCAGGATCTCCCGGGACATTCCGAGGATGCCTACGGACACCATCATTGTCCTGGACCGCAGCGGCTCCATGGCAGAGGACAACAAGTGGGCCTTCGCCACCCAGGCTGTCCACTCGCTTTTGGATCGGCTGACGCCGAGTGATCGAGTCGCTTTGATCACTTTTGACACAAGCGCTCACGTCCAATCGCGACTGATCCCGGCTAGTGAGACCAATATCCGGCGATTCAGAAATATCGTCAACAGTCTGCATCCCGGGGATTCGACCAATCTGGGCGACGCCCTTTTACGCGCCGAGCAAATGTCCGCATCCGCCCGTGTATCGGAGCGGCGGCGGCGGGTCATCCTTCTCTCGGACGGTCACGCCAATGTGGGCATCGTCCATCCGGGCGAGCTTGCAGCCATGGCCCGGCGGATTGCCGACAACGGCAGCGTTCTTTCCACCGTGGGCATGGGATTGGGATTTAACGAGACTCTTATGGCTTCCCTGGCCGATCACGGCATGGGTAGCTTTAGTTATCTCGAGCATCTGGAATTGCTGGGAACGATCCTGGCCCAAGAGCTGGACGATTCTCGCAACATCTACGCCGATGGTTCCGAGATGCGAATCGTTCTTCCTCACGGAGTGGAGCTGGTGGACGCCGCCGGTTATCCCTTTGTTCTGGAAGGCGGAACGGTGGTTATCCGGACCGGCCAACTTTTCCAGGGTAGTACCAAGAGCTTCATGGCCACCCTCAGGGTCGCCAACCACGTCCCCGCGGAGTATGTGCTGGGCGACATCGACTTGAGCTATCGGGTCGATGGTCGGTTGTACCAGCAAGAGGTGGGCTCGTCCGAGTTGACCATCGCTTGTGTGCCCCCGGAGCGAAAACAGGAAGCGGTTGCCTCTATCGACAAGGATCTCTTTCGCACGGCCTGGATCAAGAACAATCTGGGTTCGATCATGCGAGAAGTGGGTGACTATGTCCGCAGTGGAGATCAGGAAAAAGCCAAGGAGCTGATGGACAACTACAGAGACCGTCTCGAGGAAGCGGATAAGGCCGTACCCGGTTTGAAGAAGGACGCGGATCGCCAACTGGACGAACTGGAAGCACGGGTCGATGACGCTTTCCAGGGTCCCGACCAGAAGGTGAAGCAGAACCGTGCTGCCAAGTCCTTCCTGGGTGCCAGTCAGGAGCTTCAAAGAGAAGTGAACAAGAACACCAACTAAGGAGGAAAAGATCATGGCTATTGTCAATCGTATAAGACGTCTCTTTCGTGCCGATGTACATGCTGTTCTGGACATCATCGAAGAGCCTGAAGCCATTTTAAAGCAGGCCATTCGAGAGATGCAGGAAGCTCTCGACTGGAAGAGAGCCCGGCTGGCTAGAGACCAGAGGAACCTGGCCTCGCTCAAGGAGAGCGAGGCCTATACAACGGAGCAACTGGCAAAGATTCAGAAGGATTTGAAGCTTTGCCTGAAGGAGGGCTCCGAGGAACTGGCCCATAAGACCGTGGGACGCAAGCTGGCTTTCGAAAAACATCTGGCAGCTGTACACCAGCGCATCTCCACGGGTGAAAAGCTCTACCAGCAGCACACCCAGGAGATTGATCTTCAGCAGGGCCAACTGGAATCGATCGTGGAGAAGGCCAAACTGTTTGTGCCCACCACGATGGAAGACTCGGCCTTCTCTGTTGCCGAGTCGGTTCTCTCCAGCGCGGATCGGGGTGGTGCTCGAAGCTATCCCGGTGGCATGCGGGTGAGTGAGGAAGAAATTGAACTAGAGTGGATGCGGATCCGCGAGAACTTCGCCAAAGGAGGAGCCTCATGAAACGGCCCAGCGTTGTAACAGGTATCGCCTTTGCTTTTGGGGTTGCCGTCTTTGCGGTGCCCGTGTGGTGGGGTCTGAAAATAGCCTTGCCTTTCGTTCTGGCCTTCCGGGTGATCACATTGATCGGCTATCTCGCTTACTGCTTCTATCTGCTCAGGACAGCCAAGACCCGGGTGGGAGCCCTCACCCTGGCCACCGTCAATTTGGTGATCGCGATGGGGCTCTCCTTTCTGCCCGTCACCAACTCTTTGATGGTGGCGGCACTGGTCACCCTGATCAGTGTGAATCGTTCACTGCTCTTTCAACGTAGTTTGATTGCCATCGGCCTGGATGGTCTGGCCTCGGCTGTTGGACTGATGTTTGCCGGCTATCTTTTCAGCAAAACGGGCAGTGTTCCGGCAGCCTTCTGGAGCTTCTTTTTGCTGCAGTCGCTCTTCGTGCTGATTCCGGCGCGACCCTCGGGAGAGGGCAGCTTCTTCTCGACCGATGAGAAGGGGGAAGTGGACGTTTTTGTGCACCCCCAGCGCCAGGCCGAGGCCGCCTTGGAGCGAATCGTGCAGGCGGGAGTTGAGTGAAAATATGGGGCGCGTTCGAAGCGCGCCCCAACCCCCTGACCGACTGACCACCTGACCCTATTTCCCCTGTAGTTACTGGGTTGCATCGTTATGTTATGGGATGATGTGAGCCGACTTGGAGAGGGTACAAAACTCACCTGAAAAGGACCGATAACATAATTATGTTATGGCGAAAAGTAAGGGGGTAGGCCTCTCATTTCTTCTTGTTTCCTGCTGAGATATACTGAGGGGACTGGAGATGCAAATCACCTTCATTCAAATTATCGTCTGGTTGATTGTTGGGGCTCTGGCTGGCACCCTGGTGGGAAGGGTGGTCAAGCGAAGCCGTGAAGGGTTCGGGCGCTGGACCAACCTGGGCGTGGGCCTGATCGGAGCGGCTGTCGGAGGGTTCCTCTTCGATCTCTTCGAGATCGATCTGGGTCTGGGAGAGCTGGCCATCAGTTTCCAGGATCTGGTGGCGGCCTTTGTGGGTTCCCTGATTTTTCTGGCCGCTGTTCTGATCGTCAGAAAGCAGGCGGAAAAGAAAAAGAGTATACCCTCCGACTGATTTAAGGGAGGCAGGATATCCATGCAGAGAGAAAATCGATGGAACCGGAGGCGGTTTCTGTCCACCATGGCCATGGGGGGAGGGATGCTGGCCGCAACCCGTTCAGCGTTGGGTGCCCTATTGCCCCAGCAGAGCTACTTTCCTGCCGGAGTGAAAGCAGGGGACTGGGCCATGATTGGGCACGATCTTCACAACACCCGGTTCAATCCTTACGAGAACACCATCGCTCCCAACAACGTGAGTCGATTGAAGGTGAAGTGGACCTTCGATCTGGCCGGAGATTTTATCCAGAGCACGCCGGTGGTGGTGGGAGACCGGGTCTACTTTGCCTCCTATGATGGCCATTTCTATGGAGTCGAGACCCAGACCGGGGAGATGAAATGGAAGATGAACGCCTGGAACTTGAAGCCGGGTGAACCGATAGCCGACCTTCGTCCCCCTAACTCGCCGACAGAGATGCGGGGGTCGGCCTTTTACGACGGCGGACGTCTCTATTTTGGAGCAGGGACGGGGAAGGTCCACTCGGTCGATGCTGCCACCGGCCGGGAGATCTGGTCGACCCAGCTGGACCCGGATGTGGGTCCCAATCAGACTCATATTTCCTCCTCGCCTCTGGTTTACGACGGCAAGGTGTTTATCGGGGTGTCTTCAGGAAAGGGCCAGTTTGCCTGTCTGGACGCCGGCACCGGTGCCGTACGCTGGCGTTTCTGGACGGTGCCCGGTGCTCCCACGGCAGGGGGGTCGGTGTGGACGGCTCCCGCTATCGATACGGAGCAGGGCATCGTTTACAATGTCACCGGAAATCCGAAAGCCTTTCCCGGGGGACCCATTCTTTTTACCGAGAGTATTCTGGCCAATGATATGGAGTCGGGCGAGTTGCTCTGGTATCAGCAGATCCGTCCCCGCGATCCCTATGATTTTGACATTCACACCCACCCGGTGCTCTTTGAGGCCAGGCACCCCACTTTCCGGGGCGACACGGTAAGGCGCTGCCTGGGAGCGGGGACCAAGGCGGGAGGATTTCACGTGTTCGATCGCTACACCGGGGAACCCTACTGGCGCTCTATGGTGACCAACGATGGGCTTGCCCTCAATGCCACGGCCTTTGCCTACAATAAGATCTACCTGATCTCGAACTCTTCCGCTTCCGTGACCTCTCCTGATGTGGATCCTCTCGGCTACAGCCGGGGAGAGAGGTATCGGGAGTCGCTGTCAGTCACGGTGGCCCTGCACCCTTATACGGGAGAAGTTCTCTGGTGGACGCCCAACTCCGCCAGTGCCCAAAACACCATTGCCGTGGGTAACCGCTTGCTTTATCAGGGTCTGGTCGATGGTACCCTTCAGGCCCTTCACGTGGAGACCGGGGAGCCTCTTTGGAGCTACCAGCTTCCAGGGCCTCGGCGGGGTGGAATTTCCATCTCCAACGGCACCCTTTATACCAGCTGTGGGACGGTGGGAAGACCTCCCTATACCCTTTATGCTTTCAGCATTGATGGAAACTAAGTGCCCCAAGCTAAGTACTCCCTTTCATAAATACAGTAACGTTTGCGGATGAGGCTTGCGAGGCGAGGTTGCGAAGAGAGGAGGAGGCGATGCAGGGACATCGGCGACGACGAGAGACAAAAAGATCGCCCGCAACCCCCATCCGCCCGAAGGGTTGGGGCGGGACGGGCCCATCTCTTTGTTGCTCCTCCTCGCCGATGTCCCTGCATCGACTCGTCGTCGCGCCTCGATCTGGGCTCCGTCGCGCTCCCAACAAACGTCACCGTATTTATGAAAGTGAGTACTAAGGAGGAGAGATGAGCAACAACCCCTCGAAATGGAGTCGAAGAACTCTTTTGAAAACCCTGACGGCCAGCCCGCTGTTTTTGGCCCATGGCCTGTTGCCTGCTCAGGATGAAATTCTTAAGGTCCGAGTGGTGCTCAGCTATCCCATGGGCATGTGGTACTACGAGCCCTTCGGACTTTACGTTGAGAAGGGACAGACAGTGGAGTTTCTGGCCACACGCTGGGGGCCGACCGTCACCGCCTTTCATCCTTCCAACGGCAATCAGGAGCTGCGTATTCCCGAGGGAGCCGAGCCTTTCGACTCGGGATTGATGAGTCAGGGCGACACCTTCCGCTGGACTTTCGATGTGGAAGGGACCTATGACTACTTCAGCAAGAACCACGTCGGCCTCGGTGTGGTGGGGCGAATCATTGTCGGGCGGCCGGGAGGTCCGGGTGAGAAGCCGCCCCGCTATGGAGGTGCTCAGGGCCGAGCTCCCATCTTCCAGCGCGCCATGGAGTTTTTCGCGGAGATCGATTCCCAGGAAATCGTGCGCCTGAAGAAGGTTTTCGTTCCTACCGATAAGCTGGGACGCCAGTATCCGGAATACTGAGCGCCCTTAGAGGGCGCAGACCGGAAGAAAGGACTGAGTGCTGAGGACTGAGGAAAGACAGCAGACGACGGACGAGAATGCATAGGTTCTTGTTGCGAAGCGGGGTGGGGGAGTTTGGTGCCAGCCCCAAGAATTCTCCTTTGACTTCAGGCACTTCCGCTAGAATTCTGGGCCTGTCCCAGAATTGACCCGAACTCAGAGTCCCATCATGGTCTCTTCGGCCAGCATGTCGATGACGGCTTCCAGGCTTCCTGTTTTCTCGTAGGTTCGCAGCTGTCGATCGGCGCTGGTTCCTTCCTTGAGGATGGTTCGGATGTACTCGATTTCTTCACCTGACCCGAGTTCGTCCACGACATCGCTCAGTATTTCCAACAACTCTTCAACTAGAGAACGCAGGGGCACTTCCTCTTCTTTCCCCCAATCCAGAAACTTGCCATCGATTCCCATTTTGATGGCCCGCCATTTGTTTTCGGCAATCAAGGCAATGCGGTAGCGGCGCCAGGTCTGGTTCTTCTTCCGTAACTGAATCAGCTTCGCCACCATGGCCTGCAAGAGAGCGGCAATGGCCACAACCTCGTCGATTTTGGTGGTGCAGTCGCAGATCCTGAACTCCAGTGTCGGAAATTTGGGATGAGGTCGGATGTCCCACCAGATTTTGGTGGGCTCGTCGATGCAGTTGGTTTTGATCAAACTTTGGACGAATTCCTCGTATTCCGAAGCGGAATCAAAGTACTCGGGTAGACCCGTGCGGGGCAGATCGTCAAAGATAACACTTCGATAAGATTTCAATCCGGTGTTTCTTCCCAGCCAAAAAGGAGAGGAGCTGGAAAGGCTGAGAATGTGAGGCATGAAGTAGGTCATTTGATTCATGATGTCGATGCGCAAGTCCTTATCGGGAATGCCGATATGTATATGCATTCCGAAGATCAGTAAACGGCGGGCCACCTCTTGCAGATCGATGAGCAAACCCCGATAGCGGGCCTTGTTGGTAATGGCCTGATCTTCCCAGCGGGAAAAAGGGTGAGTGCCGGCGGCAACAAACTTGCGGTTGTTGCTGTCAGCGATCTCCCCGACCAAGCTGCGCAGGTGTTTGACCTGTTCCCGAACTTCTTGGACATTGCGGCACACCAGGCTACCGGTCTCCACCTGAGATTGGAGAAACTCCGGCTTCACCTGATCCCTGAAAAGCATGGCCTTGCCTTTCAGGAATTCAGAAATGTATGAGGTCAACTCACGGGTCTGGGGATCAATAATTTGATATTCTTCCTCGATCCCGATGGTCAGGTCGGTAAAGTCCATACTGGATTATGATCGATACTAGGGAGGGAGAGCAAAGCGGTCAAGAAGGCATGGACGAATTCCCCGGTTCCGCTGAAGGAAAACACGTTATCGGGGCCTTTGCCGGCCAGCGCAAAGGTCCGTCGCTGATCTGTACCGCGGGCATTCACGGTAACGAACCGGCCGGGGTGGAGGCCCTCAAGAGGGTCTTGGACACGTTGCATGCCCATCCCCAGACATTCTCCGGCAGGCTGGTTGCTCTTTTAGGCAACACAGAAGCCTTTTCTCAAGGACGTCGGTATGTGGAGAAGGACCTCAACCGAATGTGGGAAAAGGATCGGATCGCCCAACTCACAGCCCACAAAGCCGAGGATCTGAAGCATGAGGATCGGGAGCAGTTCGAACTGCTCGAGGTGTTGAAGTCGGCCACTCGAGGAAATCCAGGGGACGTTTACTTCATGGATCTTCATACCAGCTCAGCAGATGGACCTCCTTTTGCGGTGCTCAATGACTCTTTATACAGTCGCTCTTTCGCCCGTAAGTTCCCCTTGCCCCTGGTGTTGGGCTTTGAAGAGGAGCTGCGGGGCACTCTGGCAGATTACATGGACTCGTTGGGTCATGTGAGCGCGGGAGTCGAAGCAGGACAACACACTTCTTCCCTGGCCGTTGATCACCTCGAGAGCCTCATCTGGATCGCCCTGGTCTGTGCGGGGAACCTGTCACAGGAGCAGGTTCCGGAAATCCAACACCATTACCAAAGACTGGCCGACTGCTGCAGGGATTTGCCTTCCTTTATAGAGGTGCGATACCGCCATCCCGTCAAGCGGGACGATGAGTTTGTCATGCAGCCGGGATTCAGAAGTTTTCAGGAGGTCGAATCGGGACAACTGCTGGCACGGGATCGGCAAGGAGATCTGACCGCTCCCGGGAGAGCCTTTCTACTTCTTCCCCTTTACCAGAACGAGGGTGAAGACGGCTTTTTTCTGGCCGCGGCCGTACGGCCTTTCTGGATCCAGCTGTCGGCCTGGATCCGCCCTCTGCGTCTGGACCGTCTCCTTCATTGGCTGCCCGGGGTCGACCGGCATCCTGAAGAGGAAGGGGTGCTGTTGGTGAATGCCCGGATTGCCCGCTGGTATACCCTTGACTTCTTTCACCTACTCGGATTTCGAAGACGCCCCTCGAAGGGCGCACGCTTTGTGATGGTGCACAGGAAGGGATAGCCGGCCATAGGCCGGAAATTCAAAATCCCAAATTCAAAATTCCAAACCTGACCTGGAACGCGTGTGGGGTGCCCTTCTAGCCGAAGTCGGGGATTTTTTCGAAGGTAACGGCAATACCAAAGCGGTTCTTGGAGTCGTCCTCGACACGGACGACCGTGGCTGTTGCTTCAAATGAACCTTCATCCTCCTCAATGGGCAAGAGGAGGGTCACCTTGTCGGAAACATGGGGGCGGAGATCGGCCATGAAATAAGCGCCATAGGCGCTGATGTTTCTGACCGTGATGTCTCGAATCTCTTCTTCACCCCCAACGTCAAAAACAACGGTCCCTTTCAGGGGCAGTTTAAAGCGATCGGCGATCCGCCGTTCCACTTCCCTTCGATCCGCTTCTCTTCGACTTTCTTTCCTGCGATCAATCTTCTCCATCTTATCCATCAGTTCCCTGATCATACCTCCGCGAAGTGTCGTTTGTCAGTCTGTTCTCAATCGCAGCCTGTGATCTTTGCATTATCTTTCTGTGAGGCTTTGTGGTGAAATGCGGCTACACAATCGGGGAGGAATCTATGCATTGGATCCAATGCAATTGGGATAAGCGGCTGGCCGGTACCCTGGTGATTTGTGGGTTGCTCTCATGCGCCCCCGCTGTTGCCCCGGATACTCTGAGTCGGGCGGATGCCGAGTGGCCCGAATACGCCAGGGATAAGGCAGGCACCAAGTACTCGCCGCTGGATCAGATTAACCGGGACAACGTCCGCAACTTGCAAATCGCTTGGAAATGGCAATTCCCTGCCGATCAGGCCGTGGAACAGCATCCCGAATTCGAGACCTTCATCTATGAAGCAACGCCCCTGATGATTGATGGGGTGCTCTACACCACCACAACCTTCAATCAGATAGCAGCGATTGATCCCACCAATGGCCAGACCCTTTGGACCTATGATCCTGAAGCCTATGAGTCCAGCTCCCATTCCAGAGGATTGGCCTACTGGAGCGATGGAACCGAAAAGAGGCTCTATGTAGGTACGGCCGATGGCCGCCTGGTCTCTGTGGATGCCGCTACCGGTGAACCCGCCTCCGGGTTTGGTAACAATGGCCAGGTCGATCTGGTGGCGGGACTGCGGCGCAACCAGAGACGGGAAGAGTATGGAGTCAACTCTCCCCCCATTGTGGTTGGCGACGTGGTGATTGTGGGTTCCAACGTCAGCGACGCCAGGCCGCATGGGAAAAAGCCGCCCGGAGATGTTCGTGGTTTTGATGTGCGGACCGGCGAACAGCTGTGGGTCTTTCACGCTATTCCTGAAGAAGGAGAATGGGGTGTCGAGACCTGGGAAGAGGAATCATGGCGACACAATGGAAACGCCAATGTGTGGACACTCATGAGTGCCGATGAGGAGTTGGGCTATGTTTATCTTCCCATGAGTACTCCCACCAATGACTGGTACGGGGGACATCGGCCCGGGGACAACCTGTTTGCCGAAAGTCTGGTCTGTCTGGATGCCAGGACCGGTGAGCGCGTCTGGCATTTTCAAATGATTCACCACGGTCTCTGGGATTGGGATCTGCCCGCCGCCCCCAACCTGGTGGACATCGAAGTGGAGGGCAGGCCGATCAAGGCCGTTGCCCAGATCACCAAACACGGCTTTACTTATGTCTTTGACCGGGTCACCGGAGAACCCGTCTGGCCCATCGAAGAACGTCCCGTTCCTCAGTCCACCGTTCCGGGAGAGAAATCTTCTCCCACTCAGCCCTTTCCCACCAAGCCGCCGCCTTTCGATCGACAGGGAATCAGCGAAAAAGACATTATCGACTTCACGCCGGAGCTTCGCGAAGAAGCCTTGAAGATTCTGGAGGGATTCAACTACGGTCCCCTGTTCACTCCACCCACGGTCGAGCCTTTTATGGTTCTGCCCAGCGCTGGTGGAGGCGCCAACTGGAATGGAGCCGCCTTCGACCCCGAAACAGCCATTCTTTACATTCCTTCCAAGACGGTGCCTTCAGTCAACAGGCTGGTCGCCCCGGACCCTGAAATCTCCGACCATCGGTATCAGGGCGGGGGGGCACGCGCTCAAGGACCTCAAGGCCTGCCTTTTTTCAAGCCCCCCTACAGTCGAATCACTGCCGTCGACCTGAACAGGGGAGAGTTAAAATGGGTGGTCCCTTTGGGTGAAGGCCCTCGAAACCATCCGGCCCTTCAAGATCTGGATCTGCCCCGGCTGGGCTGGCCACTGCACGGCACCATCCTGCTCACCAAGACTCTGCTCTTTGTGGGACAGAGAGGCAGGTTTTTCCCCTATCTGGGTGCACTCAGAAGTGGGCGAGAGTTGACGGCCGAAGAAGTGGATGAGATTTCCAGATTTCATCCCACCCTGGATGTCTTCGATAAGGCCACCGGAGAGCTCATCTGGGAGATGGATCTGCCCGCCAACGTGACCGGGTCTCCCCTGACCTATAGGATTGACCAAAAACAATACATTGTCTTTGCCGTCGGAGGCGCCGCCATCCCGGGAGAACTGATTGCCGTGAGCCTTCCGTAACGCGCTACAATTTAATTGACTGTGCCAGGTGGGGGGAGTACATTCAGAATCATCTCGACCCCGTAAACCGCATCATCTGCTTAGGAGGGAAAGACCATGGAAACCACTCAAATAGGTGATTCCACCCAAATTAAAGGCCCGGTCAAGGATTTCCTGTTAGGAAACATCGGGCGACGTTCCTTTCTCCGCCGCCTGACGGCTACGGGGCTTACAGCCACAGCCGCCCACCAGTATATGGAACTCCTTGCTTCTCCTGCTGCCTCGCCTCGAGTCGGCGCTGCAGATGAAGGCAAAGTTTCGGTGGTGGAGGGCACCGCCGGAGAAGTTTTCGTCGAGCAGCTCAAGCAATGCGGAGTCCGCTTTGTCTTCTTCAACCCTTCTACAGGCGACTATCCCATATTCGATGCCTTGCTCAACCGTTCCGACATGCAGGTGATTATGGCCCTTCAGGAGGGTGTTCTTACCGCCATGGCCGACGGCTACGCCAAGGCCAGTGGAAAGATCCCCTTCGTGACCTGTGCCCGGCCCGGCTTTCCCAACACCCTGGTTCACATGTTTAATGCCTACAAGGATCGGACTCCGATGATCGTTTCCATAGACCAGGCAGAGCAGAGCTCGCTGGGCCGATGGGGATTCCAGGTGGTGGACGATCTGGCCAAAGTTGCCGAGCCCTTCACCCGATGGCGCTGGGAGACCCGAAACGCCGCAACCCTGGCCGAGGACGTTCGCAGGGCCTTCAAGTTTGCAGGCACTCCTCCCACCGGTCCTGTTTTCTTGATGATCCCGTCCAACATCCTGGGAACCGAATCGGTCAAGTCCGAGATCATCAACCAAAGCCAGTTCATTGTGTCTCACAACGTTCGTCCTGACACCAGTGAAGTCGAAGAGGTGGCCAAGCATCTGCTTGAAGCGGAAACCCCGGTGCTCTTTGTGGGCAGCGAGGTTCACAGGCTGGGAGCGGAGGAAGAGGTCGTCGAGTTGGCCGAGCTCCTTTCCCTTCCGGTGGTCCAGGAACCGAGCCGATGGACCAACTCCTTCCCCACCGACCATTCTCTGTATCTGGGACGCTACCGCTCCAACATGAGGTATCCCGGTCCCATCGACTTTCTGCTGAATCTAGGAGGTTGGCTGCCCGTTCCGAGAGGCAACAGGCCGTCGGTTCCGCGCTCAACTAAGATCGCCCAGGTCAAATTCGACATCGAGAACTTGGGAAGAATCTATCCGTCGATCCTGTCAAGTCCCTCCAGTGTCAAACTCTTTGCTCGAGATCTCATGGAGGCCATTCGCTCCCAGACCACCGAGGCCCGGCGGAAACAACTTCGGGAGACTCGCGGAGCTCAAACCGCAGAGTTCACCAGGAAGATGCGGCAATCCCTGGAAAGCGCAGCGCAGTCCCGACGGGATGCTACACCCATTTCTCACGAAAGGTTGGCTCTGGAACTGCGGGACAAACTGGACCCCCGCTGCTGTGTGGTCCACGAACTGGATTCGGGCGGCGTCGGCCTGAATCATCTGACCTTTGGCCATAACGCCATGGGATACTTTGACACCACCTCGGCCATCCTGGGCTGGGGAATCGGTGCCGCCATGGGGGTCAAGTTGGCCTTGCCCGATCGGCAGGTGGTGGCCCTGTTGGGAGATGGAGCCTTCATGTTTGGTGGCGACCAGAGTCTGTGGACAGCGAAGCGCTACCAGATTCCCATCATCATCGTGGTCCAGAACAATGGCGCCTATGACAACGAGCGAAATCGAATTTGGGCCCGAGGCGGACTTCAGGCCAAGGCGGGAAAAGACATGACCTGCTATATCGGAGATCCCCCCATCCAGTACACCAAATTTGCCGAAGCTTACGGGGTAGGAGCTGAGAAGGTGGAAGACCCCAACGACCTGGGCGCGGCCTTACAACGGGCTATCAACAGCACCCGTGACGGTGAACCCTATCTGCTGGACGTGGTGATTGGCCGTCAAGGGATGGGAGCGGATTCGACCTGGTATCCGGCTTACTCGCTGGCCGACGAGCGGAAACTTAAGGTCTAGCAGACCAATCAGGGAAGGGTTGAACCAGGAGCAGTCGGAGCCGTGGTTGCTGCACGGGTTGGATTGAACGCGCTCAGATTGCTAGGTGGAGCTTCCACCATTCACTGGCCTGTTGGGGGCCCCACTCGTCCTCCAGGGGGCAATCTGCCAGGAGACTTGCCGCTTCGGCGGCGCTCTGGGGGCGGTTCTCAGGCTCCTTTTCCAGACACTTCAGGATGATCTCTTCCAATGCTTCCGGAACGTTCTGTTCTGTCCTGTGAGAAGGTGGAACGGGAGGGGTTTGGGCATGGCTGAAGATGGTCTCCAGAGGGGTCCTCCCCTCGAAAACGGGTTGCCCGGTCAGCAGCCAATAGCCCACGCATCCCAAAGCATAAATATCGGATCTGGCGTCCACTGTGCCCTTGAGTGCCTGCTCCGGAGAGATATAAGCCGGTGTTCCGGTCAGGCCCTGGGTCAACCGAGTCTCAGCTTCAGTGTCTTTTGCCTGGAATTTTACCAGTCCGAAATCCAGTACCTTGATAAAGTCGTACACCTGTCCGAGACGACAGGCAAACACATTAGCCGGTTTGATGTCCCGGTGGATCAGACCGTTGTGGTGTGCATCGATGAGAGACTGGCAGACCTGGTGGAGCATGTGTACGGTTCTGGCCGGTGGCAGGGGACCGAAGCGCCCCACCAGAGATTCAAGATCCAGTCCATTGAGGAATTCCATCACCGAGTAAAACGTTCCGTCGTCGGTCAATCCGAAATCGTAAAGGATGATGGAGTGGGGCGAGCTGAGAGCTGCCGTGGCCTGGGCCTCCCGCTCGAAGCGACGCAGAATGGTTTGGGCCTCTCCGGTATCCTGGGCTCCCAGCATGTCTGGTCGAATCAGCTTGATGGCAGCCGGCCGTGCCAACATGCGGTGACTAGCTTTCCAGACTTCCCCCATGCCGCCTTCACCGATCTTTTCGGTGAGCTGATACTGACCCAGTTGCCTGGCCTCAAACGCCTGTTGTCTCAGGGAATTGACAATATGAGTGCCGTAAATCGCAATAACGGCTCCTAAAAGAAGGTAGATTGCCGATTCCGTCATGCGTTCCAGAGCCACAACTCTAAACCCCTCTGATCTGACTAGAAAACGAGGAATGGACCCTGAATATTGAAGACGGACCAGGAATTGGACCAACACCGGGACCGCAGCGATGGGGATGATGATCCGAGAGGCCCTTCGCCAATCATTGGGAATGAACATTCCGTAGATAATCATCAAACCCAGGAAGGGAAGTAAGACATTTTCACGCGCGAGGGTCATCATCGGAAGTGAGCGCTCAACTGCGCGTTGGGCGAGAGCCAGATATTGGACAGCGGCCAGGTAAACGGTCACGGAACCGATCATGGCCAATTCCAGCATCCTGAGTTGCTTGAGCGACAGGGATCGGCTCTTGTGTACGAACGCCGTTGAACTTCCTAAAAGAAAAAGAAGGAAGAGGTGCATGATCCGCAGCGGGGTGGCCTCAGCAAAAAAAAGGCCATGAATGAAGAAAATTCCCACGGCCATACTCAGAATCAGGCCGGCAGCTTGAATGCGAGCTTGTAAGAGGTGCTGGGTCTCATCGGTGAGTCTGGGGCCGGTCCCCTTAATAAATTCTACCTGAGTGTCGTGATTGGGCCGGGCTTGAGAAGGGAGGATCGGGCTTGCGGGGTCTATGGGGTCTGGTGTGGAAAGTGGATTCTTCATTCCTGAGTGCCCTGAGATATGAGCCCTTCTATCAATGAAGGCATTGTACTCACTTCATTCATAGAAATAAGGAAAAGAAGCAGCAGCGTTTCGGGTAGAGCAAGTGGATTAAGACTGAGCTTCTCTATTTTCTATTTTCTTTCTTCTACGAACTAAGAAGGGAAAAGGGGACTTTTTTTGGGGGGGTAGGTGGGTATCCCCTTCTCCCTTCAACTCAGCGCCTGCTGCGGCCGCGACTGCCACCGTAGCCCTGGCGTAGGCGTATTTTCTCTCGTTCTTCGTTCTCAATTTCCCCGTACTCCGTCATTTGCCTGTCGCTGAGCAGGGTAGCGAGCCTCTCTTCTGTCTCCTGACGCAAGGTTTCGCGCTCTTTGGAAAAGGAGTGCAGGGTAGAGGGGGAAGGAGATCCTTTCAGATACTGGTCTCGCAGAAGCCCTATCTTTTCACGGTTCTCTTGAAGGATGGGCCTGATCTGTTCAGCCTGTTGTTCCGATAGAGCCAATCGCTCCGTGAATTGATCGAAGGGTTGATGAACACCCTCGAGAGAGTCCACCGGCCTCTCCGCATAGGCCGACAAGGCCAGGATCGCAGATAAATTGATGGAGATGATGGTAAGGATGATGACAAGGTGTTTTTCCGTTGTGGCTGTCATGGTTCTCTCCTGCCAGTTTTCTGAACCTCATGTATCCGATCTCGATCGTTAAGACGAAGGAAAGGTAAGAATGTGTGTCAAGAGTGTGTAATGTTTTGTAAAGAGGAACCGCAGCCGGAAGACCGGCTGAAATTCAAAATTCAAAATCCCAAATCCCAAGCAAATTCCAAATCCCAAATTCAAAACGAATTCTTTCTTTCTATTTTCTGTTTTCTGCGCGCGAAGGGCGCTAGGAGCGAAGTGACTTCCGCTGAATTCCCCAGTTCCAGGTGATCAGGCCGGCAAAGAAAATCAGCGAGGCCAGTGAGATCCACTTTCCGATGCGATAGCCCAGTGGTTCATACTCGATGCGGAGGCGATGATTTCCCGCACCGAGAGGGACGGCTCGCAGGATGTAGTTGGCGGGCAGGAGGTCGTAATGTTCTTGAGAACTACCCGGAAGAGCCACCGCCCGCCAGCTGCTGCTGTAAGTATCGGTGATGAGCAAAATGGCGGGAGCGGGGAGGTTGGCTTCTACGATTAGATAATCGGTGCCTTCTTCGGTGACCGTCGCAGTTCCCTTGGCCTTGCCTTTGACCGGAGCCGGGTCAGGCGTGGTTTCCAGAATGACCTGCTGGCGGGGATCAAAAGCCGGGTGATTCATGGCCGCAAAAATGCGGTCGCGCTGGGGTAGAAGCACCCAGTCCTGAATCAATTCCAACCGAGAAAGAACTGAAGGAATCTCTTCGAAACCCTGCTTGCCTTCCTCTGAGAAAAGAAAATAACGATGACGCAGCATCTTAAAGAGAGGATGAATGCGCGAAAACTGTACATACTGGGTAGCTGTGTCCGGATTTTCGCCTTGAGTGAAGGCCATAAACTCCGCATAGCGCTTGAGGACTCCAGGATCGAACCCCCAGAGATCCTGGGTACCCATTATCATGGCACTGTTCGGGTTTGGGGGTAGAAGGACGCGATAATCCCCCGGATGGGCCTGGTAAAATTGCTGTAGAGCGGGAAGCCGTGTTGTTTCCAGATCAAACGTGGGCCGGTTGCTTCGGGCGAAGATGAACACCTCCATAACGGCGATGAGCGGTACCAGGTATACCAGCCTGGGAGAGACCTGGGTTAGCCACAGAAGCACAGACAGAAGTAAACAGGTCATGCTGCAAAAAAACACGGCCTTGGCAGCAGCCAAGCCGGCGTCGGTGACAAAGGCTTGTGCTTCATATTGAGCCGGTGGCAGATAGGACTGTTGAGTGGCGGCGATTCCCGACATGACCTGTCCCCACGTCCCGGCGCTGCCGAAGGCTGCCGAAAGGTGAATCCACAAGCCTACGGCCCCTACCAGCAATCCTGCGATGCCCACAATGAGTGAAAGGCGTCGGCGCCAACGAGGGTTGTTGAGGAGATCGTCCAGGCCCACGCCCGCGAGCATGATGGCGAACATGGCTACCAGAAAAATAAATTTCGCATTGGCGCGAAGGGCGTTGAAACCCGGGACGAACCCGTAGAGGAGACCGAAAAGCGGTGTGTACGCTCCCAGAGCAAGAATCGACAGGATCAGTATCATGGAGAGCGAGAAGAGCCGCGTATCCTTCCTGCCGCACACAGCTCCGTATAGGGCCAGGATCAAGCCAGTGACACTGATGAAGAGCGACATCTCCCACAGGTACCATCGCCCCCAGTAACTGCCAATACTTCCGAACAGAGAAGGGACCAGGAGGGTGAGAAAGTTCTCCGGCGGGAAGGAGAACATAGCCGCAAAGGCATAGGGGGTTCCGCTGCTGCGCACACTTTCGCCAGCCGCCTGCAGGCCCGCCAGCAGCTGCACGGCCGTCAGGGCTGCAGCTCCCAGATACATGCTGCCCAATCCCAGAAGAAGGGACCCGCGTCTCGGTGCTTTGATGAGGCGAAGCAGGGAATAGAGTCCGGCTGCAATAGCCGTGTAAAACACATACTGGGGATGGCCGGCCAGAATCTGCATGGTGAGGGCAAGTACACCTACCAGATACCAGAGGGTGGAGCGTTCCCTGATCAGGCCATCGATGGCGCAAAACAGCAGCGGCGCCCAAGCCATGGCCGCGAGATGGGGGAGGTGCCCGGCATAGATGTGCAGAAAGAATGGACCGGAGAACATATAAAGAATGGATGACAGAAGGCAGGCTGCCGGGTGCAGTCCCCGGTGATAGGTCCAGAGATACAGGAAGAACCCGGCTAATAGTACATGCAGTGCGATGCTCACATTGATGGCCTTGGCGATGGGCAGCACCAGATATAGCCAGTTGGGTGGATAGAGCAAGGCGGACTGGAAGCCTCCAAAGAAGGGCACCCCCGAGAAGATGTGGGGATTCCAGAGAGCCAGGTTCCCCTGGGCCAGTTGACCGAATCCAAACTCGTACCAATAGACGAACTGCGCGGAAAGATCGGTACCCTGTTGACCGAGAAGGACCGCACGAGGTGAAAAGAGGGCATCCACGAACATCAGCAGGGTCAGCCCGAAGAGAATCAGAAAAGCGACTTGTAATCTTTTCCCTTGCATGGATTCCAGTGAGCTAAAGTTGCTCCCGAAGTGCTCGATAATTTAAAAGTGGATGTATTTTTCGATTTCCAAGGCACCGATGGTGGGCGGATGGGCTGGCTCGCTGGTGCGGTGGAAGATGAGAACTCCATGAACCAAAGGATCCTGGATGGCAATCGGAGAAAAGCTTCTCCAGGGAATCTCCGGGCGGGTGACATTCGCCCAAAATACGGGTAGTACGGCTTCCAGCTCATAGGTGTTCCGGCCATAAAGTTCCGTTAACAACTGAGACATTTGATCGGGTGGACGACCTCCCGCGATCACGTAATCCGGAACCGCATTTTCCCAAAAGAGATCTGCCCTCAACTCTCCTGCATGTTTTTTTGCAAAAGGAGCCTGATTGGTGACCAGCCCGCAGAATTTGTGTTCGGGATGGTAGTAGAGTTGGATGGTGTTCATGTAAGTGGGTACGATGAAAATACATTCCTCGGTGGAGATCTCTTCTTCAATATAGCGGCTGACGGCTTCGCTGCCCGTGGTGTAATCATTCATCACTTCGCCCACATACTGCACCAGACGGGAATGCAGGCCAATACGGCCCAAGAAGTTAAGGGTCAGGACATTGCTCGATATGAGAATGACAAGAAAAAGTTCGGGTACTCCCCGAAAACCCGTTTCGCGCAGCAGCTCATAGATCTTGGCTCCTATAACTGCACTGAGTGGGATGAGGAGAACATAGTAGCGCATATCCGCATCGGTAGTCGTTGACCCGGGGATCTGAGGCGAAAATATTGAGACCGCAGTGACGATTCCCATGCCATAAGCCAAGGCCAAAAGGATGCTCCTGAGGTGGGTAATCCTCGCTCTACCCAGCACCATGGCTCCCCCGGCTGCAAAGAGGAGCATACCCACCGGAAAAAACTCAAAGCGGACCGCATCACGTGGGACCATGAACATGAGACGAGCAAACTTGCTGAATTGAGCAGTTGTTCCTGAGTCGACTGTCTGCTCCAACAGGCCGGAGTTGCTGAAGATCAGAATCCACGTTGCGGATGCTAGTCCCACGAGAACAATAGCGGCCAGAAAAATTAAATTTCTCCTGTTCCGGTACCTCGGGCGGACCAGACTGATGATAGCGACGGCGACGGCCCCGGCAGCATAAAGATATTGGCTCGAAATGAGCAAATAGAGGGAAACCATTCCCAGAAGGAACCACCAACGGAAATGCCTGGCACGACCGATGACTGCCCAAATCCACAAAAAGCCGTAGAAAGAGGTCAGGCCGAGGGGGTAGTAGCGAACCTGGCGGATATACAGCAGGTAGGGGACCGACAGAGCCAGAATAAGGGCCACAATCCAAAACTCGTCGCTGTCAAATTCGTGTTTGAACCATGCCGCAGCGAGGGGAATCGCAAAGAGTCCGATGAACACAAATAGAAAGCGCCCTCCCGCCGTGCTGTCTCCAAAAATCTGTAGACTCAAACCAGCCACAAGATACTGTAAACGAGGAGCGAATGTTTTGATCATGTCTTCATTCACGAACCCCATCATCCCGTAGTCCATCAGGTTACGTCCGTCCCACCCGATGAGTGTACCGGTCCTGATCAGGTTTCGACCGTACACCGCTGTGAAGGCCTCATCATCCCAAAAATCGTTGTTTCCCAGACCCCAAAAAGCAAGTAACGCTGCGAGTAGAGTCAAGTAGACGACCACCCGATGAGGGTTGAATGACTTTTCCGACTGCTGAGGCGGTTCAGAATGGTCTGGGTCCAATATGAGCTCGGCTTCTTTTTCCACTACCCAACATTTTACGGTACTTTGGGGGTGGACCGGGCAAGAGAGCATGAGGGTAATCTGGAGATGAAATATAGGGAGAGACTACTCAGTTCCTAATGGCAATGAAGAGTCTGTCCCACACTGCCCCTGAAAGCGATGTTCAAAGGTTACTGTGTGATAAGAAGAGGTAAGGTTGAATAGAACACTTTATGAACGTCTTCCTGCCGGATATCTGAAACCTTCTGTCGAGTCCCACGGTTTATACATCTTTTGTTCGAGTCGTTTTTGGTAACGGTCATTTGCTTTATGTAACAGAATACGCTCGCCCCCAAGCTGGCCATCGCGCGACCTTCCTTTGTGAAGAGGTCGGCAGCGATACTTTCCTTGGGTTTTCGTCATTTGATATCGTTCTGGCACACTGCCTCGTTCATCACCTGAATGATGATGTAACCACTGGTTTTTTCCAGCTTGCCCGCTCTGTTCTGAAATCTGGAGGGAGGCTTGTCACAGCGGATGGATGTTACCTGGAAGGACAATCACCCATTGCTCGTTATTTGCTCTCAATAGATCGGGGAAACTTTGTAGGCACCAGAGATCAGTAGGTCAGCCTTGCCTTTGCAGCTTGTCCAGACGTCAAAACCAGTATCTTGCACAACCTGATACGAATATCCTACGTGCACATC
>JADFOI010000031.1 GCA_022562935.1 Acidobacteriota bacterium
ATCCTGAGGGCTCTGCTCAGAGTCGTGGTCCCGAGATTGACGATGAGGATTCTGAGGGATCGAGGTAAGCTTCAACGCCAAGATCACCTGAGAGATATCTCAGACCAACTTCACTCAGCTCGATCGCCTCCTCCAACCGGCTCACACCCAGATCTTCGATTCCGGAAAGGCCGCTCCCTCCAAATGAAGAATCGGTGACACGCACGTCGTTCAAGAAATTGGCCCCATAAATCAAGGAGTTAAGAGAGGTCTGGCACCGAATACAAGTTAGGAAGAGCAAGCCGAGGATGCACGACTTGGGGCTTTACGGGGTCGAGATCTGCCGGGGTCAGCGCCATCGGTACCAGACTCCTCTCAACTTGTTGATTTACAGGAGTCCTTTTGGCAATGACGAGCGTGTCACCGATTGTCCGGGTAACTCGTGGTAGCTGATCGCTTGGGTAATATACAGCACAGAGGACTGGGCCAAGTCCGTTTCTCTGGGTTCCTCCAAAGCTACTCCATTGCTGTCGTAAAGAATCTGGACCAGGGGACGGAATGAGTTTGCCGGATTGACTTCCACCACCCGCGCCAGTTCCTTCGTGTTCAGGAGGACGTATTCGTTATAGGGATAGAGCGAGAAACTCTTCAACAGGGCCTTCACGATGCGATCGGAAAAACCTTTGGTGTCGTCGCGAGTCAATTCTTCGAGTAGCTGATAGCCCGTCAGGGCATTGCGGTAAGGACGATCGTGGATGCAGGCTTCTAAAACATCCATGATGCCCAGGATCTTCGCCTCCTGGCAGATCTCTTGTCCCTCCAATCCCAGAGGGAACCCGCTTCCATTCTCCCGTTCGTAGATTTGTCCCACAATTTGGGCAATCCAATCAAAGGGTGGCTTCAAGTGTCCCAAAATCTTGGCTCCGTAAACAGGCCGCTGTCGAACTTCCGAACTCACCTGCCCTGTTGCATGGAGCAGTCGCTCGGGGAGCCAGGCCACCCCGATCTCGTGTAACAGCCCAGCAAGCCCCACCCTGACTTGATGCTCCAGATTGTAGTTCAAGGTCTGTGCGAGGCGGATAGACAAAATGGCCACATTGACGGAGTGAGTACTCACCCTGAATTCCTGCACTCTATCGGTGGCCAACATCAGAAGAGCCGAACTGTCCACGATGGAATCGACCATGGACCTGGCCAACTGTTCCCCCCGTCTTACATTCAGGCTCTTCTCTTCCTGAATCCTGCTGATCGAGTCCAGAACATAACTGGTCGCGCTCTTATATAAGTTGAGCATCTCGGTGGCAACTTCCGCCTGAACCCGACCCTTGGCTCTATTGACCTCCTCGGGCTGAAACTTTTCCAGCTCCTGCTCCGAAACCTTCTCGAGGAGCGAAGCTTCAATAAGAACATTCCCGCGCCGCACATGCTGGGAGAGGATAAAGAGTAGATTGCGGGCGACGATGGGATAGCGATCAACAAGAGCCCAGATGGCCTTTTCGTTCATGACCAGTACTCGGCAGTCCTCCCGGGCCACGACGTAGGCCGAGGCAGGCTGATGATCCACGACCGACATTTCACCCGCCACTTCCCCGGGTTCCAGGATCACGATGGGGTCGGTCATGAGTTTGTTCAGGTGGACACTCAAACGACCGGAAAGAAGCAGGTAGATGAAGCGACGAGGTTGCCCCGGACTGATCAGTATGTCGTCTTTTTTTAACTTTTCTATCGGACACTCTTCGAGCACATCCACAACGTACTCAAACTCGACGCCTCTCAATAAAGAGGTGCTTAGCTGTTCATGTGTGCCCAGAAGTTCCTTGACTTTAGACATTGGCGGCAATCGCTTTGAGATCGCCATTACAATTCCCGCACCATGTCGAAATTGTACCAAAAAGCTCCCTACCTCTGACTGCCCACATCGCAGCCTAGCCCGGACTATGCATAGGTTCTGGTCACCAAGCAACGAAAGCATCCACCCTCACTGCGTTCTGTTACCTTGGGCTCCTCGGCGTACTGGCTATCGGGGACACTAGGCGCGTTTGCTATCCAGGCAGAAGGCCACCCCGGCGAAGAGAAAGTATGCGATCAGGGCAGACAGGACCAAGGCCACTTTGCTGTCGCCCAGCCGCTGGCCCGCAGGGCCCTACTTCCAGGTCACCTCCATGGCAAAGAAGTGATCAAAAACCTGTCGGGTGGGATTGTTTTGATCGTCCACCTCTGGACTCCGAATGAAAAAATCCAACTGCTGGGCCGCCGGATCAACCGCCCCGGCCGGAGTTCTCTTATTGAGAAGAGGATAGTTCACCTTTAAGGTCTCCCGGTCACGCATCCCTTGAGTGAGCATGAAATGAATCTGGTAATCCTGGTACAGATCCTCCCCGTTCAAGGTGGCATGGCCATAACCCCAACCCGCGACATAAAGAAACGATTTGGGCCAATTGGAATCTCCACAGCCCGAATCACCATGTTCGAAAATGTAGGCTGCCACCCCTCCATCCTGACAGGGGCTGAATTCGTTAAACCGATCCAACTCGATGACCAGATCTCCCTCAGGGACCTTGAGTCGAGCCACGAAGGTGCCGGTGTTTTGAATCTCATCCACGTCGAGATCGACCACCCCTTCCACCGGATAGACATTCTCGGCTTCATTATCAATGTGATCCCAACCGGGAGGATCGCTCAACCGGCCGACTTGATGGATCCGGCCGCCGCTGATTCGGAAATGCCCACTGTAAAGTTCGTGTTGTTCCGGAGTGTAAATCCCCATCTCTGTCCCAGGCTGTGAGCGAGGACCGGCCGGCGCGTCTTCCTCGACGGCGGCTTCTTCGGTCCCTCCACAAGAGATCATGAAGGTCACGACAAGGATGAAAAAGACGAACGGCCGGAAAAAATTGACTTGCATAATGCTTCTCCCTTTCCCCATTTTCAGGGTGATTGATCGCGATAGTATACGGTTACACGCGAGAGCGCATCATCTTTGATGTTCACTGTCACTTCCTGCGTTCCGAAGTATTCGTGCCAGACCTCCAGCACATAGGAGCCAGCAGGGATATTCTCAATACGGAACGTGCCGTCTTCAGCGCTAACGGAATGGAAGGGATGATTGTCCACGCGGAGAAAGGCCTGCATCCAGCCATGAACGTCGCATTTAACGATCACATAGCCGGGACGCTTCACGGTCTGAACCACCTTGGATTGATAAGGTCCCAGAGCCTGGTTCAGGTTGGAAAACCCGTACCAGTGAACCGAATGAAAGATGGGGTCACTATTGACGGCTTCAATACTGCTTTCGGTTGTTAAAACTGCCACGTGGGGCTGAAACTGGCAGTCGCGGTTATCCAGCGTAAAAGAAACGGGTTGGGGGCTGTAATCCTGGGGCAGCGGCACGTCGTTCAGGGCTACGATCACGTTCTTGATGCCCTGATTTCGGCTAGAGATGATGATATTGCCAAGCGATTGAATGGTCCCGCAATCTTGCGGATCGGTTGTGTTCTGGACCCGGGTGGAGCGTGGAATGGTGGAGCCCTCAAAAAGAACTTGCCCTTCAAGGACACCCTTTACATCGAGAGCAGGAGATGAAGGGGTGTTGGAACCCATCTCCGCCGGGGGTTCCGATGAGTTAGCAGGGGGATCGGAACAGGTTGCCAGAAACAACAAGACGGCCACAAGAGTTCGTGTGGTCGTGACTTTGTCACGACGTGCTTTTGTGCTTTTGTGCGGTCGTGACTTCGTGAGTTCGTGCATTCGTGACTTCATCTTTTCTCTTCTCTTTTTTCTATTTTCTATATTCTACGCGCGAAGC
This sequence comes from Acidobacteriota bacterium, assembly GCA_022562935.1. Classification (GTDB taxonomy): domain Bacteria; phylum Acidobacteriota; class UBA6911; order RPQK01; family JADFOI01; genus JADFOI01. The sequence goes on from JADFOI010000031.1 coordinate 3,782, forward strand.
CCCTTTCCTCCTCGATAGAGCAGATAAAAAGCCCCCATCTGCACGATGTGAAAGAGATCATTATGATTGAAGTGTTGATGCAGGGAAAATCCGCTCTGTTGGATCGCCGCACCCACAAAGGAAAGCAGAATTCCACCCACGATCCACCCCGCGGCAGAGGACTGAATTTTGTAAAAGGCCCAGACTTGAAAGATCAGAATCAGGATCATGGCGGATCCGTAGTCGTAGACCACAAAGAGGAAGTCATCGTGAGTGACCATCCAGGCCAGGTAGACAAACAGCTTCAGCGTAGACAGGGCCAGCGCCCAATGCCTCACAGGAGGGGGCAAGCCGGCCATAAGCACTGCCGATAACAGGAAAAAGCTGGAAAAACCGGTTAGATAAACGGTGACCTTCCACAGTCCGGCAAGAATAATGCTGCTCAAAATTAATGTAAATCCATGGAAGGTCCCACCCACAAAGGAGGCCAGTGCCGTAGAAAAGAAAGCCCCCGCCCACAGTGTCACCGCGGTCTGTCTCTGGGAGGCAGCCAGCGCGTAAAGTTTCCATCCCAGCCACAGACACAGAGCACCCAGCCCATAGTCAGTCAACAACGTTGTAGGTTCTGTGAGGCTCATCGGTTTCGTGATTTCGTCACTTCGTGTGGTCGTGACTTTGTCACGACGTGCTTTTGTGCATTCGTGCTGTCTTGCTGAACAGTAACCTAAATGGACGTCCGCACGGAAGGACAAAAAGGACTGAGTGCTGAGGACTGAGGACTGAGACTGACAACAGACAACTGACGAGTTTATGCATAGGTTCTTGTTGCGAAGCGGGGTGGGGGAGTTCGGTGCCAGCCCCAAGAATTCTCCTTTGACTTCAGGGGTTTCCGCCAGAATTCTGGGCCTGTCCCCAGAAACGCCCCAGAAACGCCCAGAAACACCCGAATTAAAAACTGGTACCTGGAACGCGCGCGAAGGGCGCTCCGACTGCACGACTGCACGAACGCACGACAGCACGACGTGACGAAGTCACGAATGCGCGCCTGTAAACAACCAAAACGGTAAAAGCATCAAAAGGAGGATGGCGAAAAGTAGCTCTCTCCAGGCTCCTCGAATGAGATATTCCTGCAAGTGTTTTTCTGAAAAGGAATTACTTGGGAACTGTCACAATCCCTCAACAAGTTTTAGAGAAACGGAGTCTCAAAAGCCGGTTAAAAGATACTTTGACTGGAGAAATTGGGCTACGGAACGATTTCACCGACACTTTCTTAAAAAACTTATTGAAGTGGGTTTGGCCCCATGCTAGGGTAGTGGCTTCCGGACACACTCTCACTAAGGAAGGACCGAAAGGGTTTTCCACATCTGTTGAATTTCTGTGGAAATCGGCTGGGAATCCAAGCGGATCCAGCGGATCTCGGTGGAGTCGAGTTGCGGAAGAATTTCTGCTCCTGTACTCGAAGGAACGCCATGGACTTGTGGACCGATGTTCTTTCCCAGATCAAGAAAAGGGTCTCTTTTCAGAACTTTGACATCTGGTTCAAGCCGACTGTCCTTCGAAGGCAGGACCAGGATAAAAAGACCCTTTTTGTCCGTGTTCCCAATACCCACGTCAAATATTGGCTGGCCAAGAACTACTCGGAAGTCATCCAGGCCTCTTTATCTGAGCTAAAACTGACTGATTTCCGGGTCGCTTTCGTTTCCGAAGACGATTCAGAGGAGCAGGCCGTAAATGAACAACAGTGGACAGCGTCCCTGAAGGAGCCCTGTCCCGATGCCGCTCTTTGCCGCCTGAACGGTAAATATACCTTCGATAGGTTTGTGGTGGGCTTCTGCAATCAATTTGCTCACGCTGCAGGCGTAGCCGTTGCGGAACAGCCTGCCAAAGCCTACAACCCCTTCTTTATCTATGGGGGAGTCGGGTTGGGGAAGACCCACCTGATGCATGCCATCGGGCACTTCATCAAGGCTAAAGCTCCACAGACCCGGCTCATGTATATGTCCTCTGAGCACTTCATGAACGAGCTGATCAACGCCATCCGCTATGACACAACCATCCAATTCAGAGACAAATATCGCAATATCGATGTGCTTTTGATGGACGACGTTCAATTCCTGGCGGGCAAGGAACGAACCCAGGAGGAGTTCTTTCATACCTTCAACGCTTTATATGACGCCCAGAAGCAGATCGTCATGACCAGCGATTGTCCCCCCAGAGAGATCCCCACCCTGGAGGAACGGCTGCACAGTCGTTTCGAATGGGGCTTAATCGCGGACATGCAACCCCCGGATGTAGAGACAAAAATCGCCATCCTGCGCAAGAAAGCGGAATTTGAAAATGTGAACTTGCCGGATGACGTGGCCTACTTCATCGCCACCAACGTGAAGTCCAATGTTCGAGAGCTGGAGGGCTCACTGGTGAGGCTGGGTGCCTACAATCGATTGACCGGAAGAAGGATCACTCTTCCCCTGGCCCAGGAGGTTCTCAAAAGCCTGACCGAAAACAATGCTCGCGTGATCTCCATCGAGGGTATCCAGAAGGTTGTAGCCGACCACTACTCCTTGAAAGTCGCTGAGCTCAAGGCGAGAGATAATTCCCGACGGGTGGCTGAACCCCGTCAGATGGCCATGTTTTTGTGCCGGGAACTGACCGACAGCTCACTGCCTGAAATAGGAAGAGAGTTCGGGGGAAAACACCACACAACGGTTCTGCACTCAATCCGTAAAATTGCAGGTTTGCGCAAGAGTGATCCCAAGCAGAACAACATTATCAACAAGCTCATTAGCTCGTTTCGATAAAGGCCTGACAGGAGAGAGCGGAAAAAAGAACCGGCCGCACGAAAACAGGCACCAATGCACGAAAACGCCCCAATCGGGTCTCAAGAAGCAACCGAGAAACAAACCACTGAACCAACCAGGTTGAGCCAGCGCATTGCTGAATTGGGAGTTCGTTTGGTGGAACTGGCGAAAGCCAATGAGTCTCTGAAGCGCGAACTCACCCAGCACAAGCAGGCCGAGGAGAAACTGGCCCGCCACGCCTACTATGACAACCTCACAGATCTACCCAATCGCAGACTGTTCCGAAGTCATTTGAAACAGGCGCTGACACTGGCACGCCGCAACCAGCGGAGAATTGCAGTTCTGTTCGTTGACCTGGATCATTTCAAGACCATCAATGACAGCTGGGGACATGCGGTGGGAGACCGCTTGCTTCAGAGCGCGGCAAAATGGCTTAAGAGTTGTCTGCGCGCCAGCGACGTTGTGGCACGACTGGGTGGGGATGAATTCATCATCTTGCTCCCGGAAATCGCCCAGGCCGAAGATGCCACCACGGTGGCCAAAAAACTTCTCAGCGCATTAAGGAAACCTTTTCGAATTGAGGGGCGCGATATCTTCACCGCCGCCAGTATCGGCATCAGTCTCTACCCCGACGATGGCGATGAGGCAGAGATCCTCATGAAGAATGCCGATCAAGCAATGTACTGCGTCAAACAGGACGGCAGGAACAATCACCGCCTCTTTTCTCGAGCAAGTTCCCCGGCGTCTCCACCATGAAGGAAGAGGACCAGGAGGAGAGGATTGGCATATTCCCAAGTTGGAATGTGTTGTATCTAGTCGTCATCGTCTACACCATAATCCTCATCTTGCTCCTCTATTTTCTAACCATCGCTCTTGATTACAGCGTTTCATGACGACCCTGGACTGGTTCGTTTTTATCCTCTATTTTGGTGGCGTGGTGGCCTTCGCTGTCTATCACAGTCGAAAGAACGTGGGCATTGAGGGTTACTATCTGGCCAACCGTCGCCTCCCCTGGGGCGCCATCGGGCTCTCCGTCATGGCCACCCAGGCCAGCGCCATCACCTTCATCGGAACCACCGGGCAAGCCTATGACAATGGAATGGAATTCATCCAGGTTTACCTGCCCCAACCTCTGGTAATGGTGCTGTTGTGCTTTTTGTTTGTTCCCTTTTTCTATCGCGCCAAGGTCTACACCGCTTACCAATATCTGGAAAATCGCTTTGATGCCAAGACACGTTCCTTAACCAGTTTGCTGTTTCTGCTCTCACGGGGAATGGCCACAGGGATCGTGCTGTATGCACCAGCGGTGGTGCTCTCGGTCATGATGGGCTGGGACGAGACGATCACCATTTTGATCATGGGCACGGTGACCATCCTTTACACAATGTTGGGAGGAATTACGGCAGTCATCTGGACCGATGTACTGCAGATGTTAATGATGTTTGCAGGAATTGGGATTGCCCTGTTGATCCTCTTCGGCGAGTTGCCTCCCGAAGTAGGCGTGGGAGATGTCATCTACATTGGAGGCATCCAGGAGATGTGGAAGAGTATCGACCTGTCCTGGGATCCGACCAACCCTTACACCCTCTGGTCCGGTCTTATCGGCGGCTTTTTCCTGGCCCTGGCCTACTTCGGATGCGATCAGAGTCAAGTCCAACGCTATCTGACCGCCAAGTCTCTCAAGCAGAGCCGACTCTCTTTAATTTTCAACGCCTTTCTCAAAGTTCCGATGCAGTTCTGCATCCTAGCCATTGGCGTTTTACTCTTTGTTTTCTACCATTTTGAGCAGCCACCTCTGATCTTCAATCCGGCCGAGGCCACCCTGGTGGAGAACAGCCAGCAAGGGGACCAATTCGCTCGCCTGAGGAGCGAACACGGGGCCGTGCACAATTTGCGAAAGGAAGCCACTTTAGGCCTCCTCAAGGCCCGAAGCAATGGGGAGGAGCTGGGTTCCTGGCGTAACCAAATCCAGCAATATGACCAGCAGCTTGCCCTTTTACGAAGGGAATCCAAGGAGCTGGTCCTGGAGGTCCGAGGATCGGCCTCAAACGATGTCAATTACGTCTTTCCCTCCTATCTGGTCAAGTACGTACCGGCGGGTGTGTTGGGACTGATGATCGCTGTCATCTTCGCCGCAGCCATGTCTTCTCTGGATTCTGAACTCACGGCCCTCTCGAGCGCAACGGTTGTGGATTTTTACCAGCGTTACTGGCGCAAAGACGCTTCGGAGAGCCATTACCTCACCGTCTCCCGGCTGGCCACTCTGTTTTGGGGAATCTGTGCCAGCGGGATGGCTCTGTACGCAGGACAACTGGGCTCCTTGATTGAGGCCGTAAACCGCGTAGGATCTTACTTTTACGGATCTCTTCTGGGGGTCTTTCTGCTGGCCTTTCTGGTGAAGCGGGCCAACGGAACGGGAGCATTCCTGGGACTGTTGGGCGGCATGTCTTCCGTCTTTCTGGTCAGCGTCTACACCGACATCGCGTGGCTTTACTATAACGTGGTGGGAGCTGTGGTGGTGGTTATTGTGGGAACGGTTGTAAGCATCCCCCGAACGACACGGATCTAGCGCGCTTCGCGCGCCTTCGTGCGTTCGTGCTGTCGTGTGGTCGTGTGGTTCAGGTTCACGGAGCGCCCTTTGGGCGCGTTCGAGGTTCGAGGTTCCAAGTGTTGGTTTTGAATTTGGGATTTTGAATTTTGAATTTCCGGCCTCTGGCCGGTGATTTTGAATTTCAGCCGGTCTGCCGGCTGTTGTCAGTTGTTATGCTTTCGATTGGAATTATAGGCTTGCCTAATGTGGGTAAATCCACTTTGTTCAATGTGCTGACTGCGGGTCAAGCCAATGTCTCCAATTATCCCTTCACCACCATTGACAGCAATACGGGCATGGTTCCGGTGCCCGACCAGCGACTGGAGAAACTCAACGAACTCCTGAGCCCTGAAGAGTGCACTCCCTGCTTTATCCAGTTCATTGACATTGCGGGACTGGTGAAAGGAGCCAGCAAAGGCGAAGGACTGGGAAACCAGTTCTTAGGGAATATCCGTGAGGTGGATGCTTTGGCTCACGTGGTTCGCTGCTTCCAGGAACCCGATGTCGCTCACGTTCTTGAAAACGTGGATCCTGTGCGAGACCTGGAGATCATTGAAACCGAGTTGCTGCTGGCTGACCTGGAAGTTCTGAATCGGGCTATTAAAAAGCGCCAACGCATCTGGCAGACCGCTCCCCGGGAGCACGCCACGGAGAAGAAGCGATGGCTCCTTTATCGGGAAAAACTGGAAGAGGGAATACCGCTGTCCTCAATCGATCTGACTCGAGAAGATCAAAGCGAATTGAAGGGATTAGGCATTTTAACAGGAAAACCGGTTCTCTATGTGGTCAACCTGTCTGAGAGTGAATTCCAGGAAAGCACTCGGCCCTGCCTGGAGAAGCTCAAAGAGAGCACGATCCTGCGAAATTCCTCTTCCGCTGCCGAAGCGGTAACCGTATCGGCACGATTGGAATGGGAAGTCCAGCAACTGGAGATGGAGGAGCGGGCGGAATTTATGAAGGAACTGAACATGACGGAAACAGGTCTCGAGCAACTGGTCAGGAAGGCCTTCAGGCTGCTGGGACTGATCACCTTCTATACCATCGCCAAGGAAAAGCTCCGGGCCTGGGAGGTGGAGAAGGAAACTCGAGCGCCCCAGGCTGCGGGAAAAATCCACTCGGACATGGAGCAGGGCTTCATCCGAGCTCATGTGGCCTCTTTCGAGGACCTGTGTCAACACGGCAGTTTTCAGCAATTGAATCGCCTGGGTCGGGTACGAACCGAAGGGAAGGATTACCCCGTGCAAGACGGCGACGTCATCCAATTCTTCTTCAATCCTTAGCCCGGATTATGCATAATCCGGGCTAGAGCAGGTTTACGAAGGCACGAAGTAATGGGCGAACCGAAGCGAGTGAGCACGACCTCTGATCCCTTCCTGCCGGAAGCGGCTGCAGAACATGGGGCACTCCCTTTTCTGTCAGGAACATTTCGGGCTTTTCGCTATCACGATTTTCGTCTGCTCTGGTTCGGGGCCTTTACTTCCACCACCGGAACCTGGATGCAGCAGGTGGCTGAGGCCTGGGTTGTCCTCAGTCTAACCGGTTCCGCCTTCTACCTTGGGTTAACTGCATTTCTGGGACAGCTCCCCATCATTCTCTTCTCTCTGCTGGGAGGAGTCATTGCCGACAGAATCGACCGGCGCAAATTGCTTCTGGGCTCACAATACGTGCAGATGAGTACCGCCTTTCTCCTGACTCTGCTGATCTACTTCGAGTGGATTCAGATTTGGCATTTTCTGGTCCTGGTTTTCGTGGTGGGTACCGCACAAGCATTTGGGGGGCCCGCTTACCACTCGCTGGTACCCACCCTGGTCAAGAAGGAGGACGTGCCCAATGCCATCGCTCTGAACTCCATTCAGTTCAACCTGGCTCGAGTCTTCGGACCGCTGCTGGCAGCAGCAGCTCTAGCTCTGGTGGGACCCGTCTTGTGTTTCGGGCTGAACGGACTCTCTTTCGTGGCAGTGATTGTCAGCATTGGTCTGATACGAACCACTTTCAAACCGCAGAAAACGGATGAATCCGTTCTGCAAGGAATGAAGGCCGGGCTGACTTTCGTCAAGAGCCGAGAAACCCTCTGGCAGTTGAGTCTGCTGGGATTCATCACCACCTTTTGCGGAATTCCCATGGCTACACTGCTGCCTATTTATGCCAAGGACATCTTTCAGACGGGTTCCACGGGCCTTTCCACCATGATGACCGTCTCGGGGGCCGGCTCTGTCCTGGGAGCCCTCTTCTATGCCAGCATGAAGAATATCAAGGGCCGCGGCAGGTTGACGCTCTACCTCCAGCTGGGATTGGCTTCCATGATTGCCACTTTTTCGCTGTCGAGAACCCTGTGGCTCAGCTATGTGGCCCTCTTTCTGGCCGGCCTCTGCCTGTTGATGCTGTTTACTTCCATCACTTCGCTGGTCCAACTCAGCCTCACCGAAGAAATGCGCGGCCGTGTGACCAGTATTTATATGCTCGCCCTTCGAGGGGGCATGCCTCTGGGCAGCCTGTCGGCCGGTGTCCTGGCTTCCCAGTTTTCACCTTCTACCGCTCTGCTCCTGTTGAGTACCCTTTTAGGTCTCAGCGCACTGGGCTTTCTGGTCTCTGGAAGCCCGGTCAAGAAGCTTTGATCGCTCAAGCCCGATTTGATAGAGTAAGTGCCAGATTCTACCACCCACTAAGGAGGAATCATGTCGGAAAAAGTTTTGATTTTTGACACGACTTTGAGAGATGGCGAACAGTCCCCTGGATGTTCCATGAACCTGCAGGAAAAGCTCAAGATGGCGCACCAACTGGAGCGCCTGAACGTGGATGTTATCGAAGCTGGTTTTCCCATTGCCTCCGATGGAGATTTTGAAGCCGTTCAGGCAACCGCAGCCGAGATTCGCCAGCCCATCATCGCGGCTTTGGCCAGAACCAACCGGCAGGACATTGAACGGGCCTGGGAGGCCATCAAAAACGCCGCCCACCCGCGCATCCATACCTTTATCGCCACTTCCGATATTCACTTGGAATTCAAGCTTCGCAAGTCGCGTTCCGAGGTTCTCGAGCAGTCCATCGAGGCCGTCAGGATCGCTCGGGATCTGTGCTCGGATGTGGAATTTTCTGCCGAAGATGCCACCCGAAGCGACATCGATTATCTAGCGGAGGTCTTCGAAGCGGCCATCGAAAACGGGGCGACAACCATCAATATCCCCGACACCGTCGGCTACGCTATTCCCCAGGAATATGGACCCTTTGTCAAAGAGCTTATTTCTAAAATTTCCAATCGGGACAAGGCACGCTTTAGCTGCCACTGCCACGACGACCTGGGATTGGCTGTAGCCAACTCTCTGGCGGGTGTCGAAAGCGGATGCCGGCAGGTTGAATGTACCGTCAACGGAATCGGTGAGCGTGCCGGCAATGCCTCCCTTGAAGAGATCGTCATGACATTGCGGACACGAAAGGATCTGCTCCCTTACCATACTGATATCGTCACCGAGGAGATTTACCGTTCCAGCCGGCTGGTATCCAACCTCACCGGAGCCTTCGTTCAAGCCAACAAGGCAGTGGTGGGAAAGAATGCCTTCGCTCACGAAGCAGGGATCCATCAGGACGGAATGCTGAAACATGCTCGCACCTATGAAATCATGACTCCCCAATCCGTGGGAATCATCAGCAGCACGCTGGTGATGGGAAAACACAGTGGGCGGCACGCCCTGAGTAAGAAGTATGAAGAGTTGGGGTACCAACTGAGTAAGGAGGAACTGGAGCGGGCTTATTTCTTCTTTACCAAGCTGGCTGACCAGAAAAAAGAGATTTACGACGAGGACCTCATCACCATCGTTCAGGATGGCATCAAAACCATCCCCGATACTTACAAGATCAACCACGTCCACGCGGCGGGTGGAAACCAGGGACTTTCCTCCGCGGTGGTGAGGCTGGCCAGAAATGATGAGACCTATGTAGCATCCGCCCACGGAGACGGACCGGTGGATGCCATCTACAAAGCCGTTGACCAGATCACCGGCCTGCGGGGACGGCTCCTGGATTACAGCGTCAACTCGGTGACCCGGGGCAAAGACGCGCTGGGAGAGGTTTTTGTCCACGTTCGCTTCAACGATCGAAACTACACGGCCAAAGCGGCCAGCGTCGACATTCTCGACGCCAGTGCGCGTGCCTATGTCAATGCGGTCAATAAAGCGCTTTACGAAAAGAAGCAGGACGCAACAGGACAGCGACCGGAGTCGGTGTCAGCAGAGCCGCAAAAGATCCCCCACAAGGCTACCGGGTCCTAGAAGTGGCCGTCGCTAAGACCTTACTTGAAAAAATCTGGGACCGGCATGTGGTCCACCAGGAGCCGGGGCAGCCAGCTATCCTTTACATCGATTGCCATCTGGTGCATGAGGTCACTTCGGCTCAGGCCTTTGAAGGTTTGCGGCTGTCAGGACGAAAGGTCCGGCGGCCCAACCTGACTTATGCAACCATGGACCACAATGTCCCCACCTGGGATCGTTCTCTGCCCATCACAGACGCCATCTCCAAGCTTCAGCTCGATACCTTGGAAAAAAACTGTAAAGAGTTCGAAATTCAGTTGTACGGATTGGACAGTCCTGACCAGGGGATTGTTCATGTGATTGGACCGGAGTTGGGGATTACTCAACCCGGGATGACCCTCGTTTGCGGTGACAGTCACACTTCGACCCACGGGGCCTTCGGTACTTTGGCTTTTGGGGTCGGGACCAGTGAGGTTGAGCACGTGTTGGCCACCCAGTGCCTGCTTCAATCCAAGCCCAGGAGTCTTCAGATTCAGGTGCAGGGCCAGCTGCCGCCCGGAGTGACTGCCAAGGATGTCATCCTTTACATCATTCGAACCATTGGGACCGATGGTGGTACGGGTTGTGTGATCGAATATATGGGGGACACCATTCGCCGATTCACCATGGAAGAGCGGATGACGGTGTGCAACATGTCCATCGAGGCGGGCGCACGAGCTGGGATGATCGCACCCGATGAAACGACCTATGCCTATGTGGAAGGACGCTCTTATGCCCCTCAGGGGAAGGACTTTCAAGATGCGGTTGACTATTGGAAGACACTTCCCAGTGATCCGGAAGCCTCATTTGATCGAACGGTCGAAGTGGAGGTTTCTTCCCTGGCTCCCCAGGTCAGCTGGGGAACCAATCCCGGAATGGTTACCGACGTGACGGGCGCCGTACCCGATCCTGAGTCCTTTGCCGACGAAACCAGCCGCCGGGCAGCGCGCCGCGCCCTGGAGTACATGGGGCTGCAGCCTGGAATCCCCATCACAGAGATCAAGCTGGACCGAGTCTTCATCGGCTCCTGTACCAACGCACGGATCGAAGACCTGAGGGCAGCGGCTCGGATAGTCCAGGGACGAAAAGTCTCTTCTTCCCTTCAGGCCATGGTGGTACCCGGTTCGCAGCAGGTCAAGCGTCAGGCTGAAGAAGAGGGTCTGGACCGCATTTTCACAGAAGCTGGATTTGATTGGCGAGAGTCAGGATGCAGCATGTGCCTGGGAATGAATCCTGATATTCTCGGCCCGGGTCAACACTGTGCCTCTACCTCCAACCGCAACTTTGAAGGCAGGCAGGGGCGGGGGGGACGCACCCATCTGGTGAGCCCGGCCATGGCTGCGGCCGCCGCTATCGAAGGGCGTTTCACAGATATTCGCCAATGGTCCTACAATTAACATCATGGAGCCATTCGTTAAAATCAAAGGACTGGTCGCCACCTTGGATCGCGTTAATGTAGATACCGATCAGATCATCCCCAAGCAGTTCTTGAAGCGGATCGAGAGAACAGGTTACGGCCAGTTTCTCTTCTACGATTGGAGATTAAACGAAGATGGCTCTCCCAATCCTGATTTCGAATTGAATGCGCCCCAATTCAAGGGGGCGTCCATTCTTCTCACCCGTGACAATTTCGGGTGTGGTTCTTCTCGCGAGCACGCTCCCTGGGCGCTGTTAGAATACGGCTTCCATTCCATTCTTGCACCTTCCTTTGCCGACATTTTCTACAACAACTGTTTCAAGAACGGTATGCTCCCGGTGCAGCTCCCCCAGGATCAGATTTCTGAGCTCTTTGAGTGGGTCGGAGCGAATCCCGGTGCCCAACTCACCGTTGATCTGGAGTCACAGACTCTGTTCGGAGACTCACTGGAGTACCCCTTTGAAGTGGATCCCTTTCGCCGGGACTGTCTGCTGAAGGGCCTGAATGACATTGACTTGACCCTCCAGTACGAAGAGCAGATTCGGGAGTACGAAAGTAAGAAAGGATAGACTGTCCCCTTTCTTAAGCACTTTCATTTAGCCCATATTATGCATCATCCGGGCTAGGGAGGTAGAATCCATGAACCACTCTATATTGCCTGCTGTTCGCTTTTCCTTGTCCCTGGTACTCGCCACCCTGTGGCTGCTCGGCTGCTCAGGTGAGAGAGAAGAGGTGCAAGTCGAGCAGTCGACCAAGCCTGCCGCGGAGTACTTCTTGACCAGCGAGAACACCCACAACAGGTGGAGCCGAACCATTCCTCCCGTGCTTAGAGTTCCTTCAGGCGCAGTGATCGAGGTGCAGACAAAGGAGGCCTCCGATCAACAGATCAGCCCTACATCGACGATTGAGGATCTCTTAAACATGGACAGTTCTCTGGTTCATCCCCTGACCGGTCCGGTCTATGTCGAGGGTGCGGAACCGGGAGATACTCTGGCCGTTACCTTAATTGAACTGGAAGTGCTGGGCTGGGGCTGGACGGCTGCCCGACCAGGGAGGGGATTTCTCCCTGATGTACCCGGTGAGCCCTTACTGAAGACGTTCCAGATTGACAATGAATCGGGGCTAGCTCGCTTTTCCGACAACATCTCGATTCCCATCAAGCCGTTTCCGGGGGTCATGGGTGTGGCTCCGGACACCGATGAGATGCTCAGAACCCGCCCTCCACGAGAAAATGGCGGAAATATGGACAACAAGTATATGACGGAAGGAACCATCGTTTATTTCCCGGTCCTGGTGGAAGGGGCACTTTTCTCCATCGGCGACACTCACGCAGCCCAGGGAGACGGTGAAGTATCCGGTATCGCCCTCGAGGCACCCATGCGTATCGTCTATCAGGTGGAGGTCATCAAGGGAGGACGACAGATTTCCGAACCCCAGTACGAGACCGATGAATATTATGCGGTCACGGGATTTGCACCCACGATCGATGAGGCTGCACGCAAGGCCACCCAGTTCATGGTGGACTATCTGGTCGCCGAACACCATTTGACGCCGATCGAGGCCTATAGTCTCTGCTCGCTGGCAGGTGACCTGAAAATTTCAGAAGTCGTCGACCTCCCCAACGTTCTGGTGAGCATGCACATGCCCAAGAACCTGTTCCATCGTTAAGGGCCCGGTGGCTAGGCCGAGATTCGAAGGTGATGCACCCCTGGAACCTTACTCCCAAGGAGGCCATTCAACTCCAGAAGCAGCTGAAGGATCAGGTCAAGACTCATCTCACTCTGAGGCACCCTCAGCGCATCGCCGGGGTGGACGTCGCCTACCTCCGTGAAAAAGAGCAATCGGTGGCCACGGTGGTTGTAGTCTCCTGTGACGACTTTGAAACCGTTGAGTCAGCGGTTGCAAAGATGAAGACCCCGTTTCCCTATATTCCCGGTTTGCTCAGCTTTCGAGAGATTCCCCCCATTTTAAAGGCTCTCGAGCAGCTTTCTGACCTTCCGGATCTGATCCTGGTGGATGGACACGGGCAAGCCCATCCCCGCCGTTTTGGCATCGCCGCTCATCTGGGACTGTGGCTCAAGCATCCCACCATTGGTATCGGGAAATCGCGTCTTTGCGGGGAGTTCAGAGAACCCGGTAACCCAAAGGGCTCTTCCACAGATTTGATCCACAAGGGGGAAGTCATTGGAAAGGTACTGCGCACACGGACGGGAGTCCAACCCGTTTTCGTTTCCGTGGGGTATGGTCTGCCCCTTAAGGAGTGCGTACACTGGACTCTTGCCATGACTTCGCGCTTTCGACTGCCCGAGCCTATTCGAAGAGCGGACCAATTAGCGAGTCAAAGCAAGAGAAAGTAGACTGTACGCATGGCTGAGAAGATTGATGCAGGGGAAGCTCTCGTTCATCGCCCAGAAGAGCTGATCTATAACAGTGTCTATCGACCGGTCGATGTGAGAGCCCTGCTCGAGTCAGCCGACACCCGGGGGCAGATTCGAAAGTTGGCCGTGCCTCACCTCTTTTTTGGAATAAAAGAGTTGGGGGATGAGGAGTTCTTAGGACTCCTGCCCCATGTGACCGAGGAACAGTGGACCGGAATCCTGGACCTCGATTTGTGGTCGGGAGACAACATGAGCAGCGAGCAGTTTCTAGATCTGGAGCGGCACATCGTGCAAGCTGAAGATCCGGTGGCTCGAAAACTCATTCGCGCTGCTGATCCGGAATTGTGGGAACTGCTCTTCAAACGCAAGCTGAAGATTTATCCAAAGGTCGAGGAAGATGAATATGAGGCTGAGCCGCAGGCAGGGGAATGGTTGGAAACACCCGATAAGAATTATTTAATCATACTGCCCCAGAATTCCGAAGAGTCCCGTCTGCTTCGTGCTTTGATTATTCGCCTTTACGAATTGGAGCCCGCTTATGTTGCCATCCTGTTCGAGTCGAGTGCGACTCGGACCTCGATTGAAATCGAGGAAGTAGCTTACCAATATCGGAAGAGTCGGGTCGAAGAGATGGGTTTTCAGGATTACTTTGAAGCCATCGATATTTATACCTATTTCCCGCCGGAGGAGCCCTTACCGGAAAAGAAGCAGGAACAGATCCGGGAAGTGAGCACTCTACCAGTCCGGTTCGAGGAAGAGTTCCAAGGCCCTCTATTGCTTTTTAAAGCTTTTGCTCTAATCACCAACCCTCATGAGACGCAAGCCCTATTGGAAGAGCTTTTCTTTGTTTGCAACAAGGTCTTGTCGGCAGACCGTGCTTCCCCGGCGAATCCGGAGCGCGTCAAGGAAACGATCGGCAAAGCAGTCACGGGAATCAATCTGGGCCTGGACTGGCATTCAAAGGGGAATCTTCAAAAGGCTTCTGAGGATCTGCGACACCATTATCTTCAGTCCTTCTTTCAGGCCGGATACAGTCGTTTATTGGAACTGCAAAGGAGAGGCCGAGAGTTGAAGGACGCTTCCGGAGAACCGGAGCCCGGGTCGTTTCTGGAAGCCTTCCTGGAGGGGCTGTTGAAGAAGTATCCACTCATGAGCGAGCAAAGGGAAGGGAAGATCCAAACGCGTTTCTTTCAAACCCGCCGCGATCTGGAGACCGCGAAGGAGTATCTGGCCTGAATGATTAAACAGATTTTCCCTTCTTGACCCTCTTGAAACGGTCTTGTAAGCTGCCGTTCTCGCTTCCTATGTCACTTTACAGATTTCTCGGTCTGGAAAAACAGGCGGACTCGGAGACGGTATCCACGGAAACCGAGACCGTCCGTAAGATCACCCAGGCCTTGAATCAGATGGATCCGCAGCAGGCCCGGTATATCGCTGTCTTTGCCTACATCCTGGGCCGGGTGGCTCATGCTGATCTGGAAATCAGTGAGGAAGAAACCCGTGAGATGGAACGTTCAGTCATGGAGCTGAGCCAGTTACCCGAAGAACAGGCAATCATTGTGGTTCAGATCGCAAAAACCCAGAATGTGCTGTTTGGAGGAACGGAAAACTATTTGGTGACACGGGAGTTCAACAAAATGGCAACGCAGAAGCAGAAAATTGCTTTGCTGCATTGTCTATTTGCGGTCTCCTCCACAGACGAAAACATCTCTGGTGCCGAGGACAGGCAGATTCGCCAAATTACGGCCGAACTCAAGCTGGAGCACAAGGATTTCATCGCCGTTCGTTCCGACTACCGGCACCACCTCTCCGTGCTGAAGAAAAAAAAAGATGTGTAGAGGTCAGCCGGTGGCTGACCCGAACCGGACAAGTTACGCGATCTCGACCTGTGTGGCTAGGGTTTTGGCAGGTTCAACTGTTCGGGTCAGCCACCGGCTGACCCCTACAACAGGGGCACAGCTCTCGGAGGAGCTTGAAGGTGTAGATGCCGTCGGAGTGGCCATCCGTCCAGCGCACCCTCAAACCGTATCGACCGACTAGCTCGAGTGAGCTGGGAGCAACATCCTCGGTGACCGCCTGAGGTCTGAGTTTTTCCCGACCCGTCCACTCATCCACACATACCGCGCAGGGACATTTCAGTCGCAGATAACGCGCCGGATAGAGACTTTCGTGCCCACTCTTCCAAAGGATTCGGATGTCGTGATCACCTGCCCGCGTGATTTCACGGGGGATGGGCGAGCTGTAGTCGCCCGAGCGAGTCTGCTCATCCATTAAAACGACACCTTGATATCCTGCTCGAGTTCTCCCGCCATGGCGCGGATGCTGATCTGAGCGGCCGTGTTCTCCGCTACCTGCAAAAAGGCTTTGGCCTGCTCTGATTCCGGCTCAGCCAATACCACCGGTTTTCCCTGGTCTGAATGGACACGAATATTGGTGGAAAGCGGGATTTCTCCCAGGAAGGGCAATCCCCTGCTCTCACTCACCTTACGTGCTCCGCCTGTCCCGAAAATATCATCCCGGTGACCACAATGGCTGCACCGATAGTGGCTCATGTTCTCTACAATGCCGAGAACCGGTGTATTCAACTGATTGAACATGGCAATGGCCTTCTGGGCCACATTCAGAGCCACATCCTGAGGCGTTGAAACGATCACCGCACCAGTCAATGGAACCTTCTGGCACAGGCTCAACTGGATGTCGCCGGTTCCGGGCGGTAGATCAATAATCAGATAATCCAACTCACCCCACTGCACCCCTCCCAGGAATTGAGTGATCATTTTGTCCAGCATGGGTCCACGCCAGATCACCGCCTTCTCTTCAGGAAGAAAAAAGCCCATGGATATGATTTTCAAACCATACTGGGTGACGGGAATCATTTGTCGGTTGGGCCCGGAGACGGGCTTCTCGGAAAGACCCATCAGGGTGGGAATACTGGGTCCATAGACGTCAGCATCCATCAATCCCACCTGTGCACCACTTTGTGCCAGAGCCACCGCCAGGTTTGCACTGACGGTTGATTTACCCACTCCTCCCTTTCCGCTGGCCACGGGGATGACGTTCTTCACTCCAGGGAGCAGACCCGTACTTTCCGAAGAAGACGATCGAACACGTGCCGTCATTTCAACGTTGGCCTCGTCGACTCCGTCCAGTGCAAGAATCGCTTGCCTTGCTTCCTCCCTCATCTGATCCTTGACGGGGCAGGCAGGCGTCGTCAGTTCAATGGTTACGGCCGCCACACCACTGCAGAACTTGACGTCTTTTACAAAGCCCAGCGACACGATGTCCCGACCCAGGTCGGGATCCTTAATGCTTTTCAGCGCCTCCACGATATCCATCTTCAGCTTGTCAGTCTCAGGCATTTCCTACTCCTATCGATCCATCAAATCCTGTACAGTATACCCTCTGGCTTCTCCACCGGCCAATGTGTATCATTCTTCAATCATGGGGACAAACCGAATGACGGACATGGAAAAGGCCTCTGTTGACGCGGAAGTCATTATATACACGGATGGCGCCTGCAGTGGAAATCCCGGACCGGGAGGTTGGGCTTTTATTCTTCGCCACGTGACCACCGGAAAGTCCATGGAAAAGACTGGCGCTACCCCGCAAACCACCAACAACCAAATGGAATTGCAGGCCCTCATAGAAGGTCTACAATCTCTGCAAAGATCTACACGCGTACATGTCGTGACCGACAGTACCTACTTGAAACAGGGACTCACCGAGTGGATCCAGAATTGGAAACGCCGGGGTTGGAAACGAAAAACGAGTAACGGACTGAAGCCTGTCAAAAATGTCGAGCAGTGGAAACAACTGGACGCACTGACTCAAATGCACAAGCTGAGTTTTGAATTGGTGCGAGGGCACGTCGGCCATCCTGAAAACGAACGCTGCGATGAATTGGCAGTCAACGCATACAAGGAGCTGATGGGTTAGGGACCTCGCGAGTTCGTAGAAAAACTCCGCTTCATTTGTTAGAGTCCAACCATCAACCTCTTGGAAAACAAAATGGGCAAGTGGATTCACTTACTGTCATGGCTCCTGATTTGGCCTACCCTCTTCGCCAATGATCCGGATTTAAGGGCCGATCTCGTTCAGAGGCGACAATCGGTCATGGAAAAGATGGGGAATCGCGGAATGCTGATTCTATTCAGCGCCGACGTGCGCCCTTATTCGGGGGATGTTTCCTATGAGTTCCGCCAGGAAAACAACCTTTTTTATCTCACGGGAATTCGTCATCCGGAAACCACACTCGTCTTGATGCCACAGAATTCCTCCAGACGTGAGATCTTGTTTTCGCCCGATCGTGATCCTCACCGAGAATTGTGGTATGGAAAAATGGCGAGTCCTGAAGAGGTTGAGGGCATAAGCGGTATCCAAACCGTTTGGAGCTCTTCTGAATTTGATTCTTTCCTGAATTCCGTTTTGTACGGACGTCCCTACCGGAGCCAATCCAGCCAGTTCGATGACTTTTTCGCAGACCTTCAAAAGGGTGTGGCGGACGTTTACCTGCTCATGGAACCCAAACCGGGGTCGACCGGAGAAATCAGCGAGGAGTTTCGATTCGCCAACCGTTTGCGAGAGCGGTTCACTGGAATTCAGATCAAAGACGCGTCCCAGATTTTCCAGCAACTCAGGGTGATCAAGTCCCCCTATGAGATCCAACAGCTTCAAGAAGCTATCGATATCACCATCGAAGCACAGCTTGAGGTGATGAAGATCCTGCATCCGGGTCTCTGGGAATACGAAGTGGAAGCCCTGATTGAATACGTCTTTAAGAAGAGAAACTCATTTGACTGGGCTTTTCCCTCCATTGTCGCATCCGGCCCCAATGCCACCACTCTGCACTATCAAGAGAGCCAAAGACAGATCCAGGATGGTGAACTTTTGCTGATGGATATCGGAGCCGAGTACAATTATTACGCTGCTGACATTACCCGAACCATCCCCGTTAACGGAACTTTCACTCCAGAGCAGGCTGCAATCTACCAACTGGTGCTGAATGCCCAAAAGGAATCCATAGCCTTGATCAAACCTGGGGTGCCCATTGTAACGGTTCATCAAAAGGCAACGGAAGTGCTCAAGGAAGGACTGTTTCACCTTGGGCTCATTACCGACCTCTCAACAAATCAGTATCGTGTTTTCTTTCTTCATGGGGTGGGGCACTTCATCGGGCTTGCTGTGCACGATGTCCAATCTGGTGACCATTTGCAACCAAACATGGTCTTGACGATCGAACCCGGCATCTACGTGCGAGAAGACTCCGAGGAAAGACTGATCGCGCAGGGAGTCAGCGAAAAGGAACTGGACAAGATCCGTCTGGCTCTCAGGAAGTTCATGAATATCGGCGTCCGCATTGAAGACAACATCCTGGTAACTGAAGACGGCTACCAGGTGCTCTCCCAGACTGCTCCTCGAGAGATCAGTGAAATCGAGAGGCTGATGGAGGCGCGGGAAAATCCTGACCCGCTGACTCGCTGACCGCAGACTGGTGTCAGCGGAAATCCCAAACGAATTCTTTTTTCCTAATTTTCTGCGCGCTCATGCGCGCTAGGGGAGGAGGAAGGGCCCGGCACAGGTAATGGCCGAGCCCACAGTGAGCTACCTCTTTCGGGCTTTGGCCCTCTTCTTGGTGGCCTTCTTTTTCGTGGCTTTCTTCTTGGTGGCTTTCTTCTTGGTGGCCTTCTTCTTAGTGGCCTTCTTCTTGACCGTTACCTTCTTGCGCGTGGCCTTCTTCTTGGTAGCCTTCTTCTTGGTAGCCTTCTTTTTTCCTGCTTTTGCCTTAGCCATCCGTTGACTCCTTTCTTATAAAACTATCTTTGCCTATATAACGTGTTGGTATGACAAAAGAGAGAACGCTTTCCGCACTGCGCGCAGCGCGCAGAAAATTGAAAATTAGGAAATAGAAAATCAAAAAAATAATTCGTTTTGAATTTGGAATTTGAGATTTTGAATTTGTTTGGGATTTGGAATTTTGAATTTGGAATTTCAGCCGGTCTGCCGGCTGTTGTCAGTTGTCAGTTTCCTGTTGTCATTTGCCTGTTGTCTAGTGCCAAAGTTATACTTCCTAGCGTATGTCGGAGGGACTGGTCGGATTCTTGGACCCGGAGGGGAAGGTGTTGAAGGGACAGAAGGTGCCCTCCCTCAACCGGAAGGATCTGCTCCGCCTGTATCGTGTGATGCTCCTGAATCGTCGAGTTGATGAGCGGATGATCACACTGCAAAGACAAGGCAGAATAGGCTTTTACGTCGGTTCCATGGGTGAGGAAGCCGCCATCATTGGGAGTGCCTTTGCTCTCAAACCGAAGGATTGGATCATTCCCTGCTACCGTGAGCTGGGAGCGGCTTTGCTTCGAGGTTTCCCTCTTTTCGACCTGTGCTGCCAATTGTTCGGCAACGAACAGGACGCCATCAAGGGCAGGCAAATGCCCAATCACTATGCCTCCAGGAAACTGCGTTTCGGGTCCATCTCGAGTCCGGTCGGGAATCAGATTCCCCATGCCACGGGGATCGGGCTTGCTGCCCGATTAACGGGCAGCAAGGACGTTGCCCTCGTCTATTTCGGTGATGGGGCCACTTCGGAAGGAGATTTTCACGTGGCCCTGAATTTTGCCGGCGTTTACAAAACGTCCACTATTTTTCTCTGTAGGAACAACCAGTGGGCCATCTCCGTTCCACGGCAGTTTCAAACCGCGTCGCGAACACTTGCCGAAAAAGCAACGGCTTACAATATTGAAGGTGTGGAAGTGGACGGCAACGATATCCTTGCCGTCTATTCGGTCACCCGGGAAGCCGTCGACAGGGCTCGCCGTGGAGAAGGAGCGACTCTCATTGAGGCGGTGACTTACCGCCAGGGAGGTCACTCCACATCAGACGATCCTCGAGTATATCGGGATGAGAAGGAAGTTCAGGAATGGCTCAAGAAGGATCCGATTTCTCGTTTCAAATCCTACCTCATCAATGATGGAGCCTGGAGTGAAACCAAGGATGCCAGTTTGGAGGAACAAATCAAAGACGAAATTGAAGTGGCACTGAAAAAGGCTGAAAAGATAGGCCCGCCCTGCATAGATACAATGTTCGAGGATGTGCTGGACACTGTACCCTGGAACCTGGAAGAACAGCGTGAGGAACTTCGCGCCTCGCAGGAGTACGAATCCGTACAACAGGACCGCTAGCCGGAATGATGCATCATTCCGGTTAACACGAAATTCATGCCGACAATAAACATCATCCAAGCCGTCAATGATGCTCTTCGTGCGGAGATGAAGCGCGACGACCGAGTCGTGATTATGGGTGAGGACGTGGGAAAGTTCGGTGGTGTCTTCCGCGCTACTCAGGGGCTCTTCCAGGAATTCGGTTCCGATCGGGTTTTTGACACACCGCTGGCCGAAGCTGGGATTATAGGGTGTGCCATCGGGATGGCCCTTTACGGACTGCGTCCGGTACCGGAGATTCAGTTCGTCGACTTCATCTACCCCGCCTTTGACCAAATCGTCAACGAAGCCGCTAAAATGCGCTATCGATCTGGCGGACAGTTCACTTGTCCCATGGTCATTCGCGCTCCCTCTGGCGGCGGGATAAAAGGAGGCCTTTACCACTCGCAGAGTCCGGAAACCTATTTCATTCACACCGCGGGGCTGAAGGTCGTGATGCCCTCCAATCCTTACGATGCCAAGGGATTACTGATTGCTTCGATCCGAGATGACAACCCGGTGATCTTCCTGGAGCCCAAGAGCCTCTACCGAGCGGCTCGAGGAGAGGTGCCCGAGGAAGTATACGTCATCGAACTAGGCAAGGCGAAGGTGGTTCGAGAAGGCGAGGACATCACCGTGGTGACCTACGGGGCCATGGTGAGAGTAGCGCTTGAGGCCGCCGAGACAGCTGCAGAAGAAGACCAGTTTTCCGTCGAGGTTATCGACATGCGCACACTGCTTCCTTACGATATCGATACCGTTATCGCTTCGGTCAAGAAAACAAGTCGGGTAGTCATCGTCCATGAAGCCCCCAGAACATGCGGCTTCGGGGCGGAGCTTTCGGCCACCATCAGTGAAAAAGCGCTTCTCCATCTCCAGGCGCCCATCTTCAGGGTTACGGGCTTCGACATTCCTTTCCCTTATACCTTCGAACACCATTACCTACCCAACGAAACACGCATCCTGAAAGCACTGAGAGATGGAATGGATTTTTGAATAGCTATGGCTTTTGAATTCAGGTTTCCTGACATTGGAGAGGGCATCGTTGAGGGTGAAATCGTTCGCTGGCTGGTCAAGGAGGGTGAGTACATTAATGAGGATCAGCCCATCGTGGAGATCATGACCGACAAAGCTACCGTGGAGATCTCCTCTCCTGTAAAGGGCAAGATCGCCAAACGGATCGGAAAAGATGGAGAAATGATCGAAGTGGGAGCAACCCTGGTGGTGATCGAAGAGACCGAAGAAGGGGTCAAGCCGCCAGAGCACCACCGTGCTCATACTCAGTCCAAGAAAACACAATCGGGTCAAACGAAGGTCCGGTCGACTCCAAGGGACAGAAGCAAAACAGCAAAAGAGCCTGTACTGGCCACACCTGCGGTTCGAAGGCTGGCCCGTCAGATGGGAATCGACCTCACCGAGATTCAAGGCAGCGGACGGGGTGGCAGGGTGACCCGGGAGGATCTCGAAGGCCATCGGAGCAGCATCGTCAGATCGAAGTCCGCACCGGTCCAGAACACCCCTGCAACTGGGAAAGTGGAGACAATACCCTATCGCGGAGTTCGCAAGAGAATGGGTGAACACCTGATGATCTCCCGAGAAAAGGCTGCTCACTTTACCTATGTGGAAGAGGTGGACGCTACGGAAATGGTGCGTTTGCGGAAACGCTTTCTGGAGTCCGAAAAAGGCCAAGGGATTCGTCTGACCTATCTTCCCTTCATCATGAAAGCTATCGTCACAGGGCTGAAAGAATATCCTCTGCTCAATTCCTCTCTGGATGAAGAAAAGGAAGTCATCCGGCTCAAGCACTATTACAACATTGGAATCGCCTCGGACACCCCTCAAGGATTGATTGTTCCCGTTGTGAAGCAGGTGGACAAGAAGGGCATTCTTCAGCTTGCACAGGAGATCGCACAGCTTTCCGAGGCCGCTTCCGCAGGTAAAACCAAGCTCGAGGATCTGCGGGACGGAACCTTCACCATCACCAGTTTAGGAGCGCTGGGTGGAGTGCTGGCAACCCCCATTATCAACTACCCGGAAGTTGCCATTCTCGGTATCCACAAGATTTCTCAGAGGCCTGTCGTTCAGGATGGTCAAATCGTCATACGCGATATGATGAATCTGAGTATTACTTCAGATCACCGGGTTGTGGACGGAAGCATGGCCGCCCAATTCCTCCATCACATCATTCCCGCCATTGAAGACCCTGGCAATGACGTGACGTAGGGGCGAGCCGGTGGCTCGCCGGGACCGTCAGGATTGCGAAGACCTCCGGAATGTGGGGGAGGCCCCTCAGGTGCCGAACGGCCCACAAAACAGCTCCTGGTTTTCGGATTCGGCACCTGAGGTGCCTCCCACATTCCGGAGATTCTTGCTGCTCATTCGGTAGGGATCAGCCACCGGCTGCCCTTTACGACTACTAAAAGAGCCTCATCTGTCGGCGCGCAGACTCGTTCCTTGATTGAAGTGAAGAGACGGAAACACCGATGAGACGAATCTTACGCTTCGAATCACGAAACTTTCTCAGCAACTTTCGGGCAAGCTGATAGATATCGGATTCATCCTCCAGCGCCTCACGCAGTGTGGTTTGCCGGGTGATGGTGGTGAAATCCGAATAACGCAGCTTAAGAGTAATAGTCTTGCCGGAGAGTCCCTTTTCAGACAGCCGCTGGGAGATACTGGCACTGAGGCGAAATAGAGTTTGTTCCAAGGTTTCGTTATCCCAGGCATCTTCAGGAAAGGTGTGCTCGTGACCGATGGATTTGGCTTCCCGACTCTCCATCACCGGCCGATTGTCAACGCCATTGGACAGGGTCCAGAGATGGGCCCCCATTTTTCCGAGACGCTGTACCAGTACATCTTTCTGGTAATGGCGAAGCTGCAGGATCGTTTTGATCCCCATTTGGGAAAGCTTTGTCTCGGTTTTCGGTCCCACTCCCCAAAGTCGCGAAATGGGAAGAGGATCGAGAAAACTTTGCACCTGATGGGAAAGAACCAGGGTTAAACCATCAGGTTTCTTCAAGTCCGAAGCGATCTTGGCAACAAACTTATTGGGCGCAATTCCAATTGAGGAGGTCAGCTGCTGATCTTGGAGAATGGTGTTCTTTAGCAACTGGGCGACCTTGACGGCGGCTTCACCATCACTCACTTCCTGGGACATGTCCAGGAAAGCCTCGTCAATACTCAGGGGCTCCACAAGATAAGCAAAGGAACGAAAGATGGCCCGGATGTCACGGCTGACCTGGGTATATTTCTTGAATTCGGGGCGCAGGTAGATTCCCTTCGGGCACAATCGGAAGGCTCGGCCAATGGGCATGGCGGAATGGATTCCGAACCTTCGTGCCTCATAGGAACAGGCAGCGACCACACCTCGGCCTCGCCCCTCTCGAGGATCGGCTCCGACAATGACCGGTTTGCCTCGGTATTCTGGGCGCTCACGCTGCTCGATGGACGCATAAAAGGCGTCCATGTCCACATGGAAGATGGTTCGATTCGACAACGTCTCAGTGTATGATAACGATGCGTTCGACAGCAAAAGAGCTGACAACTGGCAGAGGAGCACGGAGGTCTGACAGAAGAAAGCGGGTTATCTAAAGCTATGCTCAAACTGCCTATTCCCGTCAAAGAACTCGCTTCTCGCCTTTTGAAGTGGTATCGGGAGAATAGGCGCGAGCTGCCCTGGAGAACGGATTCTGATCCCTATCGAGTGTGGGTCTCCGAAATCATGCTCCAGCAGACACAGGTCAAAACAGTAGTCCCTTACTTCGAAGAATTCCTGAGAACCTATCCAAACATTGAAGCGCTGGCTGACGCACAGGAAAACGAGATCCTCTCTGCCTGGTCCGGACTGGGATATTACAAGCGTGCGCGCAACCTCCATAAAACCGCCCAAATCCTGTGCGAACAGCATGGGGGTGAATTCCCCCGAGACTTCAGCCAGGTTCTGCAGCTGCCCGGCATCGGTCCCTACACGGCGGGTGCCATCCTTTCTCTCGCCTACGGAGAACCTGTGCCCATCCTGGACGGCAACATTAGCCGGCTCTTTTCTCGCTATCTCAAGATCGAGGGCGTCCTTGAAGGGTCAACACTTGCACAACTCCAAAAATTTCTAGTCCAGCTGGTCAGCGAGGCTTCTGTTTCCGAAAATATTCGCGATTTCAATCAGGCTTTGATGGAAATGGGGGCCTTGGTGTGTACCCCCCGCAATCCTCAGTGCGTGTCCTGCCCATTGGCCGCCAGTTGTCTCGCCTACCAGAAAGGGTTGGAAAAGACTCTCCCCCGACCACGCACCCGGCGCGCTGTCCAGGAGTTTCACTATACGGTCGCCCTGATTGCGAGAGGTGAAAAATATCTGCTTACACAAAACTGGGAGGACACCTTTTTGAGAGGATTCTGGGAGTTTCCGCGTATCCAGGGGCCGCCCACCCCCCGGCTGGCAGAAAAATTCAAGAAGACTCACGGGTTACATCTGAAAGTCCGGGAGAAAACCGCTCCCGTGGCTCATCGGATTACCTTTCGGAAACTGAATTTTCACCCCGTGCTGGTCTCCCTTCAAAGTCCGGCGCCCCACCAAAAATTCACCTGGACGCGACCGGGCCAGAAAGGTTATCCTGTCTCGTCCTATATCAAGAAAATTTTAAACAGTCTCGAGTCTTAAGATGGCAAAAACAAAATTCTTTCTTTTACCGATCCTTGTACTTTCTCTAGCCTCCCTTGCAACCTGGGGTCAGCGACCATGGTCAACCCGGCCTGTTGGAACACCTCAAACTATTCAATTGGAGGGAGGATCCCGAGTAGAATTTCGAGACTTTGTTTCCTCCGCGCTGGGTGAGCAGACCCCCTACAGCATTCTCCTGCCTCCTGCCTACGACTTGGAGCCGGACCGGAACTTTCCCGTCATCTACTTTCTTCATGGGATGAACAATAACCATGCCTATTGGACACAGCAACGGTATGACAACATTCCCCAGGCCATCGAAAATCTGTTCCTCAACGACAACGTACCGCAGTTTTTGATGGTCCACCCCTATGGGGAAAATCCCTTCTACACGGATTATGAGGACGGAAGCTGGAACGGTGAAGAATACATTTACAAGGACCTCATTCAGGAAATTGAGAAGAATTTTCGCGTCAAAGCCGGGCGAGCGAATCGAGTCATCGGCGGAACCTCCTTGGGAGGGTTCGCCGCACTCAAAATGGCTATGAAATACCCTGATCTTTACAGCTCCGTTGCGGCAGGCTCGCCGATTATTCTCCTGGGTGACGATCCATCGAAACTGATGAATGCTTCTTCAGCCGGGGCGGTAAGAAGATTTTCTGGCTTGTTCAATCCCGTTTTCGGAACGCCCTTTAATCGGGATCATTGGCTAAAAAATAGTGTGGAAGTTCTCGCTCGCAGCGCCGATCTTAAAGACTTGAAGGTTTATTTGTCCTACGGTACCGCGGACCGTTACGAAGCTTTCTTCCCCATGGAGCGAAGCATTCGGATCGTTCACCAGATCCTGATCGATCGAGGAGTTTCCAGTGTTTTCCAGATCCTGGAAGGGGAGCCTCACGGCTGGGCTCTGATCAGAGCTGACGTGAAAGACGCGATTGAGTTTCTTACCGCGACCTTCTAGAAGATCCTGACCCGCAGCCGGCAGGCCGGGTGAAATTCAAAATTCAAAAATCGGAACCTGGGACTTGGAACTTGGAACTTGGAACCTGGAACGCGTGCGGCGCGCGCTACGGGATGAGGACGACTTTTCCGTACTGGTTTTGTTTTTGGAGATGTTCCAGAGCACTCCTTCCCTCCGATAGAGCAAACTCCTGATCAATGACCGGCTTGAGCTTACCCTG
>JADFOI010000032.1 GCA_022562935.1 Acidobacteriota bacterium
CTGTTGTGGCTCGTTACTACGGTGTCCCGAAGACCCAGATTTTCACCTCCACCCGGGGCAAAGGGGTGAAGACGCCCGCCAGGTCCTTGGCCATGCATGTGTGCCAGGACACAGGGGGCATGACGCTTGCTACCATTGCTGATGAATTTGGCTTATCGAGTTACGCCAGTGCCGGGGCGACGATACGCAACATCAGGCGACGATTGGCAGATGACAAGGGGTTAAGAAAAGATTTAATGTATATATTACAAGATTTGACCCCTTCTTACGCGGGAGTCAAACCATGAGCAACAAGGCAATTCACTTTGTGGCCATCATTGTACTTTTTCTCTCGGGTTCCTTGGGAGCCAGCCTTCCCGGTTGGCCTTTTGATGTCACAGACCTGAGGGACCGGAATGAGCTGGTCATCCTGGTCTTTGGCGATAGCGGGACCGGCAAGGCTGGTCAATACCGGGTAGGTCATGCCATGTACGAGGTTTGCCGCCAGAGAGGCTGTGACTTCGCACTCATGCTGGGTGACAACATCTATGACGACGGCATCGAAGTCAGGGCGCGGTCCGATGCTGATGCCAGCTATCGGGAAATTCTTGAACAGTTCGACCGAAAGTTCGAGGCTCCCTACCGGAGCTTCAGTGAGTTCACTGGATTTCACTTCTGGGCAGTGGCCGGTAATCATGACTATCGCAGGAACGCACTGGGATCGATGCTCACCTACTCGGAGTTCAGCAAGCTCTGGCGGATGCCGGCCCTCCACTACGAGGTCCCGCTACTGCCGGATTGGATACAGATTTATGGGCTTCACACCGACACCGACGAGCGAAGGGATTTAAATGGTCTTCAGATCGCCTCGGCAAAGGGAGCGTTGTGTGATGAGAGCAATCCCAACCGATGGAAAATTGTCTTCGGGCATCAGCCCGTCTACAACAGTGGACATCACCGGGGGGACGCCAACGAGCGGCGCACCCGGGCGCTTGTCGAAGGACCGCTCTTTCGTGAGTGCGACGTCCATGTCTATCTTGCCGGCCACGCCCATCACCAGGAGCACCTCACGGCCCGAGGGTTCGAGCAGGTGGTACAGGGTGCCGCCGGAAAAAGCAAGGGCCGGAACCGACCTCCCCAAGGTCCCTTCCTCCGCCAACGGCACTTTTCCAGACACTTCGGCTTTTCCGTCCTGGAGGTGAATCCGGATCGAATACGCCTGGACTTTTACGATGTGCTGAACACCCGGGAAAGCGGCCGGGGTTTCACTCCACCGGTAGAAGGGGAGATCGTGCTGGGTCATTCCTGGTGCGGTACCCGCGAGCAGATCGGGAGGCCCGAGTTCGATGCTCCCCCTTGCTCATAGGCCTTCCTCTAGCCGGGATTATTCCAAAACTGGAGTCAGAGTTGTTATGAGCGTGGGGGTGCCAGCTATTCCGGATCATCTAGATGTCTTCGATATTCAATGTCTTTATCAACAACCAATGCATAGAGGATCTCGCTCTTATCGTTGATGATCACAGAATTCAGATTCCCGTAGAACTGAGCCTTCGCTTGTTCGCTGAAACCCTTGACGATATAGGTTTTAGAAGGCTCCCCAGATTCATCGAGTAAAGAGATATAAAAATCATACCTGTCTTCTTCTTTTTTTCTGGTGATGGATACCCCGGCTGCCGGGGTTCTTTGAACAGAAATTCTTTTCAGGGGATCACCCAGTGAGCCTAGGTTCTTTGTTGCCGAGGAGCAACCCACATTGAGAAGTAGGACCCCATTAAGAAGTAAGACAATGCCAAATAAATTCCTAGCCAGTCTTGCTTTCATCGGATCCCTATGAATTCGTAGTCCATGTAAACTCAATGAACTGTTCTCTTTCCATACTATCATTGCGTGGGCACGAATTTCAGAAATTTCTTCTCAGGTCGAGGTAGGGTACCTGAGTGACGGATCGGGTCAGCGGGGACGGTCCACCAGAGACAACCGATCGCCTCCCTCTCTCTTAGCCTGATGAAGGGCCCACTTGGTTGCTGCGATCAAGGATACGGGCGTATCCTCCTCGCTCATCTGAGCCAGACCAGCGGAGAGGGTAACGGGGGGGAGAACACGTCGGTCTGCTCGATAAATTTTGGCCTTGCAGGCCTCCCCACGCAGGTGGTCACCGGTCTCCTTGGCAGTACGGGCATCCGTGTCCGGCATCAGGATGAGGAACTGGTCCCCGCCGTAGCGGGCGATCAGTCCCTTCTCACCCATAACTTCTCTTAGAGTGCGTGCGATTGTATAAAGGACACGGTCACCCCCTCGATGTCCATAGGAGTCGTTGTAACTGTCGAAATTATCGATATCAAAGAGCAGTGAAGAAAGAGCCAAGCCACCCTGTTTACTGTGTCGCATCGCCTGTGTCAGCAGAGTGTCCAGCCCATGACGGTTATGGAGACCGGTCAGAACATCGATCACCGCGTAGCGCTCAACTGGCTGTAACTGTTGAGCTGTCCAGATGAGAGAATTTCCATGGCGCAAACGCTGAGCCAGGATAAATAAGAGATTGCGAGCTATGGCGTGGCAGGAAACAACCAGAGACCACAGTGCCTTTTCGCCCAGTACGAGTAGGCGGCAGTCCTCATCGGCAACAACGTTGGCTGAGGTCAGCTGGCCGTCGATGAGAGAGAGTTCGCCGACGATCTCCCCTGGTTCCAGTAGGACAATCGGATTCAACTCAAGCTCAAGGTGAATGCGCAGACGACCCGATAGGAGCATGTAAAGAAAGTGATTCGGTTGTCCGGCATGAATAAGCACATCACCTTTCTCCAAGCATTGAACTGAACAGGCTTCCAAAATACCTTGAATGGATTCAATCTCAACACCCCTCAGCAAGAGCATGTTCGCCAGTTCGCCAGGATCCAGAGCTTCTTTTTGATTAATCATAATGAGCTGTGTTTGTTTTCGTATCTACTCAGCTTCTGTTACACCAGCGACTTGACCCTTACTGGGGCTTGGGAGCCCAGAATGAAGTCGAACCTACCCGAGAAAGTCCACAGATTCGACTCTTCTGTCGAAATGTCTGAGGTGGAGGAGGCCTGTCTGGCCCCTCCTTCCTGTGTCGCTCGTAGATTAGCCCATGGGTCGGCTCCATCGACCGGCCGCGGTCGGAACAGATCCGGCACTCGATCGATCAGGAGAAGGGATAGGAAATGGTCTCGAGGCACCAAGGTATGTTTCCCGCACTTCCCGCCATGGATCTCTCTTGGTTCTTTCGGTGGCTGGTCATCGTAAAATGACAGCCTCCTTCTAGGACACCAATCTCTCTGAACATGTCCTCCTTATTATCGTTGATGAGGAGGGATAAGAGAAGTGATAAATCACCTTTCGACGAAGGTTTAGGATAGTTCTTGGCAGGATTCCGACAGATTTTTGGCTAGCCGGGATGATTCATCGGTTCTCGTTACGAAACAGAGAATTTATGGGACGAGACACTAGGAAGGGCGAACCTTGTTTCTAAATTGTGAAGGTGTCAGATCTGTGAGTTTCTTGAATGCCCTTTGGAAGGTCCGGAGATTAGAGAATCCCACTTCGTGAGTGATCTCACTGATCGTTGCATTGTTCTTCATCATCAAATCCATCGCTTTGGAGATCCGTACTTGGGTGAGCCATTGAGTGAACGAGATTCCTACTTTGTTGCCAAAAAAGCGAGAAAAGGAAGTTCGTTCCATGCAGGCCAGGTTGGCAGCTCTTTGAAGGGAGATCTTTTCTGAGTAATGTTCCTCGACAAGGTGCTTGACCTTTTGCAGGCGAGCATAATAGCGAAATGCTTCATTGTTCATCGGACATGCATAAAGCACGTACTGTGCCACTTTCCGGCCTTTTCGGAGGGGCGTGAATAATTTGGTTAACTTTTTATATTTCAACACGTTAAGCTAACTCTTAGGAGAATGAGCTCACCTCTTGACTCCGATTCTGAGGGTCCGAGGGCACAGATGGGTAAAAGCTGTAAACTGGGGTTGACGTTTTCGGTTTGGCTAACCGGGAAGAGAGGGGTTTTGGCCGTTCACGATCTCCTGGGCAGTCTGTCGAATTCGCCAGTCGCTGTCTTTCAGGTGGGCCGTGAGTACTTCGGCCACTCGAGGATCAGGTATTTGGGCTAGAGCGAAGGCGGCGGTGGCACGGACCAGGGGATCCTTCGATTTTTGGAACGAGAAAAAGCCTATCGGAGCGATGACCTTGGCCAGCGGGGCAACACTTGTTGGGTCAGCAATCTGCCCTAGAGCTCGGCAGGCAGCCACCAGCCGGTCCGTTTCCTTGGCAGAATCGAGCAGGGCAACAAGCACGCCTGCTGCACCGGCAGGTTTGATTTTTCCCAAGGACTTGATCGCCGCTATGGCGATCGTCGAATTTCTGTGGTTTGCATAGTCGACCAGTAAGGGCGTCAGGCGCTCGTCGTTTAAACGTTCCAAGAGAAGAAAACCGGCTCGTCGTACCCTGGAACTTTCGTCCTCCAGGACAAAGGCCAGCTCCTTTCTTAGATCTTTGGTGATCATGTCGATCACCTCCAGGATTCGTACGCGCTGTTGGGCGAAACCCTCAAGTACCAATTCACGTTTGAGAAGCGCGGCTGTCTCTTCCCCTCCTTCGCTCAATAGATGGCAAGCAATCTGTCGTATTCTGGGATCATCTTCCTTCTTAATGATCTCGATGAGCATGGAGAAAGCAAGGGATCCCAAACCATCGAGCAACTGGGTCGCTTCCTGCATACGATCGGATTCCTGGGATTTTAGATCCTCCAAAAGAAGTTGCTGGGTTTTCGGATCCAGTTCCCGGAAAAAAACCAATTCCTTTGCTCCAGCCTCTTGAAGTCCTTTTGTCTGCAGTTGTTCTTGGCATTTGCGCAGGTAGGTCAGGACTCGACCCGCCCGCCTATAGTCGCCAAACTGGATGTGATTGCTGGCGGTTCGGGAGAGCAATGCACCTATTGTTCCAAGAAGCCCGAGATTTTCCTCTTCCATGAGAACGCTCAGAAGCGGATCTGTCAGCAGATCCACTAACTGAGGTTGAGAGGCAAGACTCGGATCCTGCAACAAACGATCACAGATCTGGATGACCTTGCTCCGGATCTCGTCACTTCGATGTAAATATCCCTGGAAGAACTGGTTGACGATTTGGCGCGCTTTCTCTTGATCACCCTTCAGTAAGAAGTTGCTCAATCTCTCCTCTGCAGACTCCAGAAAATCGTCTGCCAATTCGACCCCATCAGCTGCAATCTTTAAACTTGCAACATCCGTATGCGGGGTTCCACCCGGTTCCGGACCGTTCTGAGAACTAGGCTCCCAGCCCAGCTCTGGAAGATCCTGCCCATCCGATGTGGGATCCGTAGCGACTGACGAGCCACTTGGGTGCTGAGGTGTGGCTGTCCCATCGTCCGGCTGCGTTGCCGGTCCTGGACCCATGGGGCCTGAACTCTCTGAGCTGCTACTCCCCGGGCCGGGACGGCCTAGACTCCCCGGGCCGGTACTCCCTGGGCCGGTACTCCCTGGGCCGGTACTCCCTGGGCCGGTACTCCCTGGGCCGATGCCCCCTGGGACGATGCCCCCTGTGCCCCCAGCTCCCATGCCCCCCGGGCCGATACCCCCTGGGCCGATACCCCCCGGGCCGATGCCCCCTGGGCCGATGCCCCCCAGACCGAAACTGCCGAGGCCCGTTGACGCTTCACCCGGCACTGCAGAGGCAGTGTAGCTGTGGCGCATCTGTTTGAATTCAATATGAGAAAGGTCCTGTTTCTTGGCAAGACGTTTCCAGAACCCTCGGTCAATGGATTTACCGCTCATCTGAGCAATGGCCTCCAGCATCAGGGTGAGCTCCTGCTCGGTGAGACCTTCAAAGAAAGCAAGACCTCGAAGCTGTATACGATTCATGCGCCTGGCAAAGGCCTCGGCAGTGGATTTGTACTCATCGGTATCCATTCGCTGGCCGTTCACCAGAAGAGACTGTTTCGCCAGTGTGATATGGAGGTCCACGTTGTCCTCCAGAACTTTGTCGATGGTGTCCTTGAGCTTCCGGGTAGCGCCGAGGATGGCCTGGCTGTTAGGTGGGTCGAGTTCCATCTCACCGATGGCGTCCAGCAAAGCACGAATAATCTCTGGGACTTGGTCGACGGCGCTGCGATCCAGGGAATCAAGAATACGGAGTTTTTTGGTGGAGAGTCCACCACCGGACTCATCACCCGTGTAATCGGCTGCCTCTTCAGCGTTAAATAGTTTCTCGTCATTGGCCTCGGTCAACTTGCGGTATTGGTCGGCCTTTTCCTCGTTGGCCGAGAGCTGGTAATGGTAAGCAAGAGGGGCAGCCGAAGGGAGCAGCTGTTGATCGTAGAGGGTTTCCTGGTAGGCGCCGATACGCTCATGCAGTTCCTGTTTCCGATCTTCCTGGATGGCACCGTAGGTCAGGTTTAAGATACGTTTGCTCAAGAAGCGAATGTTCTCGTCGTTGCTTTGGTATTCTGAGCTGATCAGCCCTTGAGCCACAGCTTGGTCGATAAATTCCAGGACTTTGCTTTCCTCGAGTTCAGAACTCCCGGTGAGCATACTCAGGGAGACATTTTCACCAAAAGTGGAGGCCTGATCGAGCAGCTGTCGACTTTCCTCATCAAGAACGGCGATCTTCTGGCTGACAATCTCCTCCAATGACTTGGGCAGGTAGTCTTCTTCCACACGTTCGAGGACCCATTGTTCTCCGGTAAGGGTGATCTTTCTATCCGAGACCAGCTTGCGCAGGATCTCGCTGATAAAGAGAGGATTTCCCTGAGTGAGCTGGGCTAAGCGCATGTCAAAGTTCTCGGGCAAATGGACCTGAGGAAAGATTCGCTGAAAATGCTTGGCAATGTCGCTGGCGGTGAGCGGAGTAAGCATCACTCGGACGATATTCAGTTCCTGATGATGTTGGGCGAAGAAGCTTTCAAGCGGGGCGGGCTTTCTTTGGATTTCTCCCGGCTGGAGATGGGAGGAGGTCCCACAGACTAAAAGCGGCATTTCGTCGCGCAACAGTATCCGCCGGAGCAGGAGAAGCGAGGCCTCATCACAGAAATTCATGTCGTCAATGAGCAACATGAGGGGGTTCGAGTCAAGGAGCCGGGGAATAAAACCGACAAGAGTCGCAAAAAGTTGGTCCCGCGAAATCTCTTCCTCTTTCTGCTCAGGGGAGTCTTTGGATTGGCCCAGTTGGGGCAGGATGTAGCTCAAATAAGTGGTTTCCTGAGGAGTCAAATCGTTTAGGATTTCTGCGCCGTTATCGGGCAGCGCATTCATGATGCCAACCAGGATGTTGGTGGTCATGTAGTAGGGATGAAAATTCTCCTGAAGGTTACCCTTCACCTCGACTTGCAAGATGTCGCTGTCGGCTAGGTTCAGACGGATGGTTTTCAAGAACTCGCTCTTACCCATGCCGTCGACCCCTTCGATGATGACGAACTGGTTTTCGCCCTGATTGAAGTCCTGCAGTGCCTTGCTCACCTGCTTAAATTGACTCTCTCGGCCGGAGACGGTGCCTTTCTCCAACTGGTGCAGGCTGGTCTTGGAGAAAACTTCCTGGGGAGGAACCTCTCCCGACTCGGCAAGGCAATCCCGCCCCGACTCTTTGGCGTAATAGAGCGCGGTGTCTGCCTTATGGATGAGGTCCTTGCCGTTCTGAGCATCTTCAGGAGCGGAAGCAGCCCCGACGCTGAGGGTAATGGAAAGCTCAACATCCTTTTCCTTCAGCCAGGGTTCTTCATGGGCCAGCCGGATCAACTCTTCGCCCACTTTCTTGGCCGTCTCTTTATGAGCGCTGGGCAGGAGAATGATGAACTCATCACCGGCATAGCGTACAGGTAAGCCATCCTCTCCTGCCGCCTTTTTCATCAGCTTGGCCACCCAGATGAGCGCCTGATCGCCGATGTCATGACCGTGGGTGTCGTTGATCTGCTTGAAACGATCCACGTCCAGCATGAGCAAGGAAACCGGCTCGGCTTCCAGAGAATCCCAGTTTAATTTGTGTTCGAAGTAGTTCAGGAGGAAGCGACGGTTGTAGAGGCCGGTGAGCTCGTCTTCAAAGATAAGGCGAGAGGGATCTGTGCCAATATGTTGGAGAAAATATTGGAGATCTTCCATAGTCATTCCCGACCTAGATTTTGATGAACCTAGCCTTATTCATCGTAACATTAATTCGAGCTGATCCGGAGTGATGGCGGCCACCATTTCTTGAAGGTATCGAATATCTTTCTGTACGGAGAAATCTCAAATTGTCGAGCCATTCAAGAAGACTCAGGTTGAGCGTCCGAATTCAATCTTAATGACAGTCTGACGACGGGTCTGGCCTTGCTTAGCCAAAGATCAGCCAAGGGGCGAGGCCTGACGGGATCGACTCAGGAGAAGTACTGAGCCTGGGTGATGCATCATCCGGGCTATTCTTAAGGGAGGGCAGCGTCTTCATTTCTCCTCCTCCAAGAGAAATGAAGCTGCTGGTCCCTCCCTGTCCTAAATAGTTGGGATGTTGCCTTCCGTTAACGCAGCGCGGTCGCTGCCAACTCATCTTTGGAAAGAATGATTTCCACCCGCCGGTTGCTCCTGCGGCCTTCTGCTGTCGCGTTGTCCGAGACAGGACGGTCGAAACCGTAGCCTGTCGCCCTCATTCGCGCGCGCTGTACCCCATGCTGGGCCATGAAGTTGAGCACGGATCGAGCACGGTCCTCCGAAAGTGACATGTTGTATTCGTAAGTACCGGTGGAATCAGTGTGTCCTTCGACTTGAAGGTTCTGCTCCTGCATGATGAGCAGGATTCCTGCAAGTTTGGCGATTCGCTCTCGAGCCTCGGGCTTGAGGTTTGCCTTACCGATCTCGAAAAGGATGTCCGGCAGATTCAGGATGAATCCCCGCGCCGACTCACGGGTGTCGGCGACCCGTGACAGGGCGTTGTGAAGACGCCCCTCGAGGACGCCTTTCTCCCGGGTGAGCGTCGATTTTTCGCTTTGCAGCCGCTGAGCTTCCCGGCGCAGATTGGCCATCGCTGATTCCAGGGCGACCTTTTCGGTTTCGATGACGGCCTTGTCGCGCTGCATGCGTTCCAGTTCTCCCCTGGAAGCTCGTACTGCTGCCTCAGCCCGATTAGCCTCTTCTCGAGTCCGGCGGGCCTCAGCTTCGGCTGCTGCCGCACGCTTTTTCATCTGGGCCATTTCGGCTATTTGTTTGTTGATGGCTTCTTCCAGTTCTGCGGCCTCCTGGCGGCGCAGGGTGATCTGGATGGCGTCATTGCTGGCTGCCACCGACTTACGGGCAAACTCCTGGGTTCCCTTTTTGGAGCGGGAACTCTTGGACATCTGCCTGGCCTGTTGCAAGCGAATGTCGGCTTGCTGATAAATCTCCTGGGCATATTGTCGTGCTCCCAACCGTCCGGCGATCTCATAGACCCTTTCCGCCTGCAAGATGTCCAGTGGAGCTTTGCTCTCGTATCTGGCCGTGGCCAGGGTCTCCAGATCGTGTCTGGGCATGGGGCCAAAATCCCTAAAAGTCAGAGGGGTGGACTGTGCCCTGGGATCTCGACTGCCGCCGTTGTAAGTGACGATCATTTCAGAGGGTCGTCTCACCAAGTAATACGGCTCGGCCGTCACCATCAGGGCGAAGTTGCGCAGTCCCGTCGAGTATTTCATCTTGTCTTTTCTTTTTTCCGGTCGCACCCAGAATTCACCCAAGTTTTCGTAGGTTCCTTCTCGATTGATGGCCCACAACACGTAGCAAGTGATGTCTCCACCGAAGACCACAGCGGGCTGCATATGGTTATAGGAGATTTCGATGCGGTGCTGGCCTTCCTCGAATTCCACCTTGGCGGTTAGGAGCGAACCTGGAACCCTCTGGCTGGGTACCATCTGGAATTCCACCTTGTGGCGCTCGGTAAAGTTGATGATCTGAAGCTCGACCTCCGCAGGGGGTGCTGCCAAGAGAGGAGAAACAGTCAGGCCCATCAATCCGAGGATTGAAAGGGCTCTTGAGAAATGATACATGATCCAACCTCCTCGTTTAAAGTGAGTTGAAGTAGCTATCCTTTTTAGAATAAGACGTTCCAAAGAATATCCAGGATCTCGTTGGATTCCAGTTCAAGAAGGACGACGTGAGGGCCGATGACCCCGCGTACGACGTCATAAGGGACCCTGTGCAGTAAACGGACTAGAGATCTGGGCAAGGGCTGGAGGCGCTTTTGCAATCCTGGAGGCAGTGTTCCCTTCTGACGAAGCTGTCGTTCCAGTCCAGGGGGAAGGTGATCCCGTTTGGCCAAACCGGGGGGCAAGTTCCGGAGGTTTTTATGGTTGGAAAACCAGTCACGAATCGTCTTTTCCTGGTGTTTTCCAAAAGCGCGACTTTCCTTAACCTGGCGCTTATGTTCTTCCGCTTCTTCAACTTGTTGCTGCTCATCTTCAAAGGTGAGGGACTCGTCGAATGAGAAAGTGACCAGGGCTTCCGACGATATCCGTACTTGCTGGCCTCGAACCAACTGCAGAGCAGTACCGGCACTCGCGCCCGTAGCAGCTCCGACTGCAGCTCCTTTTTTGCCACCGGTAATGGCCCCGATTAAAGCTCCAAATATTGTGGCACCCCCGATCACCTTGGCGGATTGCTTGCCCTTTCCTTCGCTTGCGATATGGGCGAACTGATGGGTGAGCGAATAGGCACTGTCCCCTACTGTGATGCTGCGAAGCTGCAGGGCGATTTCCTCTTGACCCCTCAGCTTTCCGGACTGCTTGACGCGAACCAGCTGGACCAGGACATGGCTGCCCTTGGGTGCCCGAATGTCTCCTGAGAGCGTTACCGGCTCTTCCAGGGTGGCGCGAAAAGAGTTCCCTGGTTTATGCACGTCGGAATTGACGGAGTCGATCATGCGAACGACCAGATTCGCCCCTCGGGGTACGGGGTAATAATAAGGAGGCGGATCGGCTAGGGAAGTGCGGGTATGGTTGGCCTGATTTGCAAAGACGAGAGTGTCCACATCAGAAATGGCGAAGCTCTCCACCTGGCCGTCTTCATGGAGAAACCGGACGGTCCGGGAGTCGCCGCCTAGAAAGGTGCCATGGACCTTGCGTCCCCCGTGCACGTATAGAATGTCCGCGAATGAGTTCAGCGTGGACAATAGGAAAAAACTGGTCAAAAGAAGACTTAATCGATAGTGCATCGTTTTTCCTTTAATGTTGGTTTGAACTTGTTCCGGTGTCCGTGTTTTTCAAGAGCTAGGCTTCTTCCCTGGCCGAGAAGACAGCTTTAGCCTCCTTGGCTGCGCTCTACGATTACATTCAGTGGAAATTCTGCCGTTATCTCGACTGTCTTACAGTGACGAACGTCACCAAGAAGGTGAAAAGTTTGAATAGAATCAATACATGTCGAAGGCTCGCTTTGGAGAACGGCATCCTGGCTGGGCAGCCGTATGGGTGGTCCTCTTCATTTCTTTTCCCCAATGGGCTGAATGGATCTGGTCGTTGTATTCGAGCGACCCGTTGGTGCCATGGATGGCCCGTGCCATAGGGGTATCCGGAGTTTTGGATGTCTCTTTAGCGGTACTGCTCTGGGTCACGATTCCCATTGGCCTTGTCCTGCTTGCCCTGATTTTGTACCGGAGCAGGTCTGGTACCCTGCTCAGTAAGGACGTTTTGGACGTCAGCATCCAGATCAGTAAGCCGTTGTACGTCAAAAGAGTGGATCTGGTGCAGGGCGGAGGGAAAAGTCCTTACTGGATGCTTGTTTTGAGTGATGCTGTGGTGCGGAATCGAACGAAGCCCAGGATGAGTCTCATGTTCGAGCTTCACTGCAAGTTAAAGGATGGTACGCCTTGTAAGATTCCCGAGCGCAGCGATCTCGATGCGTTCATCAAGACTCCTGAAAGCCCCCATCAGTTTTTGAGGGGGCCAGTCGCTTTAGATAGCGGTGCTCACGCCAAAGGGGATCTCTGCTTCGGTTACGCCGAGTTCCCGCCAACTCGAGAAGGCCCCGGTTTGGAAACCTCTCATTCTCAACTGGTTGTTCTAGACAGACTATCCGGCAGGAAGGCTGTGTTGGATCTGTGAGTCTTAGCCCGGAGTATGCATAAGTTCTCTACTGCAGCGACGAAATCATCCACCCTGCTTTATACAGGTCAGGCCGGCGCCTTCGTCGCTTCGTGACAAGAATCTATGCATACTCCGGGCTCTAGAAATCAAACGAATGGGTAAATTTCACCAATAGGGCCCGATCACTGAGTTCCGGATCCAGACGGTTGCGGATATCCCTGTAAACGACGAAGAGATCGTCTCCGGCACGATAAATGTAGTTGAATCGGAAATTGAAAACCTTCACCTGTGCCGCGTTGTTGTACTGAAACGTCGTACTGGTAATGAGCCGGGTGCTCAGGGAATAGTTCACACCTGCATTGACGACATGGCTGGTGAAGCTTCCCTGGGGTACATCAATCTTGTTCACCTCGTAGTTCAGGTCCAGGATCAAGGAAGGAACGGGTTTCCACTGGGGGTTCAGCCCCAAAAAAATCTTACTCCCTCCAAAAAACCCACGCTGGGGAGAAAATCGGAGGCGTCCTGCCAAACGGCGAGAGGGGTCGAAATTGTATTCCATCAAATAGCTTTGTCCTCGGTAATCTCCGGGAGGAATGATCACACCGGGGGCAAGGCTAAGGGGACGAAACAGGCGATCGAAACGGTCATGGGGAGAGAACCGGAACTTGCCCCCATTCTCAAATATTAAATCCAGGTTGTAGTGAGTGATCTTTTTTTCCACCACATTGTCCGGTGTGGTGAAGTATTCGAAAAATGCCCGCAGCGACATCTGGCGCAACCAGCTGATCTTGGGCCTTGGTTTGTAGGCAATGTCCCCGATTGTTTTCCGTGTGTGAGCACGCTGAGCAAACCCCATTTCCGCCTGAAAATCCTCCTCCAGGGTCAGGTGCCCTGCGCCGATGTCCCATAAGTCCGTTCTCCAGAACCCTTTGGCATGGTAGGCATTTTCGTCCCCACTGACATTCGATGTGGCGGAGCGCATGAAAAACCCGTCGAAAATGAAATTATCAAAGAGAACCACACGGGTATCGATGCCAGCGGTCCGATTGAAGCCCCCATCCCCGGAGCGGTTGGTCACAATGGCTCCGATGTTGGAGCGGGAAAGCAAGTCATATCGCAGGCGAACAACGGTGAAGTTGTTTGATCCGATATCGCCCTCTTCCTCTGTTTGTACATTCAAAGCGCCAATGGAAAGGGCACTCATTTTGCCCGTTAGCTTGGCCCCCCCGAACAGAGGGATTCGCTGCCCATCGGAGGTCAGTCCGATCCTGCGACTAAAGAAGGCACGGAAGGTATCTCCCTGGAACTCATTCATGCGTGCTGCGAAATCAAAGAAAGAGGCTCCTTCAAAAAAGAATTCTCTTTTCTCCGGGAAAAAAAGCTGGCTTCGAGGATCCGTGAAATTGACCCGCTGCGCATCCAGCTCCACTTCCGCAAAGTCAGTGTTGTAGGTGAGATCAGCGGTTAATGTGGAAGAGACTCTGATTTTAAAATCGTCGATCCCCACCTCTGATCGATTCTCCCAACCATCGGTTCCGCTTTTTCCCATTCCACCTAGAAGATAGGGTTTCAGCCGCCAGCGCTTACCCAGTTCGACCTTCTCCAATCCAATCAGGTGCCCGGCTCGTGAAACCTCCTCAAACTGAAAGTCGCGATCCCATGAATTCCAATAAACGAATTCGTTCTTGCGTCGAATCACTCGCTGAAATTCCAGGCCGATCTCACCCTCGGAGGCCTTGATTCGAAGAGTGGTGAAGGGAATTTCCACTTCCACACTCCACCCTTTCTCATTGCGATGGGCGGCCACCTTCCAAACCTCATCCCAGGCCGAGTTCACCTCACTGCCTTCGTTGATGATCAGTGCATCGTATTGAGTTCCCAGTGAGTTGGTCGCAAACAAAAAGGCGTTGCGGTGGTCGTGAAAAGAGTCCAGTAAAATCCAAATACTGTCGTCTTTCATCAAGTCTCCATCTCTACGAAGCTCCGTTGCCACAATGCTCTCCGCAGAGGAATCGGCGCAGACGATACCCAGAAACAGGCTGTGCCGAGTGTAGACGACTTTAACAACGGTGGACTCGGAAGCCACTTCCCCTGCGGTGGGTTCTTTCTGCCTGAAGGGTCGAGTCTCAGCAGCGGTCTTCCACACCTCCTCAGTCAACATGCCGTCCAGGATAGGGGGAGTTGTGGAGTAGTGGGCACGGAGAACCTGGTCTCCGTGCGACGGCGATGAAAAAAGAGGGGTCAATGGCAGCAAAAAGGCAGCAGAAATGATCGCTCTTCTTCCTAACCTCAGGACGCCTACTCTCATTCCTGCGTCAA
The DNA here is from genome assembly GCA_022562935.1 of Acidobacteriota bacterium. Lineage (GTDB taxonomy): Bacteria > Acidobacteriota > UBA6911 > RPQK01 > JADFOI01 > JADFOI01. The sequence goes on from JADFOI010000032.1 coordinate 14,345, forward strand.
TTGGTAGATAAAAATGGCTGCGCGCTTAGCCATAAGGGGAAGAGAGCTCAGATCCACCGTTTCTTCGACCGTATGGCCCCCGGATCCCACCACTCCTAATCCGTCCAAAGCGTCCAGGTAAGGTGCCACGAAGGAGATATCAGCAGCCCCCCGCTGTCCGGGATCCACAGCTTCGACGGGACCGTATCCAAGCTTCCGACTGACCTGATCCAGTTGCCTGAGAAGCTCATAGTTGCCGGGTGTTGGACTCATGGCTGGATAAGAGTCCTGGAAGGTAACGGTGGCGGAGGTGTGGGGAAGGCTTCTCGCAGCGATGGTACGCATGCGCGTCTTGGCCCTTTCTCGCTGTTCCTCCGATATAAAGCGCAGGTCTCCTGCAACAACCACTGTCTCCGGGATCACGTTTGTCTTCCCGAAGGCGTCACCCCGGCTCTGGACCGGATCGTATTGTGCCGTCGTCCCTCCCAGAATAATGCCCGGGCTGAAGGTGAGGTACTCCTCTCCCCGGAGCTCGTCGTAGAAGTTTTTCAGGATACGAGAGGCTTCGTAGATGGCGCCGCTTCCGAAATCCTCCTTGAAAATAAGCGAGGAATGGCCAGGTTTGCCGGTGACCCGAAGTTCCCAGCCGGTGAACCCGCGGCGAGCTACGGTGGCGGTGCCGATACCCCCAACGCCACCCTCAAAGCCCAGGGCCACGCTGTTGCGACGTGCGGCATCGAGCAGATCACGGCGGCTGAGACTGAGCGGATCACCCGTATCCTCTTCGTCGCCTGTCAGAAAGACGGTGATGCTGGTATCTTCCAAAGCTCCAACGACCTGCAGCGCTTTTAGAGCGTAGAGAATGACCACGTTTCCACCCTTCATGTCTTCGACCCCAGGACCTTTGGCGACGGTGCCATCACGCTCGAATCGTTGGAATGGGCTGTCTTTTTCAAACACCGTATCCAGGTGTCCGATCAAAAGGAGACTCTTGCCACGGTTTCCACTTCGTTCAGCGATGAGGTGGCCGGCGCGGTGGACACGGTCCATCGAAATCCAGCGGGTTTGGAATCCGAGGGCGTCCAGTTCAGACCGAAAAACTTTTCCCACCTCACGCACGCCTTCCTGATTCATGGTGCCACTGTTGATATTGACCACCTGCTCCAACAAGGCAATAGCTTCTTCAGTGGTGGAATCGATGTATTCGAGGATCCGGCCCTCAATCGGTGAAAGGAGCTGGGCCGAGGAAAGTGACGGCGTGGTGACGAGAAGCAACAAGGAACTCAGGGAAGTTGCTATGAGCCAGAACCACTTCATTTCGATGTCGCTCCTCGATCTGCTCACCCAAGCCCCATCCGCGCAACCTCTCCATGACTCGGACAGGCTCCTGGTGTAAGAAATCTTCTGAATCTCTCACAGAATATTGATATTCTAAGTGATCAGACGGGAGGAGCAAAGCCCCAAAGGAATGAATATGAGATCCAAACATATCGGTCTCTTGGGTGCAGCGGTCTTCATCATTCTGGTGCTCGTCGCACTGGGGATGCGGAACCGCTTGGCCGGTTCCATCGAAGCGCAAGAACAACCTGTCGGCTCTTCCGACCTGTCTCCGGCCGCTCAGAGCTCGGTCCCAGAGCAAGAGCGTGAGCCAAATCGCCTGATTCACGAGAAGAGCCCCTACCTGTTGCAGCATGCCAGAAATCCGGTTGACTGGTATCCCTGGGGAGAGGAAGCGTTCAGCAAGGCTCGAAAGGAGTCCAAGCCTATTTTTCTTTCCATCGGATATTCGACGTGTCACTGGTGTCACGTGATGGCGCGTGAATCTTTTTCCAATCCTCAAATTGCTGCCATCATGAACAAGCACTTTATCAGTATCAAAGTGGACCGAGAAGAGAGGCCGGATGTGGACCAGATCTACATGGCTTTTGTCCAGGCTTCCACGGGTAGCGGGGGTTGGCCCATGTCGGTAATGGTAACCCCGGAACTGGAACCCTTCTTCGGTGGCACCTACTTCTCTCCAAAGACGTTTGAGAACCTACTTCTTAAAGTTGCTGACGAGTGGCAAAACAATCGGGAAGCCATTCTACTGTCGGCCGGGAGAATCACCGACCAGCTCAGAGCCTCCGGCGATGTTCAGGGAGAGGGCGACCTGAAATTGGAGAAGGAACTTCTTGACCGCACCTATGAATGGTACGAAGCCAGCTATGATTCCGCTCAAGGAGGCTTTGGAGGAGCACCTAAATTTCCGCGACCCGTCAATTTCAACTTCTTGCTCCGCTACTATGACCGGACAGGCCAACAGATGGCTCTTGAAATGACAGTTCGGACACTGAAGAAAATGGCTCAAGGAGGAATTCACGACCACATCGGCGGGGGATTCCATCGCTATTCGACGGACAACCGTTGGTTTCTCCCTCACTTCGAGAAGATGCTTTACGATCAGGCTCAGCTTGCCAACTCTTATCTGGAGGCTTATCAGATCAGCGGTGATCCTCTCTTTGAGGAAGTGGCGCGGGGTATTTTCGATTATGTGCTGCGGGACATGACCGGGGAAGAAGGGGGTTTTTATTCGGCAGAGGATGCCGACAGTGCCATCAGCCATGAGCATCCCGACGAGCATGTCGAGGGTGCATTCTACGTTTGGACCTACCAGCAAGTTGTCGACCTTCTGGGAGAAGCTGCAACCCCCTTCAGTGAATACTATGGAGTTCAGAAGGGTGGCAATGTCGAGCGGGACGTCTTTGGGGATTTTAAGGAAAAGAACCTGTTATTTGTCTCAGCAACGGCAGGGACATTGAGCCAGTCTCAAGAGGAGCTGAAGGACGTTTTCGAGAAGAGCCGGGAGAAACTTCTGAAGGCTCGTGAGAGAAGGCCTCGTCCTGGTCTGGATGATAAGGTTCTCACAGCCTGGAACGGTCTCATGATTTCCTCGCTAGCCAGAGGTTACCAGGTCTTGCAGGAGGAGAAATATCTCAGAGCCGCTGAAAGGGCTGCCACAATGATCACCGAAAAGCTCTATGACCGGCGAACTGGGCGTTTGAAAAGACGTTATCGAGAGGGGGAGGCGGCCATCGATGGATTGGTCGACGACTACGCTTTCTTCATTCAGGGGCTACTGGATCTGTACGAAACTTCACTGGAGGGTCGCTGGCTTATCTTGGCCATAGAACTGACCGAAACCCAGAATCGACTTTTCTGGGATTCTGACAACGGAGGCTTTTACAGTACGGCGGGAGAGGATCCGTCGATTTTGATTCGCATGAAGGAAGACTACGATGGTGCTGAGCCTTCGCCCAACTCCATCGCGGTCCTGAATTTGCTCCGTCTTTCTCAAATGGCGGGGAACAAGACGTGGAGAGAGATGGCACAGCGGTCGATTCAAGCCTTTGAGAGGAGGCTGCTCAGTACGCCCCATGCGATGCCTCAGATGATGGCTGCGGTCAATTTTTTTCTGGATAAGCCCAAACAGATTCTCATTGCAGGTCAGAGAAATTCTCCCGATACAAAGGCGATTCTGCGCGAGGTCCACAAGCGGTTTATCCCAAACAAGATCCTCGTTCTAGCCGATGGGGGCCCTGCCCAGAGGCGCCTGGCCGTCAGTCTGGAGATTCTGGATAGCCTGCGACAGATTGACGGCAAAGCCACTGCTTACATCTGCGAAGACTATCTCTGCAAACTTCCTACTAACGATGTCGCCGTGGTGGCACGTTTGCTGGATGAGTAAATGAGAATTCTGGGCTAGGCCATGGAAGTCAAGATAGGAACCTGTACAGTGGAATTAGTGACCGGTGACATTACCAGGCAAGACAGTGATGCCATCGTCAATGCCGCCAACAGTCGGCTGGGCGGCGGCTGGGGCGTCGATGGGGCCATCCACCGGGCTGGAGGGCCGAGTATTATGGCCGAGACGCGTCAAAAATACCCTCAGGGTTGTCTTACCGGCGATGCCGTGATCACGGGTGCGGGCGATCTCGTGGCCCAATACGTGATCCACACCGTAGGTCCAGTCTGGAGCGGCGGGCAGCGCAACGAGGAGGAAAAACTGGCCAGCGCCTATCAAAGGAGTCTCGAGCTGGCTGTCGAAAACGGCTGTGGGAGTGTTGCGTTTCCCTCTTTATCCACGGGAGCCTATCGCTATCCGGTGGATTTGGCTGCCGGAACTGCCCTCAACACGGTTCTCTCCTTCCTGGAGAAGAACCACCAACCGAAAGTGGTCCGCTTTGTCCTCTTTGACGATCCCACTCACGCTGCCTATGTGGCGGCCCTGCGGAAAATCAAAACAAACTGCTGACCGCAGACCGCTGACGGGCTGACAGCCGTCAGCGGAAATTCCAAATTCAAAATCCCAAATCGCCAGCCGGAAGCCGGAAATTCCAAATTCAAAATTCCAAACCTGGAACCTGGAACCCGCGCGGAGCGCGCTTCAAAAATCTGTTTGCTGAAGTGGTCCGGGCTTGATATGGTCTCAGGAGGAACCCCAGGGAATGGGCTTTTGCGCCTGGGCATCCGGGCTAGACACACAACAAAACGAAAGGAGACATGATGTCTTTTTCTCTTCCTGATTTATCGTATTCTTTGGAGGCCCTGGAACCTCATATCGACAAGGCCACCATGGAGATCCATCACGGGAAACACCACGCTGCTTACGTCGCCAATCTCAACAAAGCCGTCGAGTCGACACCGGAACTCGAAGGCAAAAGTCTTGAAGAGCTGTTAGCCAATAACTGCTCAGCCGTTCCAGAAAACGTTCGCACGGCGGTGAGAAATAACGGCGGCGGGCACTCCAACCACTCCCTGTTCTGGCAGGTTATGGGGCCCGGTAAGGGAGGGGAGCCGGTAGGAAGTCTTGGGGAAGCCATCAAGAGTAGCTTCGGCGGTTTTGAAGAATTCAAGGAAAAGTTCGCCGCTGCTGCCATGACACGCTTCGGTTCAGGTTGGGCCTGGTTGTTAAAAGATCTGCAGGTCGTGTCCACAGCCAATCAGGATAGCCCTCTGATGGAAGGAAAAATCCCCATCATTGGTCTGGATGTCTGGGAACATGCTTACTATCTCAACTACCAGAACCGTCGAGCTGACTACATCAATGCCTGGTGGAATGTTGTCAACTGGGAGGCAGCCGAAGAGCGATTTAACTCCTGACAATCCCTTCAGCATAGCCGGCAGTTTGAATCCATCCGGGTTGAGCTATGGCGGAATTTAGCCTGAGAAGGGTGATCTTGTTAGCGGCCGCGATCACAAGCAGTTGGATTGCTCTGCTTGTGATCGATGGCCTGCCGACTGAGACTTTTGCCCAGTACACCAAGAAAACCCTGGTCGCCCACAGGGGGGCTTCCGAGGATGCTCCCGAGCACACGCTTGAGGCTTACCGGTTGGCGATTGAGCAGGGCGCTGACTACGTCGAGCAGGATTTACAGATCACCAAGGATGGTGTCTTGGTTTGTCTCCATGATTTGACCCTGGAGCGCACCACCAATATCGAAGAAATTTTCCCCGATCGTTATCGCGAAGTCAATCACGCCGGAGTGAGTGAGAAGCATTGGTTCGTCTTTGACTTCACTCTGGAGGAACTCAAGCGACTGGATGCCGGCTCTTGGTTCCATAAAAGATTTTCGGGTGTGCGGATTCCTACCTGGCAAGAGGCCATCCAGGAAATTCGGGGTAAGGCAGGTCTGTTTCCCGAAATCAAGACCCCTGAGGTCTACGGTCTGCATGGCTTTGACATAGAACGGCTGGTTATGGCTGAACTCCAGAGGCATGGCCTGGATCAGCCCGGTGCAGATCCGGACACTCCTGTCGTGATTCAATCCTTCAGTGCTGACAGTTTGCAGAAAATGGCGGGGGAAATGAAAGTTGCCCTGCCGCTGGTGATGCTGCTGGGAGAACGCAATAGGCAGTGGGTCTCCCCCGCAGGATTTCAGAAGGTCAAGGAGTTCGCCGTAGGTATCGGGCTGGACAAGAGCCTTCTCCGGGGCAACCCTACCCTCGTGGAATGGGCTCGCAACGCGGGACTGAGTATCACCCCCTATACGTTTCGATCCTCCGAGGTGGGTAAGGGATTCTGGAACGTCCGAGCGGAGATGGCTTACTACCTCTACACTCTCGATGTAGACGCCCTGTTTACCAACAACCCAGATCAGTTCCCTGATAAATAGCGCTTTGCAATGGTATCAAGCAAGGCACTGATGACTCGGTCTGGGCTCCAAAATCAGTAGGTGAGTTTGCTGGAGAGGAGAAATGACCGTCTATCTCGCGGAAGCAATTGGGACGATGATCCTGGTCATCCTGGGTAACGGAGTGGTGGCCAACGTTTTGTTGAATCGAACCAAAGGCCAAAATTCGGGTTGGATCGTCATTACCACGGGTTGGGGCTTGGCCGTTACCGTGGCCGTTTATTCTGTAGGCCGCATCAGTGGCGCTCACATCAATCCGGCGGTCACCTTCGGTCTGGCCTCCATCGGGGCCTTCTCCTGGTCTCAGGTGCCGGGATACCTGTTAGCCCAGATGCTCGGGGCTGTGCTTGGAGCTGTGATCGTTTACCTGGTCTATCTTCCTCACTGGGCTGAAACTGAGGAGTCTGGAGCTAAGCTGGCCGCCTTCTGTACCGCACCCGCAATTCCCAACCGTATTGCTAATTTCATGACCGAAGTGATTGCAACCGCTATGTTGTTGTTCGGCATCCTTGCCATCTCTGCCAATTCCGCAGGTTTTGCAAATCCGGGCGAGGTGGATCTCTCGGTTGTCTTCAGAAGGGGCGATGCAGCAGGCTCGCATCCCGGCCTCTGAGCTCTCGGCCATCGGAATTACCAACCAACGGGAAACCACCGTCGTTTGGAATCCCAAGACCGGCACACCCTGGTACAACGCAATCGTTTGGCAGGATACTCGAACCGACTCCATCATTGCTGCGCTTCAACGGAGTAACCAGGGAAACGTCGTCCAGGAGAAATCAGGACTGCCCCCGGCGACTTACTTTTCGGGGGCAAAAATTCAATGGATTCTGGAGAACGTGAAGGGTGTTCGTGAGGCCGCTGGGAGAGGAGAAGCCATCTTCGGAAATATCGACAGTTGGATCATCTGGAATTTGACCGGAGGTCCTGACGGGGGCGCCCATCTTACCGATGTCACCAATGCCAGCCGGACCATGCTGATGAATCTTCAGACTTTGGATTGGGATGACGAGTTACTCGACTTCTTCGCTGTCCCCCGACAGATGTTACCGCAGATTCGACCTTCCTCTGACCCCGGCCTTTACGGGATGAGTCGCAAGGACGGTCCCTTCAAGGGTGAGGTTCCCATATCCGCAGACTTGGGAGACCAGCAGGCCGCAACTGTGGGCCAAGTCTGTATCTCACCCGGGGAAGCCAAGAATACCTATGGCACAGGTAATTTCATGCTCTTGAATACCGGTGATCAAAGGGTTTTGTCCCCATCGGGTCTTCTCACGACCGTTTGCTACAAGATAGGGTCCCAACCTGCAGTTTTTGCCCTCGAGGGTTCCATCGCGGTCACCGGTTCGGCGGTTCAATGGCTTCGAGATCAGTTGGGTATTCTCAATCGCACAAGTGATGTTGAATCTCTGGCAAAGACCGTTGAAGATAGTGGTGGAATCTATTTCGTACCGGCATTCTCAGGTTTGTTTGCTCCCTACTGGCGTTCCGATGCACGTGGAGCTATTTTGGGGCTCTCCCACTACCACAGCCGGGCTCACCTGGCCCGAGCAACTCTTGAAGCAATCTGTTATCAAACTCGGGATGTTCTGGATGCCATGGTCAACGACTCAGGCGAAAGGCTCGCCATACTGAAAGTCGACGGAGGAGCGACCGTAAACGATACCCTCATGCAACTCCAGGCCGACATTCTTGGGGTTCCGGTTGTCCGTCCTGTTGTGACTGAAACCACGGCACTGGGTGCTGCCTACGCAGCGGGTCTGGCTGTTGGCTTTTGGAAGAGCTTGCAGGAGCTGAAGAAAAACTGGAGAGCGGAGAAACAGTGGGAGCCCTGCTGGAGTGAGGAAAAGCGCCAGGAGGGTTACCATGGCTGGAAGAAAGCTGTGCAACGGACTTTGGGCTGGATCGAGGATAGCCGGGATGATTCATAGATTCTCTACGGCAGCAGCGAAGTCATCCGTCCTGACTGCGTTGAGCACCCGCAACGTAACTGTAGAGATCAGCCGGTGGCTGACCCGAACCAACGAGCAGCACGACCTTTACCTGTGTGGCTTAGGATTTACCATCCTAACCGTTCGGGCGAGCCACTCGTGGCGAGCCAATCGTGGCAAACCAATCGTGGCGAGCCAATCGTGGCAAACCATCGGCGCGCCCCTACTTCGCTTGGTAACGAGAACCTATGAATGATCCCGGCTAATTCATAAATTTGGTTCAAGCGATGGGTTTGTGTTTAAATAGTTGATGACGGCGGTTCTCTGGACCTTGAAGCTGAAGCCTGCCAAGTTCCTCCTCTTCCCGCCCACCGGCTGAGTGATCTTGCCCGTGGGCGTCAAGGTGCTTTTTCGGGTGAGTTTAGGAAAGAATCTATGAAGCGAAATACGGTTTCTCTCCTTAAAGAGGTTCAGGGAGGGATCCTGATCGTGGATGGTGAACCGTCCCTTCACCAAAAGATCGTCCATCTGTTGGGTGACCCGGCACATCGGGTGGAAACGACCCCAAGCAGTGAACTGGATCTGAAGACATTGCAGGGGAAAGCCTATGAGGTGGTGGTACTGGACCTCAGGAAATCCAGGTCCCAGGGGCTCCGTCTCCTGAAACGGATTTTGCAGGCCCAGCCTTGGATCTCTGTGATTATGGTGGCCAAGAACGCCGGCGAGACAGCCCGGCAGAAGGCCATCCAACGGGGAGCCTATTTTTACCTTGCCCAACCCCTCTCGGACGGCACGCTGGACCTTGTACTGAGAAACGGCGTCGAGCGAGCCCGGGTCCTTGCCGAAAATGAAGCGCTCAAGGAAAAGGTTATCTTCGATGACCAGACCCAAGCTTACAACAGGCGCTATATGGAGATCTGCCTGGATGAGGAGATCGAGCGCTCGAGCCGCTATGACCATCCCTTCTCCATTCTGTTCCTTGACCTGGACCACCTCAAGGAAATCAACGATCGCTACGGGCACATCTACGGGAGCAAGGTCCTTCGATCGGTGGCTTCCTTGCTTCGGGGAAGGCTTCGAAAGAGCGATAAGATCTTTCGCTTTGGCGGAGACGAGTTCGTCGTGACCTTACCGGAGACCGACTCGCAGCAAGCCCTTGTCGTGGTACAAAGACTGAGTGGGGCCCTGAAGCGTCACCGCATCCTGGTCCGCAGAGGGATTCGAGCGATCATCACGGCCAGCTTCGGTCTCGCTACATATCCTGTCGACGGGAGTAGTCCGGAGCAACTGATTCGCCAGGCCGACAAGGACATGTACCAGGCGAAAAGGGAGGCCCGGGATCGGGGTTTGTCTCTGGATGTCCAGGCTAAATGACGCTTGCGAATGGGATGCATGCGAGGGAGAGGCAGAAGGTATCATGGAATATTGGCTTGAGTTTTCATACTTTTTCCCAGTGGCTTTCCTGATATGACTCACGGCGTGAATCCTGGCCCTGGAGGGTGCCGTGTTGTTTACCCCGAGCTTATTGTTTCTCTTCCCCGCGTTGGATCCGGCCTTTCCTCGGCTGGACGTTAATCAGGCCATCGCTTTGGGTTTGATGGTTGAATTCGTTGGGTATTCCAGTGCCGCAACTGCATACTGGAGACAACGTCGCGTTGCTTTTGAGGTCGCTGGGCCGGTGCTCATGGTCACGCTACCCACAGCAGTTCTGCTGAGCTGGATGGGCTCGGCAATTCCAGACCGATGGCTACTTTTTTCTTTCGGCCTCATCCTGTTCGGTCTTGCCTTTGTGTTCTTGAAGTTTCATCGAGTGCAACACCCTCCCCACTGTCCCTGCTGACTGGAGAAGGATACGGTCCCTGGAGATCGGGGCCGCGAGACAAAAAGGCTGGTCGATCGAGCGGGTACACGGTACGATTACAGTTTCAAGTTCGGGGCTACGGAGGCATCCGTCTCAGCACTAGGTGGAGCTTTCGTCGGTCTTACCGGGGTAGGTCTGGGTGAGATTATTACCACGCTTCTTGCCGTCAGACACCGCTTCCCTTTACATCTTGGCACTGCGACGAGTGTCTTTGTGGTCGCCCTGACCGTTCTGGCTGCGGCGCTGACCCATTCCTACTTTCTCTTCCAGAATGACCTTGGACTACCATGGAATCTGATTCTGGTGATGGTCCTGGCAGTTCTGGTCGGAGGCCAGATCGCTCCTCGATTGGCCAGCAAATTCTCCGAAGTGTTTCTGAAAAGAGCCCTGGTCACGATGTTCTTGTTCGTAGGATTCGTCATGATCTGGAGGTCCTTTTAAACGGGGCACTAAGGACCCGCTCGTCGCCAGGGTCAGAAACATCCCCGGATCACTTGGATCCCTTGTCCTGACCGTTCCTCAGCATCCCCGGACAGTTCAGGGCTGGTGCTCGCCTGTTCACTTGCGGACCCATTAATTTGCTACCTTATACATAGGTCATCCGATGAGAAGTAAAGAGTGTCCTGTGGACCAGCGCGAATTGGAACTTGTGGCCCTCTTAAAGGGTGTTGATTTTGACTCCATTCAGGACATCCTGAACAGCTCTCCGGTCAGGGAACTGAAGGAGGGTGAGGTGCTGATTCGCGCCGGAGAAGTGAACGAGTATCTCTATCTGCTCCTTTCCGGTCGTTTGCGTATTCACCTCGAATCCAAGATGGACCCCGTTGTGCTCCTGGAGCCAGGAGAGATCGTAGGTGAACTCTCTGTCATTGATGGCCAGCCTACTTCAGCTCATGTGGTCGCTGACGAGGATTGTCGTTTGCTTGCCCTCAGCGAGCAAAACATGTGGTCACTGGTTAAGACTTCACACGCCGTAGCCTATAATTTCCTATCCATTCTGGCGCAGCGTTTGCGTAAGGGAAACACCACCAATTTGAGCTACAAACGCGACGCGATCATGGATGCTCTGACCACTCTGTATAACCGCCGCTGGCTTGATTCCATGCTGCCACGGCAGATGGAGCGCTGTAAGTCGAATGGCCAGGACCTTTCCATATTGCTCATCGATATCAATAAGTTCAAACCCTATAACGATACCTATGGACACCTGGCTGGGGACCGAGTCCTTAATACCGTGGCCCGCACTCTCATGGCCAACGTGCGCCCCGGCGATATGATTGCACGCTACGGTGGAGATGAGTTCGTGGCACTGTTGCCCGACGCCGACGCGGCTCGCGCGGGTGAGATCGGTGAGCGCTTGCACACGGCAGTCAGTGAGGCTACAGGGGGATCAGACTGGCGTGATCTTCCCTCTGTGACCATCTCGGTTGGATTGGCTCAAATGACTCCTGATTCTACGCCGCACGGACTGATCGAAGCAGCTGACGCCCAACTCTATGCTGCCAAAGCAAATAGGAAATAAGGGACCTTCGAAGCGACATAGAAGACAAGAACGGTGAGGATCAAGAGCTAGTGAAAAGGAGATAGGTGGATGACTGAAAGCCAAGCAGCACGAATCCTCATTGTCGACAGCGAGCCTCAGACAAGTATGATTCTTTCTGGCTGGCTGGAGGCGGAAGGATGCGAGTGTGTCTTCGCTGGCGACGTCGATGAGGCCAGTGAACGACTGGAGCAGGGTGGCTTCTCAGTTCTTTTGGCCGACATCGCGATACCTGAAAAGTCAGGGCTTGAGTGGGTCGCAAAGATCAAAGAAGGTCATTCTGATGTGGGGGTCATCATGGTTGCCGGAGCCGAGGACCGTAAGAAGGTGATTGAGTTCTTGAAAGTGGGTGCCTATGGATTTGTTGCCAAACCGCTGGATCAGGATGAGGTTATCCTCCAGGTTGCGAATGCCATAGAGCGAAACCGGTTGCTTTTAGCGAGCCAACAAGTCCAGACCAATGGGCAGCCGAGTGTCCAGATTGGTCGGAGAGAAGAGAATACGATCTTGAGACTGGTCTGGGCTGCTGAGTGCCGCGATGAGGCTACGGGTGATCACATCCGGCGTATGGGATTGTACTCGGGTGGATTGGCGGAAGCCCTGGGATGGGACCAGCAGTCCGTGGAAAACATCCGGCTTGCTGCAACCATGCACGATATTGGAAAAATTGGCATCGCCGATGGAATCTTGCTGAGGGCGGAGAGGCTGACGTCGGAGGAATTTTCGGTGCTCAAGCGGCACACGGAGATGGGTGCCAGAATTCTGGAAGGGTCCGACATTCCAATGCTCCAAATGGCGAGAGATATTGCTTTGTGCCACCATGAAAGGTGGGATGGTTCAGGATATTCTCAGGGACTGGCCGCAGAAGAGATCCCAGAAAGTGCACGGATCGTCGCTATCCTGGATGTCTACGACGCACTCTCACATCCCCGCGTTTACCGCCCTTCTCACCCTAAGGATGAGGTCACCGCTATTATGGAGGACGGGAGGGGCAAGCACTTCGATCCCAGGATTTTCGACGTTTTTCTCGAGGTGAAACCCATACTTCAAAGTATTCGCAAACAGGTCGAAGAAGAGGGCACTCCGTTTTAGTCGAGGTGGCCGCTAGCCCCTGCCCCTGGCTTCTAGAAATGTTGCTGGCGTCATAGGGAGGCGGCGAATTCGAGTACCCGTGGCAGCGAACACTGCATTGGCAACCACGGGAGCAACGGGAGGCAATCCTGTTTCACCCATTCCCCCAATGGGCCCTTCACTTTCCAGGATGTGAACCTCAATATCGGGAGCCTCACTCATGCGCAGGAGTTGGTAGTCGCCGAAGTTGGCCGATTGAACTCCACCCCCGGAAAATTCCACCTTCTCCTTTAAGGCCGCACTCAATCCCATGGTGAGCGCCCCTTCAACTTGAGCCACAAGGTTATCGCGATTGATGATGGGGCCGCCAGTCAACGGCACAGATTACCCGGTGCACCCGGATCTGTCCGGTCTTGTCGTCTACAGAGACTTCAGCGATCTGGGAAATGTAGCTTCCATGGGAAGGGTAGGAAGCAACTCCTTGAGCACGTTCTGCAGGCAACGACTTGCCCCAATCCGCTTTTTCAGCCACCACTTCCAGGGTTCGATAGGCTCGAGGATTGTGTTTGAGATGTTGCAGTCGAAATTCCAGAGGATCTTTTCCGGAGGCGTGAGCCATCTCATCCATGAAACTCTCCACCGAAAATCCGTTGTGGGAATCCCCCACCGAACGCCAGAAGTGAACGGGGATGGGTGTCTTCACCCGGACGTATTCCACCGATACATTGGGAATCTCGTATTGCAACTCGGTAATGCCCGTGACGGCGGGTCCATCCACCGGTGGTGCCTGGGGTGCGATGGTCGCGATAATCGAGGGGGCGGCCACTTTATGGGACCAGGCGATGAGTCGCCCTTGTTCATTCAGGGCCCCGGTAATTCGGTGGCTGTTTCCGGGCCGATAGGCATCGTACTGGATATCTTCCTCCCTTGTCCAGATGACCTTGACGGGCTTGCCTGTGGCCTTGGAGAGTTCCACCGCCTCTTCCAGGAAGTCGGTCTTGACGCGGCGGCCGAATCCGCCCCCCAGGTAGGTTGTGTGGATCTGGATCTGTTCAGAATCCAATCCGGTAATCTGGGCTGTCTTTTTTAGGGCCTGTGTTTGACCCTGGGTTCCTACCCAGACATCACATCCGTCGGCACGGACGTGAGCCGTACAGTTCATGGGCTCCATGGGAACGTGGGACAGGTAGGGAAGTAGATATTCCACCTGAACAAGCTTATGGGCCTGAGCCAGCGCCGCCGGGACATCACCGTCATGACGTGCTGAGGCCCCCGGCATGTCCAGGCTCTGGATCAGGAGCCGATCAACCTTTTCGGTACTCAAATCGGACTGAACACCTTTTTTATCCCACTGCACTTGGAGTGCCTCTCTGGCTTTCCAGGAGGCATCGGGAGTGTCGGCGCAGACCCCGATTCCCCTGTCAATTTCGCCTACCCAGCGAACTCCGGGGATGGCGTAGGCGGCCTGCTGATCATAGGAGCGCACGTGAGCCCCGTAGGCGGGAGGGCGAGCAACGGCTCCATAAAGCATTTGGGGGGCAAAAGTGTCGATCCCAAATTGAGCCTGGCCGCTGACTTTGGCTGGAATATACAGGCGAGGCACGGATGTTCCCATAATCTTGAACTCACTCTTTTGTTTCAGTCTCGGCTTTTTGGGAATCGGAAGAGCAGAAGCAGCCACGCACAGTTCTCCGTAGGAGAGAGTCCTTCCGCTGGACCTATGGTGAACTTGACCGTGAGAGGCCTCGCATTCATGGGTTGGTACATGCCATTCTTGAGCAGCAGCTTGCACCAACATTTCCCTGCCCGCCGCCGCTTTTCGCAGAGGGTCATAGAGATGTCTAATGCTGGTACTGCCATAGGTCATCTGGCTCCCCTGTACGGGAGCCACGTATTCTTCAGTCACCGGGGCCTGACGGATCTGCACCTGGCTCCATTCAGCTTCCAGTTCCTCGGCCACCAGGATGGGCAGTGCCGTGTGAATACCCTGTCCCATTTCCGATTTGCAAACAAAGACCGTGATTTGATTGTCGGGGGTAATCGAAAACCAGGCGCTGGGACGAAAGATCTCCGAAGAAGTGTCGGCCTCTCCCCTGGCGAAACATCGGATTCCGGCGGGTGTACTGGCTACGGCCAGGGTCAGACCGACACCGGCTAAAAACTGTCGCCGAGTGATGGTTTCTCTCATGAGTTCTCACCTTTCGGCTAGCGAAAACGGCTGGCTTAAAAGGCATTGTATGAGAGAGAGAGAGTGAGTTGTCAAGAAGGCTGCATGGTACGCTCTTCAGGGCCTCATTTCTGGCCGGTGGACAGAGTCGCCGACAGCCCTTTGGAGCAGAAGGCCGTGTCTGAAAGGAGGGGGGGAGGCAGAGCCGGGAATAGGAGGGAATAGCACGTCTATTCCTGCACTCCCGAAAATCGAGGTTTCCTGAAACAAACATTCATCGAGAGGCTAAATATATCCTTTAGGTGTGGAGTATCGTTACTGTTAGAGCTGGGTGGTCCAAAAAGTAGCCGTAACAGTCTGATCTCATGGTAACGAAATTTGATTGTAAGGATCGAGTGGCGTTATGATTGTCGTTTCCGAGCGGAGAGCCATCCGTAATGCGTTACTGTTTGAGATCGATTAGCGGCATGTGAGCGTAACAATATGGGTCTAGTTCTGTAACAGCCGTTACAGATCAGTCTGAAATCCAGTTCCAGAGCCTGTTTCGCGCTCACCTGCGCCACAGGGAGACGACGAGTTGAAGGGACCTTTTCAATCCTCTTACCGTTCGTCTGGCAAGATACCTGTAGGTAGCGAGATTGCGTTCCTTAAGGGAAGGGAAGAAGCAACGGTACAGGAAGCGAAGCTTGTTATACCACCCCTTCTGGAGAGCGAGATAAACGATGGCGTGACCGTAAATGGGCTTGCCTCCGCGGTCGATGCACTGAAGCATCCGATTTTCCAGAAAACTCAATTTCCTGGGTCTTAAGTTGTCCATGACGGGATCAGGAATCGGTGTGGCCAGCAGGCGTTTGGCCAGATGCAAAGGGTAGTAAACGGTGCGGGCAAGATTGAAACGATGGGTTTCATTCAGAACCTCAGACCAGTCGACGGAGTCTTGGTAATAGCGGATGGTCAAATCCAGATCGTGGAGACGGATCAAACGGTCGAAAGAGTGTTTGAGGTGATGATCGGCATAATAAATGATTTGATGGGTTGGGGACAGGACACGC
>JADFOI010000033.1 GCA_022562935.1 Acidobacteriota bacterium
GAAGACCTGGGGCCGCTCCTGACGAAAAAGGTCTTGCAAGTTGATAAAGGGATCTCTTTTTCCCCTGGGGTTATAGACTTGGGCGAGAAGCTCTAAAGGCAGTCCCAAGCTGCAAACGAATACAATGAGGAAAATACCGAGCACCTTATTAAAAGCCTGTCTCATTTTCTTTGTCCTAATTGTAAATTCTTGTTGTCAGACTCTAGTTAGGTTCCTTGTTCCAAAAGAACAAACGTAGTGGCTGTACACGTTGCTGAGATGGTTCGGTCTGGATCCGGATTGGAGAGGACTTTGATTTCAATATCATCGACGTTGATAATACGCTGGAAGTTGGCCACCTTTTGGAAAAAAAGTCCCAAATTGTTGTAGCTGCCTTCCAGGGACATTCGAATGGGCCAGTCTTCATAAAATTCGTAGGCGACAGTTGCCTGGGGAGTGAAGCTCCTGATGCTGAGATCAGATTCAACCGCTAATTGTTCAACCCGGCGAACAATTTCGGCTGTTTCTTTCTCATCGGGCAGGACCTGTTTGAGTTCGTCCAACTGGCTTGACAACTCTTTTACGTCCGCTTCAAATTGAGGGAGTCTGGCCGTAACGGCCCGTGCCTTCTCCACTTCAGCCGTGAGTTCAGACCTTCTTTGGGTCAGGGTTTCCATCTGAGCGCTGACAGGAAAGATGAGTTGATGCCAGAAAAGCCCCAGTGCAGCCACAGCCAAGACGGCGAGCATGATCTGCTGCTGCTGCGGTAATTCCATTATTTTTTTGATCATTGGGTTTCGCCCTCGGTTCCACAACTCAGTTGAAATCGGATGCTGTTTTCCTGGTCCTGCTCCCAAAACTCAAGGTCCACATAGTTAAAGATGCGCGTATCATCCAGGGCGGCAATAAAATCAGCCACGAAGGGTACGTCAAACGCCCT
This sequence comes from Acidobacteriota bacterium, assembly GCA_022562935.1. Lineage (GTDB taxonomy): Bacteria > Acidobacteriota > UBA6911 > RPQK01 > JADFOI01 > JADFOI01. The sequence goes on from JADFOI010000033.1 coordinate 920, forward strand.
TCCTTGGATGGAGATGGTGGCCTCTTGCTGGACCAGGCTGGTCAACCACAGTCCGGGGGGATTGTCGGGAATGGCCCCGATCACGATATTCATCAACTCGACCGGCCCCTTTTGGTTCGCCTGCAGCCGTTCAATAATGGCGATGCGCTCCTCCAGTGACTGTTTCTGTTGTTCAAAGGCCACGACTTGGGCCGTGAGTTCTTTCAGCCTTGCGGTTTCCGTCTCCAGCAGGCTGACCTGCTCTTGCATATCGGCTCGACCGCTGGTGGCGTTCAGGTACCAGCCTCCCATAGCAACGACCCCGAGCACAAACAACAAGACGGCGTATTGCTGGACGGGTGTTCCTTCAGTAGTTTCAAATGTCGGAAACAGATTGATCTTTATCATCTCTGATCAAGAACCCTCACAGCTCAACTCCTCAAATCCGCCCATGATTTTAAGATAACCGAAAAGTCTGTTTCACTTCCAGTAGCCACCACTTTTGAGACCGACCGTGATCGGAATCCGGAGATCGTGCTTTGCTGGATTTCCTGAGATCCCCAAAGCGTGTGGGGCAGGGTAAAGGACAGGGTCTCGGGAGACGGAAAAAAGATGCCCCACACTCCTGGGACAAGAGGCCCCAGGCCGAGAACCCATGATGGGCATACATTCCCCCGGCATGGCCCCGCTGGGACACTCTTGAAGGCTAAAGAACCCACACCTCCACCGATTAAACTTTTTGCTTTCCCAGAAAACAATCCAGTAAGCTCCATCAGCTTAGCCGACCGTGGAACGATGCCTACCATAGTTTTCCAGTATGACATTTTCCACATTAGAGTTAAATTGTTTCCACAATTTTTTCACAGTTTTTCCACCCGACTTTTCCTGGCAGCGGATAAAGGGTTTGCCGCGGAACTTGGCTGATGCATAGGTTCTTGTCACCCAATGGGGTAGGGGCGAGCCGGTGGCAAACCACACAGTCAGGTCGGCGCGCTTTCGTCGCTTCGTGATGAGAACCTAGGCATCATCCGGGCTGAGGAGGCGTGAGTGCTCAGTGTCCCGTTCCATAAATACGGTGACGTTTGTGGCCAGCGCGACGGCGTCGAGTTCGCGAAGCGACGACGACGCGATGTCAGTGACATCGTGGAGGAGGAGGGACAAAGAAATCGATGCCGTCCCGCCGCCACCCTTCGGGCTGATGGGGGTTGCGGGCGATCTCTGCGTCGCTCGTCGTCGCCGATGTCCCTGCATCACCTCCTCCTCGCTCCTTGATCTCCCCTCGCAAGCCCCATCAGCAAACATCATCGTATTTATGGAACGAGACACTTAGGGTGTAACCGTCATGAGAGAGGCTTGCTACCCGCTGTTTGGCGGCCTTGCCGGAACTTGACACTGATAGGCGGTTCCTGTATTTTTTGCGTTTACTTTTTCGACGGTTTTATGGAAGGTCTCTATCCCCGGATGAAAACCTACTTGCCCTCGGTGCACGACATCGAAAGAAAATGGTACCTGGTGGATGCAGAGGAACGTGTGTTGGGTCGACTGGCTTCACGCATCGCCTCCGTTCTCATGGGCAAGGAAAAGCCGTGTTATACTGCCTTTCTGGACACCGGCGATTTTCTGATCGTGATCAATGCCGAGAAGGTGAAACTCACGGGGAATAAGTGGGAAAACAAGACGTATTATTCCCACAGTGGCTATCCTGGTGGTCTCAAGCAGATCAAGGCCAGGGAATTGCTTGGTAAGCATCCTGAACAGCTGATGAAGCTGGCTGTCAAGGGGATGCTTCCCAAGAACAAGTTGGGGCGGAAGATGTTCAAGAAACTCAAAGTTTATGCGGGAAGCGATCATCCTCACCAGGCGCAGAAGCCCGAACCTCTAGTATTAGGAGAAACTTAGCGTTGGAGAAAACTCAGTACTATGGAACCGGCAAGCGGAAGACTTCGACGGCTCGAGTCTTCTTGATGCCGGGCAGCGGGCAGATTGTTGTCAACCGGATGGATTTTAAGGAGTATTTCAAAAGTAAAGCCCAACATGTGATGGTCACCCAACCGCTTGTTCTGACCGACCATTCTGAGGAGTTTGATGTGTATATCAACGTGAGGGGGGGAGGCTCTACGGGACAGGCGGGCGCCGCCCGTTTGGGTATTGCCAGGGCCTTATTGAATTTCGATGCTGATTTGCGTCAGAAATTGAAGAAAGCCGGATGTCTTACCCGCGATCCACGAATTAAAGAACGCAAGAAATACGGTCAGCCGGGCGCCAGGAAACGATTTCAATTTTCCAAGAGGTAATCAGGAGGATCTGTTTGGGGGCGATTTCAATAAAACAGTTACTGGAAGCGGGTGTTCACTTTGGTCATCAGACCAGACGTTGGAATCCGAAGATGAAGCCTTTCATTTTTGGCAAGCGTAACGGTGTTCACATCATTGATCTCCAGAAAACCCTCCCGCTTTTCAAGGAAGCAGTTGACTTTCTCACCCAGTTAGCGGCCCAAGGCAAGACGGTTCTCTTTGTGGGAACCAAGAGCCAGGCTCAGGAGACCGTCGAAGAAGAAGCTCGTCGCTGTGGTATGTATTGGGTCAACAATCGTTGGCTGGGCGGCTTGCTCACAAATTTCCCCACCGTCCAGAAAAGCATCAAGCGCTACCGGGAACTGGAGTCGATGCGCGACAATGGCCACTACGAGAAGCTGTCCAATAAAGAAGTTGCCCGTCTGGAGCGTGAAAGAAAGAAGCTGGAAAAGAACTTACTGGGCATCAAGGATATTGATCGATGCCCCGATGCGCTGTTTGTGGTGGACTCCAATAAGGAGACCATTGCCATTCGAGAGGCCGCTAAGCTGAAGATTCCCATCGTTGCCATAGTCGATACCAACAGTGACCCCGACCTGATCGACTATCTCATTCCTGGAAATGACGATGCGCTGAGAGCGATCAAGTTATTTACGGGAACGATGGCTGATGCCATCCTGGCAGGAAAGGCTGTCTACTCGACTCGCCTAGAAGCTGAGATGAAAGAAGCCCAGGTGAAGGCCGATAAGGTCGCTAAGGAGGCAGCTCAGCGCCAGTCCGCAAAGGAAGCCAAGGAGGCGGCCCAGCGTGCTGTCGAGGGGAAAGAGACAGTCGAGACAGCCTCGGCTCAGCCTGTAGCGGAGAAAAAAATTGAAGTGAAGATAGCACCTGTTCAGCCTGCAGCCAAGGAAGATGCTGAAGTCGAGACAGGCCCAGTTCCTGCTAAAAAAGAGGGTGGAGAGGAGAAGGAGGCCGCGGAGATAGAAAAAGCTGCTGTTGCAGTTGCTGTACCAGCCGAAGCTCTTCCCGTTGAGGAAAGTACAGAAGTGAAACCCGTTCCGGCGCAGGAGATGAAGGAAGAGGAGAAGAAAGAGGCACCCAAGAAAAAGACTCCAGCCAAGAAAGCGAAAAGCGAGACGAAAAAGTCCAAGTCAATTCAGGCGGACAAAGAAAAAAAGACCAAGAGGAAGTCTGAGAAAACAGCTTCCAAAACCCGCAAGACTGCCTCTGCAAAGGTCAAGTCCACGAAGAGTCCGGCACAGTCAAAAACCCGTAAAGAAACGGCTTCCAAGGAACCTTCTGCTTCCTCCGGTTCTTCCAGCTAACGTTTTAGTCGTTCATAAATCCGAGGATACTCATGGCCATTTCTGCGGAACAAGTCAAAGCACTGCGAGATCAAACGGGCGCTGGGATGATGGAGTGTAAAAAGGCCCTGTTGGAAGCCGACGGAGATTTCGAGAAGGCTGTCACCTTACTTCGGGAGCGAGGTCTGGCCGCTGCGGCAAAGAGAGCGGATCGAAAGACTCAGGAAGGGATCATCGGTCATTATATTCACGCCGGGGGGAGGTTGGGTGTTCTGGCCGAAGTAAACTGCGAGACCGATTTTGTGGCCGCCACAGAAGAATTTCAGGAACTGGTTCGCGATATCGCCATGCAGATCGCCGCTTCGAATCCTACCTATGTACGGCGCGAAGACGTCCGTCAAGAAGAGATCGAACGGGAAAAGGAGATCTACCATAACCAGGCGCAATTGGCCGGAAAGCCTGAAAAAATTATGGAGAGAATAGTTGAAGGGAAGCTGAATAAATATTATTCTGAGGTGTGTCTGTATGAGCAGCCGTTCATTAAAGATCCCGAACTGACTGTTGAGGAGCTCATCAAGGCCAAAATTGCGGTGCTCAAAGAGAATATTGCGGTAAAACGGTTCGCTCGTTTTAAGGTCGGAGAATAGAGCAGACCTCCACCTTCATGACAGGGAAGAGGGGGGTATGACAGGGGAGGCGGTGCAGAAAAAACAAACGGCCTCGGTAGAAGCTGTCGAAATCGAAAAGCCGCGCTACACACGAGTCCTCATCAAGCTCAGCGGAGAAGCTCTTATGGGCTTCCAATCTTTCGGGGTGGACCCCGCAGTCATGGAGACTATCGCCCGCGAGATCGTGGAAGTTCATCAACTGGGCGTTGAAGTTGCGATCGTTGTCGGGGGAGGTAATATCATCCGTGGCGTCAAGGTGAGCGAGGCCGGTTTTGATCGAGCGACCGGGGACTACATGGGCATGCTGGCTACCGTCATTAACTCCCTTGCTCTTCAGAGTGCGCTGGAGAAGGATGGTATTGACACTCGAGTCCTGAGTGCGATCCAAATGTCCGAGGTGGCAGAGCCCTTTATTCGCCGCAGAGCCATTCGTCACCTGGAGAAAAAGAGAGTAGTGATCTTGGCGGCGGGGACGGGTAACCCTTATTTTTCCACCGATACCGCCGCCGTTTTGAGGGCCATGGAGATCAAGGCGGAAGTCATCTTGAAGGCCACTAAGGTGGATGGAGTCTATGACAGCGATCCCTCGGAGAACGAAAACGCTAAACTCCTTAAGAAGCTCACTTGTTTTCAGGTGTTGGAAAAGGGTCTCAAGGTCATGGATACGACTGCCATTTCCCTGTGTATGGACAATGGGCTTCCCATCATCGTTTTTAATCTGCGCAAGGAAGGAAACATCAAGGCTGCGGTGATGGGAGAAAGCGTGGGCTCAGTCATTATGGGTTAGCCGGGATGATACATGATCCCGGCTAGTGCCCCTTCTTCCTTTTCAGAGTGTTCTATGAAAGAGATTCTCGCAGAGACGAAACAACGAATGCGAAAGACTCTTGAGGACCTGACTAGGGATCTGGCCACGATTCGAACCGGCCGAGCCTCAGTCCACCTGCTGGACCAGGTGAGTGTGGATTATTATGGGACTCCCACTCCGGTCCATCAGTTGGCCACCCTGCACGCTCCGGAACCCAGCCTCATTACAGTTCAGCCCTATGACACCTCCCAAATCGATCCAATTGAAAAGGCCATTCTCACTGCTGATTTGGGTCTCAACCCCTCCAATGATGGCAGGCTGATACGAATTCCTATTCCTGCCTTGACCCAGGAAAGAAGGGAAACCCTGGCCAAACAGGTCGGTAAAATCGCTGAGGGACACCGTACCGCTATTCGCAATATTCGTCGAGATACCAATGACAAACTCAAGAAGTTGCTGAAAACGAAAGAACTCTCCGAAGACCTGGAACACACGGGTTTGGATCAAGTCCAGGAAATTACCGACCAGCGCATCAAAGAGATCGACGAACTCGCCAAGCAAAAGGAAAAGGAACTCGTCGAGGTTTAGTCTGTAATCAGGATGGCTGCGGCCACAACGGTCGTCCACAATCCATTTTTCTTCCCGATAGCGGACTGAGTCATGTTGGTTGTTCTGACAATTCGACCTGAAATTTTCCAGAGTTCCCTCTTGGCATCCCAGTCTTGATCGGGATCGAAATCCACTCCCAGGGTGGTTGCCAGCATTTCAGCAGCGAGATCTTCCGAATAATCTCCGGCTGCTCTTTCTGTTTGGCCGTGACTGTGATGTTCACTGAGGTAGCCATAGAGGCTGGGGTCCCTGGGCATGGCGACTCCTACGGCTGCCGCAACCAGCCGGTTGGCTTCGTCGGTGGCCGCTTCGCTCATCACAGCAAAAACGATTTGCCCCTCTTGTAGCTTCTTTAATCCCTTGCTTTTCGATATGAGCTTGCAGTGAGGCGGAAAAATGCTGGAAACCCGGACGATATTGAAGGCGGCGATGCCGGCATTTCTCAACGCCATCTCGAAACTCGTTAACTGTTCCCGGTGTTTACCGGTGCCCTTGGTTAAGAACATTTCCCTGGCAATGGACAACGTTGATCTTCCCTTCCTGCAGTATTAGTGTCGGGTTCCAAAAAAACGCTAAAACCGCGTTATTCTCACCCATTACTGGGTTCTCGACAAGGGAAAAGTTTTGTGACCGTCCGGGAAGACGAAATAGACTCGAATAGACTCGCTTGTTGTTTTTTGTAAATATGCTAGTGACTAACCCGGATAGTGCATAAGACGGGTTAGTTCAAGAGGGAGCAAAATAGAATTGGCAATGGCCATGGAACGGGATTTATTTCGCAACCCAACAGTGGACCCGCCCCAAGAAGAGGAAATGTCCGTGGATCGGCCCTCGCTGGGTCAAGAAGTGCGAGCCTGGGCGAGAGATATCTTCTTTACGGCACTGATCGCAATTTTGGTGGTGATTTTCGTGGTACAGCCGGTGAAGGTCGAAGGGACCAGTATGGAACCCAGGCTCGAACCCCAGGATCGAATATTTGTGAATAAATTCGTCTATTATTTCTCAGGGGTCGCGCGGGCAGACATCGTTGTATTCTGGTATCCGAAGGATAAGACGAAATCCTTTATCAAGCGGGTGATCGGGCTCCCGGGGGAGACCGTTGAGGTGCGATCGGGAGTGGTTTACCTCAATGGCGAAAAGCTCGCAGAACCCTATCTGGCAGGGGAATTCGACAACGATTCGTACCCCCTACAGATTGTGCCCGCGGAGCACTACTTTGTTTTGGGAGACCATCGGAACTCCAGTAACGATAGTCGGGACTGGGGATTTGTCCCGGAACAGAACATTTTCGGCGAGGCCGTTTTTCGTTACTGGCCCCTTTCCAAGCTGGGATTGATTAGGTAGGAGATAGGAAAGAACTGACAACTGACAACTGAGATTTACCTCCAAACAGCATGAATACACGTAAAGCTGTTCTGTATCTAGAAGATGGAAGACTGTTCGAGGGCCTGGGCATTGGGGCGGAAGGGGAGTCTGTCGGAGAGGTCGTTTTCAATACCGCGATGACCGGCTACCAGGAGATCTTGACCGATCCGTCTTACGCCGGTCAAATCGTGGTCATGACCCAGCCGGAGATTGGAAACTATGGGGTAAACCGGGAGGACGAGGAATCCCGAAAGCCCTTTGTAGAGGGTCTCATTGTCCGCGAATGCAGCCCTATTTTCAGCAACTGGAGAGGAGAGAAAACTTTAGACGGATACCTCCAGGAGAACTCCATTCCCGGAATTGCCGAAACCGACACACGCGCCCTGGTACGTCATATTCGTGGGCAGGGAGCGATGCGGGGTATTCTCTCAACGGTTGACCTTGATCCGGAGTCACTGAAGCGGAAGGTGTTGAAACATCCCACTATGGAAGGAAGCGACTATGTGCGCGCCGTCACTTCAAATGAGCCCTATTCCTGGGCCAGCGAGAGCCCTCACTTCCGTGTGGTTGCTTATGATTTTGGCATCAAGAGGAACATCCTGCGATCCCTGGCAGCTCGAGGATGCGATCTGACCATTGTGCCGGCCACCACCAGTGCCGAGGATGTCCTGGCGCTGAATCCAGATGGAATTTTTCTCTCCAATGGTCCTGGGGATCCTGAGCCGCTGGACTATATCGTTAAGGATCTGAAAAAACTCATCCACAAAAAACCTGTTTTTGGAATCTGTCTGGGCCACCAACTGCTAGGTTTAGCCTTCGAAGGCAAGACCTACAAACTGAAATTCGGACACCGGGGAGCAAACCACCCGGTGAAGAACCTGATCACCGGAAAGGTCGAGATCAGCGCTCATAATCACGGGTTTGCAGTGGACCCCGATTCGCTCAAGACCAGTGAGATTCAGCTCACCCACCTGAACTTGAATGACCAGACCCTTGAGGGATTTCGTCACCGTTATCTTCCGGTTTTTTCGGTTCAGTACCACCCTGAGGCGGCTCCAGGGCCACACGATTCGCTGTACCTGTTTGACGACTTTCTTCGCCTGATGAAGGAGGAAAGGGGCAACTGACAGCAGCCGGCAGACCGGCTGAAATTCAAAATTCAAAACTCCAAATTCCAAACAATGTTCAAGTTCAAAATTCGAAACCTGAAAAAAAGAATCCAGAAGTCAGGATCCAGAAGAACCTTCTTCTTGTTTTTCTATTGTCTATTTTCTATTTTCTGCGCGCGAAGCGAGTTCTGATATGCCCAAGAGAACGGATATCCAGAAAATCATGATCGTGGGATCGGGGCCCATTGTCATTGGTCAGGCCTGTGAATTTGACTATTCCGGGACTCAGGCATGTAAAGCCCTGTCCAGCGACGGATATCAGGTGGTGCTGGTGAACTCCAATCCGGCCACCATCATGACTGATCCGGAGTTTGCGGCCCGAACCTACATCGAGCCCCTGACCCTCGAGTATGCAGCGGAGATTATCAAGCGTGAGCGCCCTGACGCTTTACTTTCCACGGTAGGAGGCCAGACGGGACTGAATCTTTCCGTTGAACTGTGTGAGGCGGGTGTTCTCGATGAATTTGGTGTCGAGATGATCGGGGCAAAGCTGAATGCGATTAAGGTTGCGGAGGACCGACGCCTTTTCCGGGCTGCCATGGAAGAAATTGAGTTGGAGGTTCCTCGATCCGGATTTGCCAATAACCTGAAAGAGGCTGAGGTAATCATTGAGGAGATTGGGCTTCCCGCTGTGATTCGCCCTTCCTTCACTCTGGGAGGGACGGGAGGGGGCATCGCCTTCAACAGCGAAGAGCTTGAAGAGATTGTCACTCGCGGATTACAGCTCTCTCCCATTCATGAAATTATGGTTGAGGAATCCATCATGGGCTGGAAGGAATTCGAGCTGGAGCTGATGCGGGACGTCAATGACAACGTTGTGGTCGTCTGTTCCATTGAAAACGTTGATCCCATGGGCGTTCACACCGGGGATTCGATTACCGTTGCTCCTGCCCAAACCTTAAGCGACAGAGAATACCAGCGAATGCGTGATGCCGGGCTTGCCATCATCCGCAAAGTTGGGGTGGAAACGGGCGGCTCGAACATTCAGTTTGCCGTTCACCCGGAGACCGGTCGGATGGTGATCATTGAAATGAACCCACGAGTCAGCAGAAGTTCGGCGCTGGCCTCGAAGGCAACCGGATTTCCCATCGCCAAGATCGCCGCCAAGCTGGCGGTGGGCTATACCTTGGAGGAGATTCCCAATGATATTACTCTGAAAACCCCCGCCTGCTTTGAACCCACTCTCGACTATGTGGTGGTTAAAGTACCCAAATGGAACTTCGAAAAGTTTCCTGAGGCCAGTTGCATTCTGGGCACACAGATGAAGTCGGTGGGGGAAGTGATGGCCATAGGCCGAACTTTTCGTGAAGCTTTCCTGAAGGCTCTGCGTTCGCAGGAAACAGGCACGACCTTGGCAAGTGAGAAGGTCTCCAAGGAGCGCATCCGGGAAAATCTGATACAGCCCACACCTCAACGAATGGCCTACATCCGGCTGGCTTTTCTGGAAGGCTACACCATTGATCAGATTTACGAGTTGACACGGATCGATCGCTGGTTTCTCAATCAGATTCTCCAGATCGTGAATTTGAGCCAGAGCTTGAAAGCATGGAATTTAAAGACGATCGATCCGCAGTTGGTTCGGCAGGCGAAACAGGCAGGGCTTTCTGACCTTCGACTGACCCAGATCCTAGGCTCAGAGCTGACGGAACCCGATTTGTGGAACTATCGAAAGAAGAAGGGTATTTTGCCGGTCTACAAAAGAGTGGATACCTGTGGTGGGGAGTTTGAATCTTTCACTCCTTATCTCTATTCCACCTATGAGACGGAGGATGAATCGGAAACTTCCGATGCTCGAAAAGTGATCATCCTTGGAAGTGGACCCAATCGGATCGGACAGGGAATCGAATTCGACTACTGCTGTTGCCACGCTGCTTTTGCTCTCAAGGAGGAGGGATTCGAGACCATCATGGTGAACTGTAATCCGGAGACGGTGTCGACCGACTATGACACCTCCGATCGGCTCTATTTTGAGCCACTGACCTTCGAAGATGTGATGGCCATCGTGGAGAATGAAAAACCGGATGGAGTCATTGTCCAGTTCGGAGGGCAGACTCCCCTTAAGCTGGCATTAAAACTCTTCGAGGCGGGTGTGCCGATTATTGGAACTTCTCCAGAATCCATTGATCTTGCAGAAGATCGCAGCAGATTCGGAAAACTGCTGGATGATCTGGATATTCCCCAGCCCAAGAACGGCACCGCTAGGTCAGTGGAGGAAGCCAGAAAGGTGGCCCGCCGCATCGGGTATCCCATCCTGGTGAGACCCTCCTATGTGCTGGGTGGCCGTTCCATGGTCATCATTTTTGATGAAGGATCCCTGGATAAATACGTGAGATCAGCTGTGGATGTGTCTCCAGATCATCCTGTCCTGATCGACCGCTTTCTCGAGGATGCCCGTGAATATGATGTGGATGCACTGGCTGATGGAAGCCGGGTTGTGATTGGAGGCATCATGGAGCACATCGAGGAGGCGGGCATTCACTCGGGCGATAGCACGTGTGTGCTGCCTCCCATTGTGATCGAGGAAGAACACCTGGAGATCATGCGGGAATACACGCGAAAGCTGGGAAGGGCACTGGCAGTGGTGGGTCTCATGAACATCCAGTTCGCGGTGGTTGAGGATCAGGTGTACGTTTTGGAGGTGAATCCGCGGGCCAGTCGAACCGTCCCATTTGTCAGCAAGGCCACAGGTGTTTCGCTGGCCAAGATCGCGGTCCAATTGATGATTGGTAAGAAGCTTGACGAGTTGGGTTTACGGGATGATCTGAAAGTGCGCCACTGTTTTGTCAAAACGCCGGTGTTTCCCTTTGATAAGTTCCCGGGAGTGGACACCATCCTGGGACCGGAAATGAGGTCAACGGGCGAAGTGATGGGCGTTGCAGATAACTTTGGATACGCCTATGCCAAGGCTCAAATCAGTGCCGGTGTCCACCTCCCTAAAGGAGGTGTCGTGTTTGTCAGCGTGAATGAGAGGGATAAGCTCTTCATTTCCAATATCGCCAGAGACTTCCAGGAACTCGGCTTCCAGATTGTTGCCACTCGGGGTACCGCCAAGGTATTGCGCGAATCGGGCCTTGAGACGGAAATGGTCTATAAGGTCAATGAAGGTCGTCCCAATGTGGTGGATCTCATCAAGAGCAAGAAGATCGATCTGGTGATCAATACCCCTCTGGGACGAGAGTCGTTTTTCGACGAAAAATCAATTCGAAGAGTCTGTACCCAGTATGGGATGCCCGCCATTACCACCCTTTCGGCAGCAGCAGCAGCTGTCAACGCCGTTCGGGCTCTGCAGCGAGAGGAGATCAGTGTCAAGAGTCTGCAGGAATACCATGAGTTGGAGAGGCAGCCGGGGTAAGGAAACCGCAGCCGGCAGACCGGCTGAAATTCAAAATCCAAAACTCCAAATACCAAACAAATTCAAAATTCAAAATCCGAAACCTGGAGCGCGCACGACAGCACGAAGCGTGCTCAGAGACAGTTACCTCCTGTCTCCTGTCTCCCGCGCGCGAAGCGCGCGCTCAGCCAAGGCCAGCTGCTCAAGATCATTAATACCCCGGGTCTCATCGGGATCGTCCGTTGCAAGAGTGACAACCTTCTTGCCCCGGTCGCAAAAGATGCGAAGCAGATCGGTCAGATAGTATTCCTGAGCGGCATTGGCAGGGGACAAATGGGACACATCTTCCAGGATCGAAGAGATCTTGAAGCAATGAAATCCGGTGTTGATTTCACGAATAGCCCTTTGTTCAGGACGGGCATCTTTCTCTTCAACGATGTCAACGGCGTTGCCCTGTCGGTCACGAATGATGCGTCCATACCCTTGTGGGTCTTCCAAGGTGGCGGTGAGTACGACTTGATCGGCATCCTCAACTTCTCGGGTTTCCAGCAGCTGTCTGAGGGTCTCGGATCTAATCAGTGGCGAATCCCCGCAGAGGACCAGGAGGCTTCCGGAAAGTTCTTGGAGTAACGGGGCAGCCGCCATAACGGCATGACCGGTGCCCAGAGGCTTTTCTTGAACCACAAAAACCACAGTATAGGAGGCCACCGCATCCTTCACGGACTGACTCTCGGGGCCGACCACTACAAAGGTTTTCTCGATGTCCAGATTCTCGAGCTTATCCAGGACATGGCTGATGACAGGTTTTCCGCACAATGGGTAGGTGACCTTGGGTGTGGCAGACTTGAAGCGGGTACTCTTCCCCGCTGCTAGAACAAGGGCATAGCGTTTCTTTTCATACCACGGATTCACGTCGATTCAAGGCGCGGGTCAAGGGGTTGTTTAATCCGGATGAAGGAGATTCCGGAATCGGTTGTTTGTGGCCAACGGTTCAAAGTCGGGATCATTGTTGGCAAAGTACCGATTTTCCTCGTTCAACTGGATGGCTTTCTCCAGGTGTTTCAGAGCATTTTCGGCATTGCCCATGGAAAGCTCCGTTGCTGCCATGGCGTAATAGATGTGGTCGTTGTTCTTCTTGGAAAGTTTCAAAGCCCGGGAGTAGTCTCCCAGGGCTTTGTCGTACCGGCCGTCATTGTGGTAAAAGACACCTTGGTTGAAAATTTCCTCAGGTGTATGTGCAGTATCCTTCTCAGGGGCTGGTAGATGCCTGTCGCAGATTCTCAAAAACGATCGAGCCCGGGCAATGATCGCAATCTCGCCGGGAAACCTCTCGATTAATCGATTGAATTGTTGGCTAGCCGGCTTATGCTTTTTCTGGTGTAAAAGGCTCAAGGCTTGGGCATAGAGGGTACAGACGCCACTTGCAAATCTTCTTTTAGGGGGTTGCACGAATGAAACTTCCCGCTTGGGTGCCACGTTCTTTTTGGCCGGAGCCTTCTTTTTGGCTGGAGCCTTCTTTTTGGCTGGAGCCTTCTTTTTAGCCGCTTGTTTTTTCTTAGCTGGCTGCTTCTTTTTTTGAGCAGGCATAGGGTCCTCCCGTTTGCCGAAAAACGAAGCTATTATAGGATGAGATTGCAAGGAGTCAAATGGGTTAGTGTCTCGTCCCATGCATACCAGGATGTTTGTGGCGAGACACTAGGCTTTGGTGTGAAAGTGATGTCTGAAAAATGGGAGCAGATCGAGAGTTTAATTGAGAAATACCCGGACTTGCCGCCCGAGGCGATTTTTAAGGAGGATCTGCTCACAAAGGGTATATCCTTCTCGGAAGATGCGCTGAGAGTCGCTTCGGGCTTTAAGCCCAAAGCCTATTTTATTTTTTCCTTCGACCTGGTTCCCATCGAGGATATGCAGAACCGGGAGAATCTGCGTGCACCTGAGGAGATCTGTCTGGTTGGTGGTCAAAGAAACTTTCGCCGAATCATTGTTTCCGTGCGACTCAATCCGCATTCCCCTTACCAAGTCGCCATCAGCGATGAAGGAGAGCCCGTCCTGAGGCTGGAAGAGAAGGAGGTGGCCGGAGTCCAGTTTCAAAAAACTCCGGAATACTATCAGCGGACTTTGGGTAACGGAAAACCGATTGCCGATATCGCTCCAACCATTGAGTGGGGGTATTTGCTCTACCTGACCGTTTTTAGAATCTGTCAATACTTCGGCAGCCAACAGGAGTGCCAATTCTGCGACATCAATAGAAACTACCGTCAGCAGAAGAAGAGCGGTCGGTCCTACACAGGCGTCAAGACAGTTGAAGAAATCATAGAAGCCCTGGAGATTATCAACACAACGGATTCCGATAGCCATGCTTATACGGTCACCGGAGGCAGCATTACCTCCACACTCCACGAAAAAAGCGAGGTCGATTTTTATCTCCAGTATCCGGAGGCGATTGAAAAGCGGTTTCCGGGCCGCTGGATCGGGAAATTGGTGGTGCAGGCTCTGCCCAAGGAAGAAGTGCGCCGATTCAAGGATGTGGGAGTACAAATCTATCATCCCAACTATGAAGTCTGGGACCGCAAGCTCTTTGAGATCATCTGTCCCGGAAAGGAGGGTTACATCGGTCGTGACGAGTGGATTCAGCGAATTCTCGATGCCGGTGACGTTTTCGGGCCCTCTCAGGTCATCCCGAACTTTGTGGCTGGAATCGAAATGGCTCGACCGTTTGGGTTCAAAACCGTTCCCGAGGCCATAGATTCCACTTCTGAGGGGTTGAACTTTTTCATGTCTCATGGCATCATGCCCCGCTTTACCACTTGGTGCCCGGAACCTCTTACGGTTTTGGGGAAGCAAAATCCGGAGGGTGCGCCTCTCGAGTATCACGTGCAGATGCTTCGGACTTGGAGAGACACGCATGAAAAGTATAAACTAGCGGCCCCCTCCGGATACGGAAGGCCCGGAATTGGAAATGCCGTGTTCTCCGTCTCCGCATTCATGGACGTCATTCGATCCGGATCATGTGGTTCAGATTCCCACGATTCCCCGAAAATTGAGATGGGGAAGGTGGGGACAGACAAATGAGGAAGGAAGAGAGAATCGTGAAGGTGGAACCGTTTAAGAACGCTTCTTTGACTGACTTTACAAAGCCTGATAATCGCCAGGCCATGTCGGAGGCTGTTGCTCAGGTGCGCGGCCAATTGGGACAAACTTATGACATCGTGATCGGTGGAGAGCCCATTCGCTGTGAACAGCAATTTGAGTCTTTGAATCCTTCACGCAGGGAAGAGGTCGTGGGTATTTTCCAAAAGGGAACTCCCCAGCTTGTTGAGCAGGCCATAGCGGCCGCGGATAGCGCCTTTCTTAGCTGGAGCAGGCAGCCTGCGGAAGAGCGCGTTGAGCTCATGCTGAACGTGTCCCGTATCATGAAGGAACGACGATTCGAACTCTCCGCCTGGATGGTCGTCGAGGTAGGGAAGTCCTGGGTGGAGGCGGATGCCGATGTTGCCGAAGCCATCGATTTCTGTGAGTTCTACTCACGGGAGATGCTTCGTTTGTTAGCTCCTCAACCGCTGGTCAAAATTGAGTCGGAAGAGAACACTCTCGCATATATTCCCTTGGGCGTGGGTGTCATCATCCCTCCCTGGAACTTTCCTCTGGCCATACTCTCGGGAATGACGTTTGCGGCCCTGGTCAGTGGAAACACTGTGGTGATGAAGCCTTCCAGCGACTCGCCGACTATCGCGGCCAAACTGATGGAGATCTTCCAGGAAGTGGGCTATCCGCCTGGTGTGGTCAATCTTTTGACGGGGAGCGGGGCAGAGATCGGAGACGCTTTGGTCCAGCACCCCAGGACCCGCTTTCTCTCGTTCACCGGTTCTAAAGAGGTGGGTCTGCGAATCAACGAATTGGCGGCCAAACACCAATCTGGGCAGATCTGGATCAAGAGAGTCGTCGCCGAAATGGGTGGGAAGGATGCTATTGTCGTGGATAGTGAAACGGACCTGGACGAAGCCGCTGCTGGCGTTGTGGCTGCCAGCTTTAGCTATCAGGGTCAGAAATGCTCGGCATGTTCTCGTGCCATTGTCGTGGAGTCCGTTTATGATGAGTTTCTGGAGAAGCTCCTGGAGAACACCCGGGCCACGATCGTAGAAGGTAATGTGGAGGAGGCTGACGTCAATTTTGGTCCGGTCATCAACCAAAGGGCTCAAGAATCGATCCAGCACTATATCCAGGTTGGAAAGAAGGAAGGGAGAGTGGTGTTGGGAGGAGAACCAGGAAATTCCGAGGGATATTTCGTGCCCCCCACCATCATCGCAGACATTGATCCCCAGGCGACGATTGCCCAGGAGGAAATCTTTGGTCCCGTTTTGGCGGTGATCAAAGTAGCGGATTATGATGAGGCCATACAGGTTGCCAACGATACCGAATATGGATTGACCGGAGCCGTTTACACTCAGAATCCATCAAAAATCGACAAAGCCAAAAGAGAGTTTCACGTGGGGAACCTGTATATCAATCGCAAATGTACAGGAGCCCTTGTGGGGGTCCATCCTTTCGGTGGATTCAACATGAGTGGTACCGACTCGAAAGCAGGAGGTCCAGACTATCTGCTTTTGTTCACCCAGGCCAAGTCCATTGCCGAGAAGGTGAGTTAAGAAGAAGAAAAGGGGGACAGGTTCTCAGGGCCTGTCCCCCTTTTGACCTCCGTAATTTTTGCTACTATATACTCGGATGAACGAGACACATGATTGCAGTAGCACGGAGACGATCCAGGTGAGAAGAGGGAGATAAGAGTGAGCACTCAGACCCGCCCCCGAGAAGATCTTAAAAAGAAGAAAAGACAAGAAGTTGTCAACGATTTCAGTATCCAAGTAGCCACCGTCAATGGTTCGGGAAGTCAATCCTCAAACAACGTGTTGATGAGGGCGATATTCCGAATGGGGGTTCCCATCAGTGGGAAGAATCTCTTTCCGTCGAATATCGCCGGTCTGCCCACCTGGTTCACTATTCGAGCCTCTAAGGAGGGCCACGCTGGACGCAAGAAGGATATCGATGTCCTCATTGCCATGAATCCAGGCACGGCAAGAGAAGATGTCGAGAGTCTGGAGGCCGGCCGGGTGGTCATCTACGACGAGAAATTGAATCTATCCAAGATCAGGGATGATCTGATTTACTATCCCATCCCCTTTTCAGAATTGGCAGGCGAAGTGGTCAAGGATGTCCGCTTACGCAAGTTGATTGCCAATATTGTATACGTGGGAAGCGCCGCTGAACTTTTCGGTATTGAAATGACCGAGGTGGAAGCGGTGATCGCCAACTGGTTCAAGAACAAGAAGAAAGCCATTGATCTCAATGTTCAGGCTGCTCACCTGGGCGCAAAATATGTTGCTGAGAACCTCACCAAGAGCGATCCTTTCCGGATCCAGCGGATGGAAAAGACCCAGGGTAAGATCATCATCGATGGGAATTCCGCCTGTGCTCTGGGGAGTATGTTCGCGGGAGTGACGGTCTTGACCTGGTATCCCATCACGCCGGCCAGCAGCCTGGCGGAAACCCTGGCCGATTACCTGGGGCGTTATCGAATGGATCCGGAAACGGGAAAGGCCACCTTTGCCGTTGTGCAGGCTGAAGATGAACTGGCAGCCCTCGGTATGGCCATTGGTGCCGGATGGGCAGGTGCCAGGAGTATGACGTCTACCTCGGGGCCGGGCATCTCTTTGATGGCCGAGTTTGTCGGGCTAGCCTACTTCACCGAAACTCCCGTGGTCATTTTCGATGTCCAGCGGATTGGCCCCAGCACCGGTTTACCCACCAGAACTTCTCAGGGAGACACGGTTTCCCTTTACTATCTCTCCCACGGGGACACCAAGCATGTGGTCCTGTTTCCAGCCACCATGAAAGAGTGCTTTGATTTCTCGATAGACGCCTTCGATCTGGCTGAGCGGGTACAACAGCCTATATTCGTCGCCTCAGACCTGGATTTGGGAATGAACAACTGGATGGCGGATCCTTTTGATTATCCCGAAAAACCTCTGGACCGGGGAAAAGTGCTTACCGCGGAGGATCTGGAGCGTGTGGGAACCTTTGCCCGCTATAAGGATGTCGATGGTGACGGTATCCCCTACCGAACCCTGCCCGGGACGGACCACCCCTTGGCCGCTCATTTTACGCGTGGCAGTGGGCACGACGAGGAGTCTCGGTATTCCGAGCGGCCCGAGGACTACACAAACCTCATGGATCGCTTGGCCAAAAAACATGAAACCGCAAGGACGCTTGTGCCTGAACCGATCGTCCGATACACCAAGGGCGCTGAAATCGGAATCATTACCTATGGGTCGACGGATGTTGCGATGGAAGAATGTCAGGAGCAGCTTCGCCAGGAGCACGGGATCGAGATCCACTACTTCAGAATTCGGGCTCTGCCCTTTACCGATCACCTCAAGGACTTTGTGAGTCGCTGCCAGAAGGTCTACGTTGTGGAGCAGAATCGGGATGGGCAAATGGGCGATCTGATCTTCCTGGAGGTGAAGGACGAGCTGGGGAAAATTAGAAAAGTTCTTCACTATGATGGACTGCCTATCGACGCCAGGTCGATCACGGACCAGATCATGGCTTATGAGAGAGGATAATTATGGCGACAAGTACCCCCAAACCCAAGAAGGTTAATCGTCTGGGTCTGGCCCTCTCCGAGTATCGGGGAAGACCCTCCACACTCTGCGCCGGTTGCGGTCACGATGCCGTGTCCAGCCAGATCATGAAGGCGTTCTATGAGATGGGAATCAATCCCCATCAGGTTGCCAAGATGAGCGGCATCGGCTGTTCCAGCAAGACGCCCGCTTATTTTCTGGGCGCTTCTCACGGATTCAACGGTGTCCATGGGCGCATGCCCTCTCTGGCCACCGGTGCCCTTCTGGGCAACCGCGACCTGATCTGTGTGGGGCTCAGCGGTGATGGAGATACGGCATCCATCGGGTTGGGACAGTTCTGCCACCTTTTGAGAAGAAACGTTCCCATGATTTATATCATTGAAAACAATGGAGTTTACGGCCTGACGAAGGGGCAGTTTTCGGCCACTTCGGATCTGGGCTCCCAACTCAAGTCAGGGGTTATCAATGATTTGCCGCCCATCGATTGCTGCGCTCTTGCCATCGAGATGGGATGCAGCTATGTGGCTCGTTCCTTTGCAGGAGACCCCAAACAGTTGGTTGCCCTGCTGCAGGGAGCCCT
Source organism: Acidobacteriota bacterium (assembly GCA_022562935.1). GTDB lineage: Bacteria > Acidobacteriota > UBA6911 > RPQK01 > JADFOI01 > JADFOI01. The sequence goes on from JADFOI010000033.1 coordinate 19,665, forward strand.
CAGTCACAGCGGGACGGCCCTTCTGGATGTGATCAGTCCCTGCGTGACCTTTAATAACCACGAGAGCTCGACCAAAGGCTACAAGTGGGCAAAGGAACACGAGGAACTCCTGCACAATATCGACTTTATTCCCTATTTCGAGCCCATTGAAACCGTGGAATATGCAGAGGGAGAAATGCAAGAAATTGAGATGCATGATGGCTCCCACATCCGGCTGCGGAAGGTGGATCAGGACTACGATCCCATGAGCCGTAGCGGCGCTGAGAGGTTGTTGAGTAAGACCCGTGAGTCTGGCGAGTTCTTGACGGGACTGATCTATGTCAATCCGGTGGCCCGGAATTTCTTTGATCTCCTGGACTTTTCTGAAAGTCCGTTGGCTACCCTCCCTCAAGAGAAGGTCCGACCCGGGCCCAAGGTCCTGGAAGAGACCATGCAGGAACTGATGTAGTATCGCTACCGATCACAGTTTTTTTGCGCTTTTCCGCAAACTAGGCGCCTTTTGAGCATGAATCACTCAATGCATCATGTTGGCGTTCTCGGCGCCGGGACCATGGGTACCCAAATTAGCGCCCATCTGGCCAACGTGGGGATCAAGACTCTCCTGCTGGATCTCCCTTCCCAGGAATCGGATCGCAGTGCCATTGCACGCCGGGCTGTGGAGCAACTCTCCTCAATCCAGCCACCCCCTCTCTACTCCCCCGACAAACTGAGTCTCATCCAGGTGGGAAACTTTGAAGATGATTTACCCCGTCTCTCCTCCTGCCAGTGGATCATCGAATGCGTGGTTGAAAAACTTGAGATCAAACACCAGCTTTGGGAAAAGATAGAACCGCATTGGAGTCCCGGGACCATTGTTTCCACCAACAGCAGTGGACTACCGGTGGCCGAGATCGCACAGGGGAGGTCTGAGAATTTTCAGAAACACTGGCTGGGTACTCACTTCTTTAATCCTCCACGATATATGAGGCTCCTGGAGTTGATCCCTACCGCCCGTACCCTGCCCCAGGTGGTGGAGAGCATAGCCTCAGTTGGAGATCGGCTCCTGGGCAAGGGGATCGTGATTGCCAAGGATCGGCCCAACTTTGTCGCTAATCGGATGGGGTCTTTCGCAGCCGTTCGGGCCTTGGAGCTCATGCAGGACCTGGGCCTGACCATCGAGGAGGTCGATACGCTGACGGGGCCGGTGGCGGGGTTTCCCAAGACCGGAACTTTCCGACTGGCGGATCTGGTGGGTGTCGACATCATGCTCGACGTGGTGGACAATCTGTATCAGAACCTGCCCGAGGATCCCTGGAGGGAGAGCTTTCGCTCCACCTCGCTTTTCAAGCAACTGGTGGAGCGTGGCTGGAAGGGACTGAAAACAGGACAGGGGTTTTACAAAAAGGAGGGGAAGGAGATCCTTGTTCTGGATCCTGAAACCTTCGAGTACCGGAAACGCAAGAAGCCCAACCTTCCTTCTGTGGAGAGGGTGCGCAATGAAGCCAGCACCATCAAGCGAATAGGGACTCTCTTAAAGTCCGAGGACAAGGCAGGTGCTTTCCTGTGGCCTTTTTTGCGGGACATTTTTTTGTATGCCGCAGAGCGAATCCCGGAAATCACCGATGAGTCCTATCAGATTGACAGAGCCATGAGATGGGGTTTCAATTGGGAGTTTGGGCCCTTCGAACTGTGGCAGGAACTGGGTGTAGAGGAGATATCGGAACGGATCCGCCAGGATGGAAAGGTGCTCCCGGAATGGGTGGAGGAGCTTCAAAAACAGGAAACAAAGTGCTTTTACCGTGTCGAGTCAGATCATCAAGTGTTTTTCGATCTGGGAGCCCGTGAATACCAGGTCTTGAGTGAGGATCCCGAGAAGATCCAGCTCACCATTCTCAAAAAACAGAATAAAGTCATCCGATCCAACGCTGGGGCCAGTCTGGTCGATCTCGGAGACGGGGTCGCTTGTCTTGAGTTTCACACCAAGATGAACGTTATCGGTGGTGACGTTGTCGATTTGGCCCGTTGGGCTGTAGATGAGGTGGAAAAAGACTGGGTGGGGCTGGTCATTGGCAACCAGGGAGAAAATTTTTCTGTGGGAGCTAATTTGATGCTTCTTCTGCTGGAGGCCCAGGAGGGGAACCGGGAGGAGATTGATCAGATGGTCCGGGCTTTTCAGAAGATGACCCTGTCTTTTCGATATTCAGCCAGGCCGGTGGTGGCTGCTCCTTTCCAACGGGTGTTCGGAGGGGGGGCTGAGGTCTGCTTGGGATGTGATGCGGTGGTGGCGTCCTCAGAGACCTATATGGGACTGGTTGAGGTAGGGGTTGGACTCGTGCCTGCTGGGGGCGGAGTCAAGGAAATGCTGATTCGCCATTTCCAGGAGGCCCGTTTGATTCCCGATACGGACCTCTTTCCCGCCCTGAAGAAAGCCTTTCGGACAATCGGCACCGCTCAGGTCAGTCGAAGCGGTGAAGATGCGAAGAGGTTGCAATTGTTGCGCCCCAACGACATTGTAGAGATCAATTCACAACGGCTTCTTTCCAGAGCAAAACAAGAGGTGATCCGATTGGCTGAAGCGGGATATGTCCGGCCCGAGCCAGAGCAGAACATTCCAGCTCTGGGTAACTCCGCTCTTGCGGCTTTGAAGGTGGGGATGCACCTGATGAAGCGATCGGGGTACATCTCAGAGCACGACTTCTTGATTGGAGAAAAACTTGCCCACATTCTCACGGGAGGTGACCTCAACCATCCGACCACGGTTTCTGAGCAGTACCTTCTGGATTTGGAGCGGGAGGCCTTTCTCTCTCTGTGTGGAGAAAGGAAGACGCTGGAACGAATTCAGCATACCCTCAAGACCGGCAAACCGCTCAGGAACTGAGCGGTTTGCCGGCTGACAACAGACGGCTGACCGCAGACAACAGACGAATATGCAGAGACTCTCGTTGCGAAGTGTGGTGGAGTTTGGTGCCAGCCCCGAAAATTCTCCTTTGAATTCAGGGACTTCCACCAAAATTCTGGGCCTGTCCCAAAATCAACCCTGACCACCTGACCGACACGAAAGCACGACAGAGCACGAAAGCGCGCTCCGAACGCCTGAGAAGCACGCTTTTCCCTTGCTTTGTTTGTTTTAATGTGTTACAACGTTAGCATGGAACGAGAACTGAAGAAGGATCCCCGTGTGAAGGAGTTATTCGAGGTCATTGTGCATCTCGAGGACCCGGTCGAGTGTGCCCGCTTCTTTCGCGATTTGTGTACGATGAGTGAATTGAAAGCCATGGCCGAACGATGGCAGGTCGTCCAAATGTTGTCTGAGGATATTCCCTATCGGAAGATTAGCCAACGAACAGGTGCCAGTACGGCAACCATTACCCGTATCGCCCGCTGGCTGAAGTACGGGGAGGGTGGATACCGCTTTATGCTGGAGCGGGTGAGGAAACAATATGAAGTTCAACAGTGAAAATCTGAAGATTGCAGTACAGAAAAAGGGGCGCCTGGCCGAGCCTTCCAGGCAGATTCTCAAGTCCATTGGTCTGGATTTCGAGCACTACGAAGGAAGATTATTCTCCCCCTGTCGGAATTTTCCTCTGGACATCCTTTTTCTGCGTGACGACGACATTCCGGAGTACGTACAGGATGGGGTGACGGACCTGGGCATCGTGGGACTGAATGTCGTCCAGGAAAAGGCTGCCCAGGTGGTGGAACTGGATCCTCTTGGTTTTGGGACTTGCACCCTGTCCATTGCCGTCCCCAGAAACAGCTCCTTTCGCAGTGTCTACGACCTGGAGAATAAACGGATCGCAACTTCTTATCCTCGAGTACTGAAAAGGTTTCTAGAGATGAAAAAGATCAAGGCTCGAATCATTGAGATTAGTGGGTCCGTGGAAATCACTCCCAGTCTCGATGTCGCCGATGCCATTTGCGACCTGGTTTCAACGGGAAGCACCCTACAAATCAATGAGTTGGAGCCGATTGAGATCGTTCTCAAGTCGGAGGCCTTTTTGATTGCCAATCCACAATCCTTAAAGGAACCTAAACGCCGGGAGCTGACGGAGCGACTTCGGGTGCGCCTTCAAGGAAACCTCCGGGCTCGAAGGAGCAAATACGTCATGATGAATGCTCCCAATGAGGCCCTGGAGGAGATCAGGAAGATTTTGCCTGGAATGAAAAGCCCCACCGTCATGCCCTTGGCTGAAAAGGATATGGTGGCTATTCACTCCGTCGTTCCCGAGGAAGTGTTCTGGGATGTCATGGAAAAACTGAGAAAAACAGGGGCCTCCGACATTCTCGTTGTCCCTATAGAAAAGATGGTCACGGAATGAAGTCCTATCGACTTGAAGAGCTCAGCCCTGAGGGTCTTGAAGAACTGTGCCGGCGCAATCCGGTCGCTGATCCGGAAAGGATGGAAACCTGCCGCACGATTTTCGATGACGTTTCTCGACTCGGTGATGAAGCCGTCCGGAAGTATACGCGTCGCTTTGATGGCGTGGACCTGCCGGAACAGCGAGTCTCGCGCCAGGAGTTTTCTCAGGCAGCAGAGGGGATTTCGAATCTTGCCGTAAAGGCGCTGGAACGGGCGGCACAAAACATTCAGACCTTTCACGCTTCCCAGCAGGTTTCCGAAGGACTGGTCAAGGTCGAACCGGGAGTCCGTTGCTGGCGGGAGAACCGTGCTATTGATTCCGTAGGACTCTATGTGCCAGGCGGGAATGCGGTTCTTCCTTCCACGGTTCTCATGCTCGGAATTCCTGCTCGATTGGCGGGTTGTCGAGAGATCTGCCTCTGTGTGCCTCCTCGAAAAGATGGCAGTGTGTCCCCGGAAGTGCTGGTTGCCGTACAAATCACAGGGATCAGCAAAGTCTTCAAGATCGGAGGGGCTCAAGCCATTGCTGCTCTGGCCTTGGGAACTGAGACCGTTCCCAAGGTGGATAAGATCGTGGGTCCCGGCAATCGCTGGGTCCAAACCGCCAAACTGCTGGCTGTGCTCGAGGGGGTTGCGATTGATATGGTGGCTGGCCCCACCGAGGTTCTGGTCGTTGCCGATGATTCTGCCTCGCCTGAATTGATCGCCAGTGACCTGATTTCTCAGGCTGAACATGGAGGGGACAGTCGGGCTATCCTGGTGTCGACCTCAAAGGAAATCCTTGAGGAAGTGAGCCAGAAAGTGGAGAGCCAAGTTCAGGACCTACCCCGGAGAGACTTCGCCGTGGAGGCACTGGAAGGCAGTTTTTTCATCCAGGTGCCCTCCATGGAGAAAGCCTTTGAATTCGTGAATCGGTATGCTCCCGAGCACTTGATTTTACATCTGGAGGGCCCTGGAAAATGGGTGGAGAAGGTGCAGAGTGCGGGGTCAGTGTTTTTGGGACCCTGGTCCCCTGAAGTTGTCGGGGACTACGCTTCGGGGACCAATCACACGCTGCCCACCTCGGGCCTGGCCCGGGCCTTTTCGGGTGTGTCCCTGGATACCTTTGTCAAGAAAATTACTTTCCAGGAATTGACTCAAAAAGGGTTTCGAGAACTGGCCCCCACTTTGGAGACATTGGCTGCATTGGAGGGCCTGGAAGGGCACGGGCGAGCCGTTCGAGCAAGACTCAAGTGAGACCACAGACCACAGGCCACAGACATCTGACAACTGACCGGATGAAATTCAAAATCCGAAATCCGAAACAAATTCAAAATCTAAAACCCACAACCCACAACCCTGAACCTTGAAACTTGGAACCTGGAACGCGCGCGAAGCGCGCTAGAACGATGGACATAGCCGGACTCATTAGACCCAATATCCTGACACTGGAGCCTTATCACTCAGCACGGGAGAAGATTCAAGAAGGTGTCTTGCTGGACGCCAACGAGAATCCCTACTCTCAGGAGTGGCAGGGTATTGGATTGAACCGTTATCCAGACCCTTATCAGCGAAAGCTTCGAAAGGCCATCGCCCGATACCTGGGGGTCCAGAGGGATAACGTGGTGGCAGGAGTGGGTTCCGATGAGATTTTCGACTGGATCTTCAAGGTATTTTGCCAACCTGGAAAAGACCGCATTGCCATCGCTGAGCCCACCTATGGGATGTACCAAGTAACGGCCAAAATCTTTGGGATTCCCTGTTTTGAGTTCGGCTTCGATGAGGGCTTTTCTCTCAGTGCAGAGCGGTTCCTGAAAAGGGTCCCCTCCGATGCCAAGGTGCTGTTTCTCTGCTCACCCAATAACCCAACTGGGAACTTGTTGGATCGGGAGCAAATTCTCCAAATCGCTCAGAAATGGCAGAAGATCGTGGTGGTCGACGAAGCCTATATTGAGTTTGCCGATCAGCCCTCGCTGGTCTCTGATTTGAATGAGGTCCCCAATGTGATTCTTCTCCGGACATTGTCCAAGGCTTTTGGACAAGCAGGCATGCGCCTGGGCTACGCGGTCACTTCTCCCCAGATCGTCGCCTATTTCTTGAAGGTCAAGGCTCCTTACAATATGAATGTCTTAACCATGAATAGGGGATGCCAGGTACTCGGTCAGGTTGAAAGCCATCTGGCCTGCGTTTCAGAGATTCGAAAGGAGCGCGACAGAGTGGCCGCTCAATTGCGGGGTATACCGCAGATCGAAAGGGTCTTTCCTTCTCAGGCCAACTTTCTGCTTTTTCGTTGTCCTCAGGCCTCTCTCGTTTGTCAGCGACTTCTGGGGAAAAATATTCTTGTTCGAGATAGGAGTTCGCTCAGGGACCTGGAAAATTGTATTCGAGTCAGTATTGGGACTTCGTCAGAAAATGATTTGTTTCTCAATGAATTGCAAGGGATTGTGAAGGGAATGTTATGAGCCAACGCACTGCATCGGTCAAAAGAAAGACGCGTGAAACCAAGATTGAGATTGATTTGAATCTGGATGGCCAGGGAGAGTTCACCTGTAGCCCGAGCTTGGGATTTCTCGAGCACATGCTTGAATTGCTGGCTGCTCATGCCCGGATCGATCTAAATGTACAGGCTGAAGGTGATCTCCAGGTGGATGACCATCATCTCACCGAGGATTTGGGGATTACTCTGGGTCAGGCCATCGATAGCGCTCTTGGAAAGAAAGAGGGGTTGGAAAGATACGGATTCACCTTGCTTCCTATGGATGAGGTTCTGGTTGCGGTAGCGGTGGATATGGGAGGACGCTTTGCTTTCTGCTGTGACTACCTGCCCCAAAGGGAGAGGGTTGGTGATCTTTCCACGGAGTTGATCCCTCACTTCTTTAAATCCCTGGCCATCGCTGCAAAATGCAATTTGCATTTCAATTTTTTGAATGCGGGGGAGAATGAGCACCATCGTATCGAGGCCATGTTCAAGGGCTTTGCCCGATCACTGAGGATGGCCGTCCGAATCGACCCGGAAGTGAGAGGGAAGGTTCCCTCGACGAAAGGAGTGGTGTAGTTTGTGCTGTCGTGCCGCTGTGCTGTTGTGCTGTCGTGAGTTTTTGCTTTCAACCTTACATGTTTACAGGAGCACACTAAAAGCATAGGTTTACGAATTCACAGATTCACAACAGCACGACCGCACGACTGCACGACCGCACCAAAATGATCGTCGTTATTGATTACAAGGCAGGCAATCTCTACAACGTGGGAAATGCCTTGAAGTATCTGAAAGCGGAGTTCACTGTTTCGGGAGATCCGGCCGTGGTGAGCCAGGCCGATAGGGTCATTCTTCCCGGGGTGGGATCGGCTCGAGCCGCCATGGAATCTTTGACTGAGCAGGGATTGGTGGAGGTTCTCCAGGGTCTTCGAGTTCCTTTCCTGGGGATCTGCCTGGGACTTCAACTCCTTTTTGAGGTTTCTGATGAAGACAACACACCCTGTCTGGGTCTTCTTCCAGGTACGGTCCGCCGATTCAACAGCTCTCAAGTCAAGGTTCCTCACATCGGGTGGAACCAGGTCAGCGGGGTAGCCGGTCAGGGGAGCAAGAGGTCAGAGCGAACCATCGCGCCCGCAGTTCCCCAGCCCTCTTCGAAACTGTTTGAAGGTATTCCTGCGGAGAGTTTCTTTTATTTTTTACACAGCTATTTCGCTCCCGTGGAGAGTCCGTTCACCCTGGGTAAAACCGACTACGGGGACTGGTTCGGTTCAGTGGTCGCACGAGAGAACTTTTACGGAGTGCAGTTTCATCCCGAAAGATCAGGAGAAATCGGTCTCAAGATGCTCCAGAATTTCTTGGAGGTGCAGTCCTCATGATCGTGATTCCAGCTATCGACTTGATCGCCGGAAAGTGCGTGCGCCTTTATCAAGGAGACTTTGACCAACAAACGACCTATGAACCCGATCCGATCGACCAGGCACGGGAGTTTCAGTCAGCGGGTTTTACTCGGTTGCATGTAGTGGACCTTGAAGGGGCGCGTTCAGGACTGGGTCAGAATCGGCAGGTCATTCGTCGTCTTGTTGAGGCGGTGGATCTTCCCATCCAGATTGGAGGCGGGGTGCGTACCAGCAAGGATGTCCTCGAGTTGCTCGAGTTTGGCGTACGATACCTGATCTTGGGAACGGCGGCTTTGACCGATCCGGAACGGGTGAGCCGCTGGGTGGAAAGGTGGGGGCCGACTCCCTTTATGATTAGTTTGGATTTAAAAGGGGAGAGTCTGCGCAGCCAGGGCTGGGTAAAGCGAAGTGGTGTTGAGCTGGCGGAGGCACTGGATCGAATTGCTGGCTGGGAGATTCCGCAAGTCATCTGCACCGATGTGGAGAGTGACGGTACGCTCAAACAGCCCAACTATTCGACCTATGAGAAATTGCGGGCCCAGTTGCCCGGCAATATCACTCTCATTGCGGCCGGAGGAATCAGCCGCCCGGAACACGTTTCCAGGCTCAAGGAGATGGGTGTCGATGGGGTTGTGGTAGGACGCGCTCTGTACGAAGGAGACCGGGAATGGGAGAAGCTGATTGATGCTGGCTAAGAGGATCATTCCCTGTTTGGATGTGGCCGGAGGACGTGTTGTCAAAGGCGTCCACTTCGTTGACCTGAAAGATGCCGGAGATCCCGTCGAGTTGGGAGGGCGTTATTACCGAGAAGGCGCAGATGAACTGGTTTTCCTGGACATCACGGCCACGGTGGAGGAGCGAAAAACAGTCGTGGACTGGGTGAAGCGGGTGGCTGATTCAATCTTTATCCCCTTTACCGTGGGGGGAGGAATCAGTACCGTTGCTCAGGTTTATGACCTGTTGCGGGCAGGAGCCGATAAGGTGTCCATCAACAGCGCCGCAGTCAAGAATCCCGAGCTGTTGGGTGAGGCCTCCCGGGCCTTTGGGTCTCAGTGCATTGTCCTGGCTGTGGATGCCAAGTGGACCGGAGCAGGTTGGAAGGTCTTTGTGAGCGGGGGACGAATCGAAACAGCTCGCGATGCACTCGAATGGATCCGTCAGGGAGAAGAACTGGGAGTGGGAGAAATTCTTCTCACTTCCATGGACTCTGATGGCACCCAGGAAGGGTACGACTTGAAACTCCTGGGAGCCGTCACTGCGAGCATTCGAATACCCGTCATTGCCTCGGGGGGAGCCGGTTCACCCGAACATCTTTTGGAGGCTTTGAGAGTGGGCGCGGATGCGGTCCTGGCAGCCAGTATCTTTCATTATGATCGCTATAGCATCGCTCAGGTGAAAGACTACCTGGCAGAGAACTCGATTCCTGTGAGAAGAAATTAAACATGGATATCAAGCAGTTGGATTGGAACAAACTGAAGGGCCTGATCCCAGCCATTGTCCAGGATGGGTCAACGGGCCGAGTCCTCATGTTGGGTTTTATGAATGAGGAAGCTCTGGAAAAGACGCTGGAGACTCGACGGGTGACTTTCTGGAGTCGAAGCCGGAAAAGCCTCTGGACTAAAGGAGAGACCTCCGGGAATTACCTGGAATTGAAAGAGATTCGGCAGGATTGCGACAACGATACTCTCCTTGTGGTGGCGAAGCCGCAGGGACCCTGTTGTCACCGCGGTACGCTTTCCTGCTTTGCCAGGGACGATGAATTCAGCGGCCTTGAGTTTTTGGGAGATCTGGAGCGTTTGATTGCCCGTCGAAAAGAGGAGATGCCGGAGGGTTCTTACACCAGTACGCTCTTCGCCAAGGGACTCCCGGAGATAGCCAAAAAAGTGGGGGAAGAGGCCATCGAGGTCGTCCTCTCTTCGGGTCAGGAAAGACAGCGAACGATTGAGGAATCCGCTGATTTGCTCTATCACCTTCTGGTGTTTCTGACCCAAAGAGAGGTTACGTTGCAGGAAGTGGTGGAAGAACTAAGAAGCCGCAGCCGGCCGGAGGCCGGCTGAAATTCAAAATTCCAAATTCAAAACCTGAAACGGGCGCTTATTCTCTGTTTTCCTGTCGCCTGTCTCCTGTCTCCTGTCTTGGGTCTTCTGAGTTCTGGATTCTGTCTTCTGGATTCTGTCTTCTT
>JADFOI010000142.1 GCA_022562935.1 Acidobacteriota bacterium
CCGTCCAAGTGGACGAAAGAGCGGCTGACAAGATTGTCTTCTCTGTGGCTGAGCTGACCGGCAACATCTGGATGATGGAGAACATCAGCGAGTAGAAAAGATACCATCATCCTTAACTGGTTCGAGGAACTCACGCACCTCGCGGCCGACGAGCGAGTCTAGGTTCAATATGTTCGCTAGAATGGACCCATCTATTCTTCCGAAAAGTATATACGGCCATCCGTTGATTTTGCCTTCTAACCCATTAAGGCTTATCATTTAGAGAAATCTCCTATCAAAACTCAGGGGGAGAGACTTTTATGGTCGGCGAGACCATTAGCCACTACAAGGTTCTAGCAAAGATCGGCCAGGGTGGCATGGAGGAGGTGTATCGTGCTGAGGATATCAAGCTGAGTCGTGAAGTGGCCATCAGGTGCCCGATGCACCACGGGGAAGATGCGACGTGAGCAATAGTAGGATGCAAAGAAAGTGAGAAAAGGTGCCACGGAAACATACAACCAAGTAGTGTAACAAACTCAACCAACCGGAGATCATCGGCTTATAAAAGCTAAAAACAGATGCATGCCGCGGCGGACCGCCCGAATGAGCGCCTGGGCGCTGGCGGGGTCTCCCACCAGCTGAAAATCTCTCTCCAGATCCCAGCTGTCAGAGGGGCTTCTTCCTTCCAGCTGGCTCAAGAAGCCCTCGGATTCCAATTCCTTGTCGTCTTTATTCTCGGTAATGAACACCTTTTTGACGGAACCATCCAGATTGTAGGCTACCGCCATATCGATGGTACCTGTAGAGCCCTCGGCGCCTACCAGTAAAACTGCACCAATTGACTTCATCTTATTGGTTTGAGGCTCCTTGACGACAGCAACGAAACCAGTCAGATTCTTGTCTACTTCTTGAACTTTATCTCCAGTGGCTTTCTTTACTTTAAGTACTTGCTCAGGGGTTAGAGATTTTTTACGGTTTACGAAATTGTCTGCTTCCGGAAAGAGCCTTTTCAAAGTCTCTCGCGAAACCGGAGAGTGGCCGAGAGCCGGGACCATGAGGAAAACAGTCATCCAAAGCAAAAAAACTTTTTCCATGGCATTCACCCTCCTATCCATGAAAGATGCTTCAAGACCCTTTTCAGTTAATGAATTTCCCCCATACTATCCGGTCTGTGCCGGCTGCTGCAAATAGGCATTCAGTGATTATTCTGAGCACGAATCGGAGAAGCTTAGCGATCCCCATCAAAACGGGCAACCATCTCATGATGGGAAAGATCCCTTAGGTATCAGCTCCTGGCGAAAAAGCCAATCACCGTGACGGTTTCAGCGTTAGCTGCTGCGACCATTGCTTGCACAGAATGTCATTCATTCGCGGCAGACAGTGTGATAGACTGCTGAAAACCAGGCTACGTAGAAATTCAAAATACTTCATGGACGCCGGGACTCGCTTGGGCAGTCAGGTTGGCAATTGACCATGAAATTTTGTACCCAGTGCCAGCAGAGTTGGGATTCCACTTTCGAGTTTTGTCCCGGGGATGGAACACGCTTGATCGACGAGCCAGTCACACTGGATGATCCCGCCCTTCTAAACCGCTTCGAGATATTGGCTGCGGTTGGACACGGTCCTCACGGAACCGTTTATCAGGTCCGCCACCGCCTGCATGGGGCTACGCGAGCCTTAAAGGTTTTGTTGCCACCATTCGCAGAGACCCCTTTAAAAGATGAAGTCGTGCACAGATTCCGGCTTGCCAAAACCTTAACCAGCCGTCACAGCCAGCAGATCTATGAGCTGGAGATGACCGCAGACAACCGACTGGTTGTGGAGGGAGAATGGATTGAGGGAACCACCCTGGCCAATTGTCTCGGCGCACAAAGTCTTGCACCTACCGATGCAGTACAGATCGTCGGCCGCTTAGCCTCCGCACTGGCAGAGGCACATGAGAAGGAGCTGCTACATCTGAATCTGAAGGCCGAGAATGTTTTCCTGCGCGAGGATAAAGCCGAGCAAGCAGTCTTAACCGATTTCGTGATTGGGGAGGCCGGTTTTTCTTCAAACTCTTATACTCCACCGGAAGGACACGGCAGCGCACTTAGCCCTGCTTCGGACGTTTACATGCTGGCCAAGCTTGGCTTAAACCTGTTGAAGATCCCCGAGGAGAAGCACGATCGCCCTCAAGAGTTGGCCACTCAACTACTCTCGATAGTGGATTCCGAAACCACTCGATTGCTGGTCGCTGGGCTCGATGTGGATGGCGGGAGCAGACCGGGAATAAAAGAGATTCAAAAGATTGGCGAGGCTGCACTTTCTTCCCCGACTGAATTTGCACGGATTGCCCGGGAGATTCGAATGGCGGGCTTAGGGCCACCGCCTCAGCTTCAGGGGCAGCTAACGCAACCATCAGCGGCAAGTGGAAAAAGAAGTCGGTCGTGGAAATTGTTGAGCTGGAGCGGGATTACAGTCATTGCCTGCCTGCTTCTGTACTTCTCATTGTGGAAATCTCCTGGGGAGCCACCTGCGCCCCTACCAGAAGTGCCCGAGAACACAACCTTGGAAACTTTACCCCAAGCAACATTTCCGATCGATTTCGCCCATGAGATTCTGGATCGGCCTGGCGAAGGAGACCCTTCCCACCATCCTCACACCCTGGTGACACTGAACGGCTACAATCTCTTTGTGCTCAGAGACGAGGCTGGATATGGCTCCACGGTCGAGCGAGCGAACGACGTGGTGGCTAAACTGAGTGCCCTCCTCGAAGAGGTGAAACCTTCGGTGGCCGTCCGATTCTCGGTGGCACATTTGGCTGGGGATTACATATTGATCCAGGAAGGTGGAGGCGAAGGGACAGAGCGCATTCTCACCATTTCCGGCGGAGACGCTGTGGGGTACAATCGCCGTAGCCAGCACCAATTGACGGCGGAAACTTTGGCCCTCTGGTACCGAGAGCGGTTACAAACATTCTGGAACACCTTCACCCAGGCCCGGGGGCCTCAAGTAGACTTCCAGCTCCCAGGGATAGCCGTGCTAGCTCGAGTGGTGCAGCAGGCTCAGGTGACAGCAGCGAAGGAAAGTATCCCTCCGCTACAGGCGCTTCAAGAAGTGCTGGCAGGGCTTTCCGGTGAAGACATCGAGACTCTGCAGGAAAGCGTCTTCAATGCACCAGAAATCCCGGAGTCCCTCCACGAACAGCTAATTCATCATGAGACTAGCGAAGTCAGACAGATCACTATCGAGCCGCGGCCGGGAGGGGGCCGGCGAGGAGTAACTGGGCTCCACGTTTACGCGGGAGGGAACCACTCTGACGTGGAGAGCCAAGATAAGGAAGATCCTACGCTGACCAAAGATCAGCCCACTCTCAACCGGAGTAACACAGTCCTCTACATCTGGAGGGATGAAAACGAGGTCACCACATTCAGTAACGTTCCGACTTGGGCCTTGGGCGATACCCCGGTTCAGGTTGAGTCAGTACGTTTGCCAACGCAGAGGGCGTCCCAGAAAGGGTTGACGGAAAGCACTCCGGGACCAAGTTCTGAAAGGCCTATGCGCCTTGTGACTCGAGGGGAGTTTGCGGTTCAACTGGTTCGGGAGTTGGGATTGGGTGAGAATTTCACACCACAGGAGGCTGCTAATATGCTGAGCGGTGTGCGCATTGTTCCACGGCTCGGCAACTGGGAGCTGAACGAGATTATGACTCCCGAAATCACGACCCGGCTCCGTACGCTGACCGTGTCAGCGGCTCAAATGGGTTGGCTCACGGTCACGCCAGAACAGGCCCTTCTGGCCTTTGATACCGCCGCCGCCCTGCTGGGTGTAGATATCCCGATCCTCACAGGCAAACCCGCTCCTGCCGCTCCATTACCGAGTGTCCAGGTTCCTCCACTGATCTACCTGTCTCCTCCGCCTGCACCCGTCTATTCCTCTTACACCTGGGTGCCCATCGCAGGCGGTTTTTTCTGGCACGGTGTCAACATTCACGGATTCTTTGCTCTGCATGGCCTTCACCTGAATGGTCATTTTTTCAACGACCATCACTTTGTATTCGCGCCTCATATCATTGAGCACCATTTTGTGAGTCACTTTGTCGGTCACAGCATCATCGAGCACCATCCCCAGCAACATTTTGTGAATATCCATACCACTGGCGGACATCATTTCGCTACAACTTCCCGGCTCACCTCACAGCCAACGCATGCCGCCGGCTCTCGAGCTCACCTATCTCCTCCCAGACCGGCAAGAGTAACGGCCAGGCCGGCACCGCGTATCCGTTCAGCTCCCCATGTCGATGCTCTTGTGCACCCACTGTCTCGGGGGCGTGTTTCGAGCGGCAGTCACTCGCTACGTTCGCTTGGTCATCAACGGACGCACGGAAGCCTTCATAGTGGCAGCTTCGGCCACGGCGGAGGCAGTGGGCATTCGGGGGGGCACTCGGGAGGCCACTCGGGAGGCCACTGAGAGCTGACAATACGGTTTTGTTCCCATAAGAGTACTTGCTTTACAAAAAGTAAAAGGTGAGTCTTATGTGACGGGCTCTTCGGCACCAGCTCACAACGTTTCGCTGGGACTGACAGAAGTGTCTGCTAAAGAGGGCGAATCGTGAATCGACTTCTCTTCTTCGCGCTATTAACACTATTCCTCGCTACTCCTGCAAGTATCTCACGGAGTAAGCCTCAGGTTTTCAAAACAAAAGTAAATTGGGTATACCTGACCGTCACCGTGACCGACCGCGACGGGCGGGCGGTTCGGGGCCTGCCCAGGGAGGACTTTGAAGTTTACGAGGATGGCCTCCTTCAGGAAATGAAATTTTTCGTTGCTGAGAGACGGCCGATTTCCCTTACGCTTCTCATTGACGTGAGCGGGAGCATGTCTGATAAATTCGGCGAAATGCGAGATGCGGTCTTGCACGTGCTGGATAATCTCGGCGAGGAAGATACTATTCATGTCGTCCTTTTCAGCCACGATATCGAAGTTCTTAAGGATGTCCAGGAGCGGAAGCAAGAATTCATCGATGCACTTGGACGGGTAAAGCTGAGTGGGGGAACCCGACTTTACGATAGCGTCGGTCTGAGCCTTAGAGAGCTCGGGAGGGTGGAGACCGGTCGTAAGGGGATCATCGCGCTTTCGGACGGGAAGGACACAGCAAGTCGGACCCAGCTCAAGTCGTTTCTTCGACAGGTCAGGGAGTCCGACTTCCCCATTTATACTCTAGGCATAGGTCATTTTAGCAACAGGGGATTGTTGTCTCGGATCTTTGGCGCTGGCCATCATGAGCCTGAAGTCAATGAGGTTGTTTTAAAAAGGATCGCGGAGGTGACGGGAGGGCGCTTTTACAAGGTGGCTGGAGAACACCAAAAAGGGGGACGGGATGTCATAGACTATTACTGTCAACTCATCTTGGACGAGCTAAAGAGCCAGTATTTAATTGTCTACGAGCCGAGTAACCCGGTTCAGGACGGCAAGTGGCGGGAGATAAAGGTGAAAGTGAAAGGTAAAAAGAACACCTTACGCACCCGATCAGGGTACTATCCAACAGGTTGAATTTCATGTTTCAATCGCAGATTATTCGGATTTTTCTCGTTTTGTTCCTTGGATTTTCCGCTTGTTCCGTAAGAAACCCTCGTCAGGTAGCGGCAAACGTCCCGCCCAACCGCACTCCCAACATCACTGTGGAGGTCACAGCGCAAAAGTATAAATTTGTCCCTGAGAAAATTCGGGTCAGGAAAGGTCACCTTGTGGAACTCCGCCTGACTTCGACCGATACAAAGGACGGATTTGAGTTGAGAGCTTACGGTATCCGTACTGAGCTACCCAAAGGCCAATCTGTTGCTGTCCGTTTTCTGGCAGATCAAATAGGAGAATTCTCTTTTCAGTGCGCTGTCTTTTGCGGCCTGGGTCACTTCGGTCTGGGGGGCAAATTGATTGTGGAATAATGTTCTCAGGCCGCCTGTACAAATGATACTTTCTATGGAAATAGCGATTACTGACCAATTGCACTGGGTGGGAAAGAAAGCACTTTTTTAACCCACTATTCGGCATTTCGTTGTCCTGAAAATTGGGCCCCAGTCAGTTGCATCACGGTGGTCTCTCGCAATGGAGGTTATTAAGGAGGTGATTAAGAAGATGAGGAAGAAAGACCAGTGCTTGATTGTCACGTGCAGTGCTCTGAAGCCGATGCAGGGTTTGACAAAGAGCCGTTGCAGCGTGAGGTGGCTTGCCATCCTCACCGTGCTCCCGATCGCTATGCTGATTTTCACGGGGTACGGTGGCTCATCGTCGGCATTGCCGACCCAGGGGGCTCTTTTTGATCCCGATGCTCAATGGATCCAGGTCACCTTGGACGAATTTTCTATCTCCCCCGACCCGCTTCGCATCCCCACCGGGCGTCCCGTCACCCTTGTGATCAAGAACGTGGGAAAGGTTCCCCACGAGTTCATGGCCGGGCGCGAGGCGCAGGGCGATGATTTTGAGCACGATCTGTTTGCCGGTCTTGACGTCGAGATCTCGGTCGAGATCTCGGATGAAGCAGCCGCCAGTGACCATGAACATGCGGAAGGTGAAGCCGCTGACCATCAGCATGCCGAAGACGAGCATGCTGAACATGGAGACGATCACGAGCATGGCACCATGGTGGAGCCGGGACCCGGCCAGACCATCTACATGTCCTTCACACTTCCTGAGTCGAGGCGGGGTGAGTGGAACACGGCCTGTTTTCTGCCCGGTCACTATGCGGCCGGCATGCACGGCACGCTGATTGTGGAGTAGCTGAAACCACCTGCTGCCTCAAGATCACTCTCGCTGACGATGTTGTATCGCTCGAAAGGACTCCATCAAGACCTTTCAGCAAGCTACACTTCTCACAAGCACAATCGACATCCTTATGGCACATTCGAGAAGGAACGGTGGGTTCCCGATAGGGGTGTCCAACGCGGAGATCAATCGAGAACTGGCGGCTTTGAAGCGTGCGTTTTCCCTGGCGGTCAAGGACGGAAAGCTGATGGTGAAGCCTTACATTCCTATGCTCAAGGAAAACAACGTCCGCAAGGTTTCATCTTCCCTGAGCAGTGCTTTGACCGTATTTTATGGTGGTTCAGTGCACCCCATCTATTCTGCCTACCATAAATCTCCGTAACCTGCTGCATAACAATGACTTCTTCCTCTCTGGCCGGACTGAATT
>JADFOI010000034.1 GCA_022562935.1 Acidobacteriota bacterium
GACGCCCTGCCCGGCGCTTTCGAAGTAACAAGCCCTATTTTGGTAACATTGCCCAACCTCCCAAGTTTCAGAGTTGATCTCTCTGCGTTATCGGCGACCGACCCGAGCCAGGGGTTTGTCTTTGAGGCGTTCCATCATGCTGACCTGCGTAATCCGCAAGAAGCTGAGCTAAATTTGGCATGCGCTGTCATTAATGCACTCGGCGATCGCTTTGACTTTCTGGTGTTCTACACGGACTTTCGCCTTGACAGAATAGTCGCCACTGCTTCGGGACTTGGTGGCATCGGTGACAGTGTGAGTGGGGTGAATCCGTCGGGTAGCAGGCCTGAAGATTGGTGTAGTGACGGGCAGCTTCAGGGCGGACAGAACGTATCCTACATTGGCTCCCCCATCTTGCACGCCCGCGAAGGAACAGATTCGATTGGAACTTTTGGCAACTACGATCGACAAGTTTCTTTATTATCCCACGAGTTGGGCCATCGTTGGCTCTCGCCCATGCGCGCCATGGTCGGCGGGCAAACCCGGACGGTTGCAGACACGGATGGCCATTGGCTTTTTGAACTCCATGCCCCTGCTGCCTTTTCGGTTGCCGCAGAGGTTGAGAACTCGCCCATGGGCGGAAGCTTCTGGCAAGATAATGGTGACGGCACGTTTACGCTCTTTGCGCAGCCATTTCTTCAAGCTGGAGGGTACTCCTATCTTGACCTCTATTTGATGGGCTTATTGGCTCAAGAAGATGTGCCCGTTTTCTTCCTCGTTGAGGATCCTCAATTTGAGGGGTACGACACCGATGGGAACCAGGTCTTTGGGGGCACACGTACTGACATCTCCGTTGAGGACGAAATTGCCGAGAACGGTCCCCGTCTGCCGATTTTCGAGGCGTCCCAAAAAGAGTTCAATATCGGCTTTATCGGCATTGTTCAGCCTGGAAGTGCCCCTAGCCAGCAGCTGCTGGAACGAATGGCGGGAATTCGGGCAGCCTTTACTGACTACTGGGCACAAGCAACAGGCGGGGTGTCGACGATGAATGACCCCCTGGCACCGAAGACGGTATTGGTTGCCAACTTTGCAAACGGCAACGATGCGGAGCTCGACTCGCGTGTCTATCTGTTTAATCCCTCTCAGAGTGCCAGGAACGTGGCGGTCCGTGTCTTCACACTCCCCCTGATGGGCAGCACGGCCCAAGAGTTGACCGTCACGCCGTTGAATCTGGGGAGCCTGGGAGCCAAATCGGCACTCAACATCAAGCTGGCCGAAGATATCCTGGCTCCTCTGGGAATCACTCTGCCGTACACGGACAACGACGGCGGCTTAACACTAGAGTTCACGATTGGGGCGGCCAACGTGCGAGGTGCCACACAGGTCTTCTCTTCCAGCTTGGCTTTTGGCACCAACCCGCTCCAGGAGGTCCCCTCCACCTCGAGCGGAAATCCCACCGTTTTGGTTGCCAACTTTGTGAACGGCAATGATGCGGCTTTCAACTCGCGTGTCTATCTGTTTAATCCCTCTGCAAGCGCCGGGGCCGTGACGGTGCGCATTTTCACACTTCCGCTGAGCGATGGCACGGCCCAGGAGCTGACAGGCGCACCGCTGGATCTTGGCCTTTTGGGAGCTAAATCCGCCATGAACATCAATGTGGCTGACGATCTCCTGACACCTGCGGGGATCACGACTCCCTACACAGACAACGGCGGCAATCTGACCCTGGAGTTTACGATTCAGGCGGCCGATGTGAAAGGTGCGGCCCAGGTCTTCTCTTCCAGCTTTGGCTTTGGGGTCTATCCGCTCCAGCGGATTCCCTCCACCCCGGGCGCAAGTCCCACGGTATTGGTGGCCAACTTCATGAATGGCAACAGCGATGCGTTCAGCGCGCGGGTTTATCTCTGGAATCCGTCGGCAAGCGCCGGGGACCTGACTGTTCGAGTGTTCTCACTACCCTTGAAGGATGGCACGGCCCAGGAGCTGACGACGACACCTTTTAGTCTGGGCAGCTTGGCAGCCAAATCTGCACGCAACATCAAGTTGTTCGAAGACATCCTGATGCCTCTGTCGATCACAACGCCCTACGTCACCGATGGCGGCAATCTGACCCTGGAGTTTACGATTCAGGCAGCCGATGTGGTCGGTGCGGCCCAGGTCTTCTCTTCCAGTTTTGCCTTTGGCACTAACCCTCTTCAGGAGGTTCCCTCCACACCGGGCGCAAGTCCTACGGTCTTGGTAGCCAACTTCATGAATGGCAACAGCGATGCCCTCAATTCGCGGGTTTATCTGTGGAATCCCTCGGCAAGTGCCGGGGACGTGACCGTCCGAGTGTTCTCACTGCCCTTGAAGAATGGCACGGCCCAGGAGTTGACCACCACACCGTTCAATCTTGGACCCCTGGCAGCCAGATCGGCACTCAACATCAAGTTGGTCGAGGACATCCTGCTACCTCTCGGGACTACACTGCCTTACGTCACTGATGGCGGCAATCTGACCCTGGAGTTTACGATTCAGGCAGCCGATGTGCGAGGCGCCGCCCAGGTCTTTTCCTCCAGCTTTGCCTTTGGGACCTACATCATTCAGGATCCTCCCGGCCAAAGCTCAGGCGGTGGCACTCCTGACCCCGAGCCGGACCCGGACCCGGGAGACGGAGAAGAATATTGATGGGAGACTATTCGTCACAACGGACTGTTTGATCGCCTATCCCGACCTCAGAAAGGAATCAACGATGCATCTTAGCCGGCTCCTAGCTTTGCTGTGCCTTCTGATCGTTCCTCTAACCACATACTTGCCGGGCTTTTCGGATGGCCCGCTGCCTCAGCTCACGGGGGGCTTTCAGGAAGAGACCTGTCATTCCTGTCACAACAGTTTTCCCCTCAATGAAGGGCGAACTCGAGGGGGAATGTTCCTTCTCAGTGGAGTGCCAACCCACTACCGGAGTGGGGAATCCTACCCCATTACGGTGGTCATCGGCCAGCCTGGTCAGAGGCGCTGGGGATTCGAGTTGTCGGTCCGTTCGGCGGCTTCAGGAGAGCAAGCCGGCCGCCTGGAGAGTGTGGATGATCGGACCCAGTTGAAGGAAGCGGGGGGGATTCAATACATCCAGCACAACTCCTCAGGCACCCAGGAGGGAGTTCTCAACGGCCCGGTTGAGTTCCAACTGAATTGGATTGCTCCTGATCCTTCAGCAGAGCTTGTTTTCTTTAACGCCGCAGGCAGTGCGGCAGACGGAAGTGGAGATTCCAGCGGTGACTACATCTACACCGCCGGTGCTTTCAGCAGTGCTTTCGGCAGCGGTGAGATCTTATTGAGTCAGGCTCAACCAGAGAGGCAACCCAGGCTTCGTCTCAATACCACCTCCCGATTCATGCACCTTCCCGCCCCCGTCGATCTCAAAAAGGGGGACACCGAAACACATATCGAGCACCGGTTTCTGGAGCCCATCGTCGATGCTGGATTCGGACGTGCCTTTGGAATCGATTCGGGTGCCAACATCAATCTGGGCTTGAATCATGCCGTGACCGATGATTTTACGGCCGGAGTCTCTCGGACTCGATTCGGACAAATCGTTATTCTTACAGGAACTTACGAGATCAACACCCATCCGGAATCCCTCTGGAACATGTCTTTGCTGGGAGGGGTTGAAGGCCAGGACAACTTCCATAATCACTATTCACCCTTCCTCCAATTGTCCACTTCTTTCGACTACAAGCGACTGCGCACTTTTGTGGTCCCCACCATGATCTTCAATTCTCGAAAGGATGAGGAGATTCCACTTCGACCCAATCCCATAAACCCCGAGAGCAATCATACTTTCTCACTGGGTCTGGCCGCAGATCTTGCCCTTCACCCCAGGGTCTCCCTGGCGGGGGAGTACGTGCCACGGCTGGCCGGCTTTGGTGGCTTTGGAAATGAACGTTCCACGCTGTCCTGGGGTGTGAAGCTGCGCACTCGTGGGCATGTGTTTACCATTCTTATGACCAACACCCGAGACTTCACTCCTGCCCGATATGGAGTGAACGCGGAGACCACCGGCTTCGGACTGGGATTTGATCTGTACCGCAAGAGCTGGAAGTAAGGTGAGTTCGCGCAGACGCGAACTCACCAAATCCCAAATCCGAAGTTCCAAACAAATTCAAAATTCACAATCCCGAACCACAGCTCGACCGCACGACTGCACGAAGGCACAGCGTGCCAAGCGCGCCAGCACAAACCCACAAACTCCCGTATTATTGTCGATTCAGGAGGGAACTAGTGATTCGGGCCTTCATCGCCATTGCCGTCCCTGAGTCAGTGCTGAGGAGCTGTGCAGAAATCATGGCTCGGCTCAAAAGGGTGAACTTGTACGGACGGTTTTCGAAAACCCAGTCCATTCATCTGACCCTTCAATTTTTGGGGAATATCGAAGAGGATCAAATCGCGGGCATCGCCCAGGTTCTGGAGCAAGCGGGAAAGGAAGTTGTTCCCTTTGATCTTGAGATGGGCCAGTTAGGAGTTTTTCCGCATCTTGCCAATCCGCGGGTGGTCTGGATCGGCGTCGAACCCGTCGATGCCATAATGAAATTGCAAAGCAAAATTCAACAAGGCCTTGAACCCTTGGGTTTCCCCAAAGAAAATCGCGATTTTCACGCTCATCTGACCCTGTTGAGACTGAAGTCGCGAAAAAACCTAGGCGGGCTGAGGGAATATCTTCAAGCCGAAGGCCCTCATCAGCAGGCCGGCGTGATTCAAGTCGAGGAGATCCATCTTTATCAGAGCATCCTGAAGCGCGAAGGAGCGGAGTACCTCAAATTATTGACAGCCAGACTGGGAAAGTAAGGGAAACCCCACGACAGCACGACAGCACTACAGCACGAACGCACGGCGCGCGAAGCGCGCCTGCACGAAAGCACCAGCGTAATTCCTTCCCCCAGGGTGTCTGCTCAGGTATCCTTGTATGGGTCACCTGGTCGGCACGATAGGGAAAGGAGTCCATCATGGCCATTAATCAGGAACTGCTCGATATTCTAGCCTGTCCGGCCTGCAAGGCCGAGGTCAAGCTCACTTCGGATGAAAAAGGACTCAAATGTGTCTCCTGCCACCGGGTTTATCCCATCCGCGACGATATTCCTGTGATGCTCATTGACGAGGCAACGATTGAGCCTCCTGAAGGGACACCCTCCGAGTAGAGACCGTGTCTAACTTGCAAGAGTCACAGCCTGAAGGCTCGGGGCAAGCTCGTGTTCTGTTCACCAGACTGCGCTCGCTGGGTGACACGGTCCTGATGACTCCCCTGCTGGCCGTGATGAAACGTGTGGCGGGTTGGCAGGTCGGGGTGGTCATTGAGGAGCCCTATGAGCAGATCCTGAAGGACAATCCCCATGTGGACTCGGTCTTTGTGATTGAAAATCATGGTAACAGGTGGATGGCTCGCTTACGAACGATTCGGAGGATCCGTGCTTTCCGACCGACTCTGGCGGTGGATCTTCACGGGGGCACCACCAGTGCCCTGATTACTGCTCTTTCGGGTGCTCCGAGGCGGGCGGGATATCTTCAAAGCCGCCATTCCTACCTCTACAACGTCAAAGTTCCGGAATCTCGGGAAATATGGGGCCGAGAGCACGTTCATACGGTCGAGCACCAGCTCTCCATCTTGAAACACTTGGGATTTCCCGTCGAACCGATCCCCCCTCCGGAGGTTCCCATTCCTTCCCAAGATCTCGCGTGGATTAAAGAGCTCCTTGCCGGCCGGGGCGTGGGGGAGGGATTCATCTTGATCCATCCTGCAGCAGCCTTTGACACCAAGCAGTGGGAAGCGGACAAGTTTGCCTCGTTGGCCACCCGGCTGGCTGAATCAGGTCAGGAGGTGGTGATCACAGCAGGCCCGGGAGAAGAACCTGTACTTGAAAGGATCCGAGAACGCTGTGCTTCGACGATTCGGCTGATCGATCCACTGCCCCTTGGAAAATTCTCGGCCCTGACTTCACTGTGTGGTCTTTATGTGGGCAATGACACGGGTTCCACCCATATTGTGGCGGCGCTGGGGAAGAAAATCGTTGTCATCTTCGGATCCTCTGATTTTAAGGTTTGGTATCCTTGGAATGCGGAGCATCAATTGATCAGGTCGGACTTGCCTTGTATGCCCTGTGCGGGCTATTTCTGTCTTCAGTTCGATGAGCCACGCTGTATTCGTTCCATTCCCGTTAAGCCCGTCTTTGAGGCTGTGCAGTCACTGTTATGACCAAGAGTAATCAACAACTCCAGAAGGTCGTTCAGCAATTTTCCGATCAACCCATCCTGGTGGTGGGAGATCTGATGCTGGATCGTTACGTGTGGGGCCGGGTCGAGCGGATTTCACCGGAAGCTCCGGTGCCTGTGGTCGAGGTGGTCAAAGAGACTGTTCATCTCGGTGGGGCCGCCAACGTGGCCTGCAATCTTGCCGTCCTGAAAGCGCGGCCCCTTCTGGTGGGCGTTGTGGGTGGTGATGAAGCAGGAGATCGGCTGGTTGAGGAGCTTCATCGGCAGGAGATCAGCAGCGAAGGCATAGTGCGAGATAAGGGTCGGTCCACCACCATAAAGACGCGAATTATCGCCCACAATCAGCAGGTTTGCCGGACCGATCGAGAGGACAAGACCCCACTTTCCCAAGGGACCGTGGACCAAATTAGAAGTGCTTACCAGCCCCTTCTCGAACAGGCGAAAGGAATGATCATCTCAGATTATGCCAAGGGAGCCTGCTCGGCGCCTCTGGTTGTGGATTTGATCCAGGAGGCTCGACAAGCGAAGAAATTTCTGGCCGTGGACCCGAAAGCAGGTGATTTTTCGGTCTACCGTGGAGCCTCCATCGTGACTCCCAACAAGAAGGAGGCGGTGCGGGCTTCCGGGGTGGAGATCGTGGATGAAGCGTCGTTTATCCAGGCCGGTGAGAAGCTTTTGGAAGTGACCGCTTCTGATTATCTTTTGATCACACGGGGGGAAGAGGGTATGACACTCTTTGACGGCAAAGAGCACTCCCATATCCCCACCGTTGCTCGCGAGGTCTTTGACGTCAGTGGAGCCGGGGATACGGTGATCGCTTCGCTCACGCTGGCCGTTGCGGCGGGGGCATCGATCCGCGATGCGGCCATTCTGGCCAACCATGCGGCCGGTGTGGCAGTCGGCAAGTTGGGAACGGCCGCCGCCACCGGGGAGGAAATCCTTTCCAGCATCGGTTGATCTCACCTCCTGCTCTTGCTCGGGAAGAGAAGACCTTCTCGGAGGAGCGGAAGTAGATCGTGGGTTCGTCTGAACAGCAGCACCACCGCCAGGACGATATAGAGGATAGAAACTTCGACACGGATCTCTGGATAGACCAGCTGTGTCATAAAAAGAGTAAACAGCCCACCCGCTTCCCAGAGACTCAAGTTCAGGTTCATCAAGACGACCACGGCAAAGATCGATTGAGCTGCGGTGAGCAGAATTTCCTGATCCTGACGTGCATCCAGGGGCATCGGGACAATCCTTCCCGAACTGATGCTGTAGACCAGGGGAATCGTTCCCACCAGGAGTGTCCACTGATTGACCTTGGACGAAATGAGTGCTCCTATGGCGGCCTGAGCCTGTCCCCGCAAAGTCCACAGGGTGGCGATAATGAACTCCGGCGCCTCGGAGGCAATGGGTGCCAACCACTGCACCAGAAAATACTCATCAATGCCCAGAAGCGTGCCTGAAGAAAGCAGGGCCTCCGCAAAAGGTTCGGCGCAGGCGAAAATGGCCACTCCGGCAAAACCGAACAAGGCTACAGTGACCAGCCGGCGTCTGCCCTTGGGCAGCTGGCCGATCAGTCGGGCGGGCCCGACCAGTTTCGGTTCTTCAACCTCCATCACGGCTGTGCGCCAGGCATAAGCCCCGAAGATTCCCACCAGAAAGACACAATCGATGAGGGTAAGCTGGTGTCTTAAAGGAATGGTGAAGGCATAGAGGGTGGCTAGGGTGAGGTAGGCGATTTCTACACGATTCTTTCGATCCAGTTGAACGGCCTTCGTGCGGAATTTCAGATAAAAAAGGAGGACGATGAAGGGCCATCCCCCTCCCACCAGCAGGCGATTGGCACCCGTCATGTTGGCGGTAACGTAAGGAATATACTGGGGGTCGTGGGCGGCCACCCAGGCGAAGTAGAGATCGACAGCATACTCGGGCAGAACGGCAATGAGGGCCAGGATGGCCAGTGCCAAACCTCGAGACATGTCCATCTGCGCACCTCCGCTCCCCAGGACAGTAGGAATGCCGCTCCCAGAATGCCCAATCCAAAAATCATCGAATCAAGCCGTGGATCCAGTTGGATGTGGTACCAGCGCATGTATAGGGCGGGAAGAGTTGTGGCTACGGTGGCTGCAATGAAAAGGCGCATGGGCTGAACACTTTAGTCTGGGAAGTGAAGACAGTCAATGAGTTCGTGAGTTATCGGATTCGGCACCCTGAGGTGCCTCCCACACTCCGGAGGCTCCTGCCATTTGCAACAAACCGCGGACCAACTTGAATGTGGGAGGCACCTCAGGTGCCGAATCCGAACGACCTCGAATTTACCAATGAATTTCCACCAGATCCCCATCTTCCACGAGATAACTTCGTTCCACCATTTGACCGTCTAATTTAGCCTTGCCCCAGACTCGAGCAAACTTGAAATTCTGGGCCAGCTCTCTGTGCACAGTCACGGCTACGTCAAAAATTGTGCTTCCTCGTTTCAGCACATAGGGAGTGGGATCGGCTTTGGATTTATCCCCGGGAGCCTTGGTGTAGACGCGTACGATTTCCAAGGCATCGAACAAAAGCTTGGCAATCTTGCCCAGATCTTCTTCCGACAGAGCGGAGAAGGGCTCGGCCCGAAAGTTCTCCTGATACAATTCCTGCCAAGCTGAGAAATTCTCCTTTCCCTGAGGGTCATCGATCTTGTTGCCGAGAACAAACAGGGGTGGGCCCTGGGAGCCATCGAACACGATTTGTCGATCCCTGAACGCAGCGAGGACGAAGTCCGTCTGCACCAGCAGATTGGGGTCGTTCACGTCAAAAAGAAGTAAACCTGCATCCGCTTGCTGGATCATGACCAGCTGCCACGGCTCCAGGATTTCCGGTGCCAGCGGGGGAGTGTCCACAAGCTGGATTCGAATATCCTGGTAGGGCAGCATTCCCGGTAGCGGTTTCTGAGTCGTAAAGGGATATGGGGCCACTTTGGGTTCAGCGCGAGTGAGGTTTTTGAGAAGTTGTGACTTGCCGCTGTTGGGCGGACCGCACAGGACAACCTGCCCTGCGCCTTCTTTTTCGACGTAGTGAAAGGGTTTTTGGGAGGCTTTCGGCTTTTTTTTCTGGGTCTCTTTGCGCTGCCGTGAAAGGCGGCGCTTGATGTCGGCCTGCATTTTCTCCGTTCCCTTGTGTTTAGGGATGGTGCGGAGCATTTCTTCGAGTGCCGCCACCTTCTCGGGGTTGCGGGAGGCACTTTTGAACTTCTGCTCAGCCTCAAGGTATGCGTGTGTCAAATTGGCCGGCACGGTTTTATTATTATAGTGCCTCGTTCCATAAATACGATGATGTTTGCTGATGGGGCTTGCGAGGGGAGATCAAGGAGCGAGGCACTCAGCCATTGTCCAATTCTTTGTTATGGAAACACCCATTGGACAGCAAGGGTATACTAGTGCCTCGTCCCATGAATACCATGAAACAGCGCGGCAACGTGGATCACCTTTCTCCTTCCTACGATGTTGACGATGAAGTACTTTCCGGAAGAATCGATGACATGCTGGAAGAGCTCAAGCCCTATCCTCACCTGGACTTGATTCGGGAAGTCCTGGTCACTGGAGCCAAGCTGGCTCAGGAGGACTGCAGCCGCGGAGATCTCAAGATTCTGAGGAGTTCCATCAAGGAGCTGCGCTACGCCTTCAAAGTTTTCACCGACTACCGGGATGTTCCCAAGGTCACAATCTTTGGTTCCTCCCGCTCTCAGCCTGACGATCCGGCGTTTCAAGTAGCGGTCGAATTGGGCCGGAAGCTCGCTGAAGATGGATACATGGTGATTACCGGGGCAGGTGAAGGAATCATGGGGGCGGGACATCTGGGAGCTGGGCGAGAAAAAAGTTTCGGACTGAATATCTCGCTGCCTTTTGAGCAGTCGGCAAATGAAACGATCGCCGGTGACCGAAAACTCATCAACTTCCACTATTTTTTCACCCGAAAGCTCTTCTTTGTCAAAGAATCCAAGGCGGTCGTTTTGATGCCGGGTGGCCTGGGAACTCAAGATGAAGGCTTCGAAACCCTCACTCTTGTGCAAACCGGAAGGAGCGAACCCACACCGATCGTGATGCTGGACGGCCCTGGGGGAACGTACTGGAAGGATTGGCACCAATTCTTCCAAAACCAGCTTCTTGCCGGTGGCTATGTTTCTCCTGAAGATGAATCCCTCTTTTTCATCACGGACGATGTGGAGGAGGCTCGGCGGGAGATTCTGAACTTTTATAGCTGTTACCATTCTTCTCGATACGTGGACCATGGACAAAAACTGGTCCTGCGCCTGAACCAATCCTTGTCCGAGGCATCGATCAAGAGCCTGAATGAAGAGTTTCAGGATATTGTCCTGGAGGGTTCAATTGAAGCCTGCGACCCCTATCAGGAAGAGCGGGATGAACCCGATTCGCTGGAGCTCCCCCGCTTGAGTCTGTCCTTTAATCGCCGCAATTTTGGTCGATTGAGACAGTTCATCGACCGGATCAATAAATTTTAGGGCGCGCCCTACGGATTCACTGAGCCAGCTTGGATAGGAGCTCCCGGGCAGGGGGGTAGCCCGCAACCGCCGCCCGACGGATCAGATCCCGTGCCTCATCCAGTTTTTTGGAGCGAAGACGGCTCAGGCCCAGATTGTATAGTACTTCCGGGCGTTGATCTCCTAACTGCACGGCCTTATCAAAGGCGTACTCGGCTTCGGGAAAACGACCTAAGTGAGCATAGGACAGCCCCAGCCGGTAGTAGGTGTCCGGGATCTTGGATTCCGGCAGGATCCGTTCCCACTGACTGGCGGATTCCTGATATTCTCCCAGGCGATAAAGAGTCGAGGCGAAATTGATTCGGGCCCAGGTGGCGGTGGGCTCGGCCTCCAATCCTGCCCGATACCCCTCGGCTGCCTGGCGGAGATCTCCCAGTTGCTGGTGACAGTAAGCCATACGCAGCAGATAGTTGGCTTGGACGTCCTCTTTCATCAGCTCTTGGAGAACCTCCAGGGCGGCCCTCCATTTCTTCTCAGAGAGAAGGTGCAAGGCCTCCTCGAATTTGATTTCCCGCATCTGAAGCTTAATCTCAGGATCTCCGGGCCGAAGTGCCTCGGCCTTGTCCAGATGACGCAGTGCTTCCTCTCTTTCTCCCTGGGCGTTGAGGCAATAGCTGATCAGTTGTAACAGACCGGGATGCAGGGGATTCTGGGCCTCCACCTGACGGAAGTATTGGAGAGCGCCTGCCCAGTCCTCTTGAATCATTCTCTGATAGGCGGAGATCAGGGTGTAGTTGGGCGTTGGAACACCGGATTCCTCCAACAACTGTAGAGCGGAATCCAGGAGACCCTTCTGGACCTGGATCCAGGCGCCTTTCTCTCGAGCAGAGGCCTGGAAAGGATCTTGCTCGAGAATCTTCAGATAGAGGTCGAAAGCTCGGCTCTGCTGGCCCAATTTCTGATAGAGGTCGGCGAGAAGCATCATTCCCGTGACGAACTCCGGATGGGCCTGGACGACGGGCTCCAAAATGCCCATTGCCTGAACTCTCTTTCCGTTGACGGCTAGGCTCATGGCCGTGATGTACTTTTCGAAGGCCTGGCGCAGATCGCTTTCCCGCTTGGTTTCCTCTCCTGCCCTTTCTGTCTGACCCAGCTGTTCATAAAGATCGGAAAGTCTTGCGTGATAAAGAGGGTTCTCAGGGTCGACTTCGGAGGCCAGCTCCAGGTATTCCAGAGCCTGAAAGAGATGACCCGCCAGGCGACGTCTCTGACTGAGCTCGAAAAGCAGTTTCGAGTCCCGCGGTGCCAGTCGATAAGCGAGCTTTAACTGTTCATAGGCCTTCTCTCCTTCACCCTGAGTGTCCAGCAAGAAGGCATAAAGGCGACGAAATCTTGGATCGAGCGGGTTGAGCTCAACCGCATGGCGTGAATGTTCAAGGGCAAGTTCCTCTTGGCCTTGAGCCAGCAGTGAGAAAGCCAAACGATGATGCGCTTCCACATTCTCGGAACTGAGGCGTAGAGATTCTCGAAATAAGGTAACAGCAGAAGAAAAGCGACCCTGCTTCAGTTGAGCTTCTCCGGCATTGCGAAGCACTTCCGAGTTCCCGGGTTGCTGTTCCAAGGCTTCTTGAAGCAGTTTTTCGCCTTCCTCAAACCTTCCCGAGCGCACCAGGAGGCTTCCCAATTGCAGTAGGAGCTCTGGTTGACGGGGGTGTTGATCGAGTCCAGCTCTGAGCAGGCTGATCGCTTCCTCCCACTGATGCTGGAGGACCAGCTGGGAAGCTTGTTGAGTAAACTCGCCCACACTCTGGCCGGAAGCGACTCCTAAGCTAAAAGTGAGGATCAGAACTCGAATCAGCACAACTTTCTCTATTTTAGCGGAGTTGCCGGGTTGGTTCCAGGGAAGGCTGAGGGCCATCTGGAAAGTTTGGACTCAAAGGCATAGACTCCACGCATGCTTCGCCTCGCTCCGTTGCTTCTCTATTCTGTCCTGGTTTCTTCCTGCAGCTCTCCTCCCGTCAGCGGGAACCCGATGACCCAAGAGAAGTTTGCCCAGCAGCGTGAACAGATGGTGGAAACCCAACTGAAAAGTCGGGATATTCAAAGTGAACGGGTGTTGGAGGCCATGAAAAAGGTTCCAAGACATCTGTTCATGCCCGAATCGGTGCGTCAATATGCCTACATCGACAGTCCTGTGCCCATTGGCCAGGGACAGACCATTTCTCAGCCCTATATTGTCGGCCTGATGACTCAGACGGTGGATCCCCAGCCCGGGGATCGTGCTCTGGAGGTGGGAACGGGTTCTGGATACCAGGCGGCGGTTCTGGGTGAACTGGTTCAGGAAGTTTATACGATCGAAATCATCCCTGATTTGGCGGAAAGAGCCGAAAAGGCGCTTGCCGAGTCGGGTTTTGACAACGTGGAGGTTCGCCAGGGCGATGGTTACCAGGGTTGGCCCGAGAAGGCGCCCTTTGACATCATATTAATCACTGCCGCTCCGGAGGAAATTCCTCAACCCCTCATTGACCAGTTGGCTGAAGGAGGAAGACTGGTGGTGCCCCTGGGAGCAGAAGGAACCATACAAACTCTGACCTTGGTGACCAAGGTCAAAGGAGAAGTCAAGAGAACCTATGTCACGGATGTTCGCTTTGTCCCCATGACCGGAGAAGTCCAGCAGTTTCGTTAGTCGCTCTGAGAGCGGCCGCTACAAACTCTTCTGTTTTCCTTTGTAATAGAAGTAAACCGGTACACCCAAAAGCAGGGTCACCCCTCCTGCTAGGGTTTCGGCTGGATTCGAAACAGCCGCGCTCACCAGAACCACTGCATTGATGAGGACAAAGAGGCCCGGGAGAAGCCGATAGAGAATCCAGAAGTAAGGGTTGCCCTTCTCCTTCCGGATCATGAAAAGGGTCGAAACCGTGAGCGTCGAAAAAAGAAGGAGAATGAATCCGGAGTAGATCAGAAGTTGGCGGAAAGTCCCCATGGCCACCAGAACAAGGGCAATGGCGGTCTGAAACCAGATGGATCTCAGAGGAATCTTCCTTTTGTCATCCACCTTAGCCAGCCAGGCCGGGAAAAGGTGATTGCGAGACATGGCGAAATAGACTCGGGGTCCGGCGATGGACATGGCCGTGATCGAGCTGAGAATGGCGAAGAGGACCAGGATAGTGACGATCAGCCGGCCTTCGGGTCCAAAAGCAGCCAATGCAGTGATCTCCGCGATGGCGAGCTCTCCTTCAATCTGTGCCAGAGGCAGGGAGCCGAGATAGGCCAGATTCATCCAAACATAAACAACGATCACGATGGCTGTGCCCATCAGTAAGGCGCCGGGGATGTAGACAGTGGGTCGGCGAACTTCTTCAGCGATGTAGGCGGCAGCGTTCCAGCCGCTATAAGCGAACATCACCATAACGATGGCCGAACCCAGCGAGGGTAAGTCAGGTGATGAATTCCCCGCAAGAATCGGGTCCAGGTTCTGAAGGACCGGAGTGCGCAGAAGGACCAGCGTGGCAAAGCCGATGGTGAGTCCCAGGGTGAGAAGAGTTATGGCTGAATGGAAGCGGTTGCCGAATCTCAATCCCAGAACCATCAGGAAGCTGATTCCCAGTAGGGACAAACCGGCGGTCCCTTTTTGAATGAGGGAATGCTCAAAAAGCCCGGAGGGAAGCAACGGACTGAGGTAGGCGATCAGAGCCAGTGCGTAGGCGGCAATGGGCGCGGAAAAACCAACCAGAAGGGAAGCCCACCCGGAGAGAAAGGCGGCAAACGGGCCGTAAGAGGGGTAAAGAAACGCATATTCTCCGCCAGCCTGTGGAATTCTTCTACTGAGTAGGGAATAGCAAGTGGCCCCAATCAGAGCCAGGAAGCCTCCCAGAATCCAAACACCCAGCAGCCAGGGGGAGTTTCCAATTTCAGCGGCAATGAAGCCGGTGGTGGTAAAGATTCCAATGCCGATGATGTTGCCAACCACCAGAAAAGTGGCCGAAAGCAGACCGATTTCGCGAAACAGCTGCATGGGCTGGAGGTCATCCCGCCTCAGTCAGTGCTTTGATGATGCTCTCCAAGGTCTCTCGATCTTGATAGTTGATCAGGTGACGGAAAATCGTGCCGTCGGAAGCGACGAAGAATAGGGTGGGAAACACGTTTACATTGCCAAACCTCTCCCTTGTAGCCTGGTCGAGGTGAAGGTTTGCAAAATGTAAGTTGCTTTCTTTAAGGTAGGCCATCCGCTGCTCGTCCGTGGCATTGATCCCAATGACCTGGTCGGCGTTGAACCCGATCACCTGGAAATTGGAGGCGGAATACCGGCGATCCAGGTCAGCCAGAGTGGGGGCGATTCGAATACAGGGAGGACAGCCCGTAAACCAGAAATAAATCAGTACACTCTTGTTGGCCAGGTCGTGGCTGCTTATCTTCTCATTCTGGAAACTGGACAGCTCAAATTCGGGAAGGGTCTGTCCCTCCCACTGGGTGACTCTAACCTCGCTACCGCGGCTCTGAATGAAGGTGTCAATATTGTCCAGCTGGAGGGATTCGATTTCCCGACTGAGAGAACTTCTTTCAAACAGGGTGGGCATTCGCGGATCCGACTCCATCACGGACAGCAGCAAATCCACGGATTGAGGAGTGATGCCAAAACCGGAAGCGATGTGGCTCCGGGTTGGGATTTCCCCCGTGCTCTCGTATTCCGATTTTAGAAAAAGAGGAATCTGGAAGAAAATTTCGTACAAACGTCCCAGAAAAGCCTTTTCCTCGGAACTGAACCGGTCATCATTGTAGAGTTCAGAAAAGATGACCGTACCGTCGTCACTCTGCATCATTTGCTGGACACTCTGGAGGACTTTCTCCTCCGCCGTGGACTGGGCCAGGAGAGGTGCCAGCCAGAAAGGTATGAAAGGTATGAGGAGTAGGAGTATTTTCTTCATGCGCCGAACTTTACTATGCAGTGAGGATTATTCATAGCGTTTCGTCAAGAAGTGATATGCGAGCTGTTCAAAAACCAGCTATGATATAGGGAAAAGATGGAAGCCAAAGTCAAGAAAAGGCCTTCTGACAAGGAAGCTCAGGAGGTTATCGATGACCTGCCGAAGCTTTTGGAAGTGTTGCCTCCTCACCTTCGGGAGACCCTTGAAAAGGAGCCTGATCTACAGGACCTGGTAGAAGTCGTGGAGGACCTGGGCCGACAGCCGGAAGCTCGTTTTTTCGATCGTGTCGTCTACCTGGATGATTCGGAGGTGACGCGCCAGGACCTGGACTACGTCACCAGCCGGGTGGGAGCCTTTACCGGGGACAATCGTGCTGGAATTGAGCGCACCTTGCATCGGATCAGTGCTATTCGCAATCGACGCCAGGAGATCATCGGACTCACCTGTCGTGTGGGCAGGGCGGTCACCGGTACGGTAGATATCATAAGAGACGTCATCGAAACGGGAGAAAGCCTGCTTCTTTTGGGTCCGCCTGGTGTTGGAAAGACGACGCTTCTTCGAGAAGCGGCTCGTGTTTTGGCGGATGAACTCGGTAAACGAGTGGTGGTTGTCGACACCTCCAACGAGATTGCGGGTGATGGCGACGTTCCTCATCCTGGTATTGGCAGGGCGCGTCGTATGCAGGTCTTGTCCCCGGAACTGCAGCATCAGGTGATGATTGAGGCCGTGGAAAATCATATGCCCGAGGTGATCCTCATTGACGAAATCGGAACTCTCGAGGAAGCCCGGGCAGCAAGAACCATCGCCGAGCGGGGAGTGCAGTTGATTGCCACCGCCCATGGCATTACTCTGAACAATCTGATCATGAATCCTACTCTTTCCGATCTGCTGGGAGGGATTCAGGCCGTGACTCTCTCTGATGAAGAAGCTCGAAGAAGAGGAACGCAAAAAACGGTGTTGGAACGGAAGGCTCCACCCACCTTTGATAATCTGGTCGAAATCCAACACCGAGATCGCCTGGCCATCTATCATGACACCGCGACTGTCGTGGACCGACTCCTGGCTGGAGCCCGACTTCATCCCGAGATTCGTGTTCGCGGTGCCAATGGGAGTGTTCAGATTAAGGAGGTTCCCGAAGAAATGGCGCAGGAATCCAAAGAGTCGCCAGGCCAGACGGGCTTTCGAAGCAGAACGGAGACGGTACGAATCTACCCCTTGGCCGTCAGCCGGCCTCGCTTGGAGAAGGCAATCAAAGAATTGGGTGTGCCTGCGCGAGTCGGAGATCAGCCGATCAACTCGGAGGTTATTCTTAGCCTCAAAGCCCAGAAGAAGCGTCAGCCCAGAAAGTTGCAGCAGGCACTCAATGAGGGTGTGGAATTCTTTGTCATTAAAAGTAATACGCTAACCCAGATCAAGAATTTTCTGAGAAGTTATTTTCGTGATGTCCTGCACCCTGAGGATGATTTGACTCCCGATTTTGGTTTCGCCATCCAGGAGGCGGAGGATGCGGTGATCAGGGTTCAACGCAATGTTGAGCCCTCAGAGCTTTCTCCCCAGAATCCTTACATTCGACGCCTGCAGCACGAGCTCGTGCATGGACATGGGCTCTATTCTGAAAGCAAGGGGAAGGCGCCTTTTCGTCGAGTGGTGGTCTTTCCACGTGAGGTCTAATCTCTAAACCTCACTCCTCCTCAGAAATCTGGGCGCCGATGGAGCTGAGTCGCTCTGCCACCCTTTCATATCCTCGCTGGATCACTTCAATATGTTCGATGGTGGTAACGCCATCGGCACAAAGACCCGCCACAACCAGAGCCATGCCGGCGCGAATGTCTGGGGATTCCAGCTGGGTTCCTCTCAACAGGGAGGGTCCTTCAGCGATCACCCGATGAGGATCACACATGGTGAGCTTGGCCCCCATTCGAATCAGCTTGTCGATAAAGAACATGCGGGCTTCGTACATCCAATCATGGATCAGGCAAAGTCCCTTGCTCTGAGTGGCCAAGACAATGGCCAAACTCACCAGGTCGGTGGGAAAGGAGGGCCAGAGCCCTGCGGTAACCTGGGAAGGGTTGGTGAGATCGACTCCCTTGACCTTCAACTCCTGGTTTCCCATCTCTTCAAACTGAAGACCGAACTGTTCGAAGATATTCAGGATGGGCCGGAGTTCTTCCTTGGAGACTCCCTGCAGCTGAACCTCTCCTCCGGTAACCGCGGCGGCGATGGCGATGGTGCCGGCATCCATGTAGTCGGCGGGTACCTGAAAGACCAACTCTTTTTCCTGGCTGGAAATTCCACTCCTGATACGATACCAAAGGGGATGTAATTCTATTTCGCAACCCAGTTGACGCAAAAATTCCACCAGAGTCAGGACATGAAGCTCCCGTGCCGGATTCTCAATGATCCCCTGGCCCAGTGCGGAAAAGAGGATCAGTGCGTTCTCAGTTGCCGTTACCGAGCTTTCCGTAAGATACACTCGGGGCGTTTCAACGGTTTCTATTTTCTCCAACTCGATTCGACGAGAATGCTCGTTCACCGAGAATCCAGCCGCCCGGAAGACTTCCCAGTGGGCATCAAAGGAACGCCTGCCGATGTGGCAGCCTCCTGGCATCGGACAGGAGACGGAACCCAGCAAGGGCGCCATGGATCCCAGCAAGAGGATGGCCCCGCGCAGTCTTTCCACCAGGAGGGGCGGCAGTTCTCCGCCTCGAAAGTTTCTCGAGTCCAGAGAGAGAGTCCCATCCTCCCACTGAGTTTTCACGTCGAGGGACTCGACGAGTTGTAGTAAGTCCTCCACATCCGCAATTCGGGGAACGTTCTGCAAATGAATGATGGACTTGGAGAGTAAAGCTGCCGAAATTAGGGGAAGAGCAGCGTTTTTGCTTCCCTGTACCAGATAGGGACCCGAAAGTGGCTGGCGTCCTGTTATCACAAACCGTTTACTCATCCCCACCTCCGTGGGTCTGCAGATGGGTCCACTTTCCGTCATCAACGATGAGGATCTCCGGCTCAAGACGAATCCGAAAATGCTCCCACACCCGCCCGGCATACTCGTCGGCCAGAGTGAGGATGTCCTGGCTGGTTGCTTGGCCCAGGTTGATGATGAGATTGCCATGATAGTCTGCGAACTGGGCATCTCCACGGCGGACTCCATTGGCTCCCACGGCTTCCAGTAGTTTGCCGGCCGGTATTTTGCCAAACATGATGAAGTCCTCGGGGATTCTCTCCAGGGCCGTTTTGGGAGTTTCATCCAAGTTGATGTTTTTAAAGAAACTTCCCGGGCATTTCAATCCCTGAGGATACTTCACCAGGCGCTTGGTCAGAATCTCATCGGAAATGTCCTGAAGGGGCTCGCTGCTCTTTTGCAGGCGCAGCCTGCAGTTCAGGATAAACCAGTCTCGCTGCCTTTGAAACAGACTGTAGCGGTAGCGAAGGTCCAGATCGCGAGCCTGGAGCACTTGTACCTGATGATTCGACCAGATACTCACTTCCACCACTGAATCGCCGATCTGCTGGCCGTAGGCACCAGCGTTTCCCACCAAAGCGCCCGCCACTGTTCCGGGAATTCCGTATAAACGTTCCATGCCCGAGAGCTTCAGACGATTGAGCCGACGAATGGCCTCGATCAGATTCTGGCCAGCGCCGATTTCCACTTCCTCTTCATAGGGCTCTATTCCCGTGATACAATTCTGCACAATCAAGCCGGGAAAACCCTCGTCTGAGAAGAGCACATTACTCCCCTCACCCATATAAAAGATGGGAAGTCCCTGCTTTTCCGCCCAGATACGCGTCTGCTGAAACTGCTGCAGGTCATACACCTGGGTGAACCAGGAGGCGGTTCCACCCACTTTCAAGGTGCTTAGATCAGCCAGTGATACGTCCTGCTGGAGAGTGAGGGAAGAGGGAACTGGTGTCGGACTGATCATGATTGAAGGGTAGCATAAGAGAGGAGACAACAGACAACAGACCACAGACCGGCTGACTTCCTGACCACCTGACCCAGAGGCGAAAGTACGAAGGCCGACGACAGACAGGAGGCAGGAGTTAGGAGTAAGCTGTCCGTTGTCAGTGGCCTTCGGCTTCTTCTTGAATTTCCTGGCCTCCGAGGCTAGAATGGCTAGTTCAGTTAAGGAATGTGAAGTGTTATGACGACGAAGACTGCAGCCGGTAGTGAAGTGCTCAAGGGCTCGGAAATCACGGTGGAAGCTCTCATCCGAGAAGGCGTCGAGGTGATTTTTGGTTACCCTGGGGGAGCCTCCATGGAAATCCATCAGGCCCTGACGCGAGTGGACCCCAAGCACAAGCTGCGAGTCATCCTTCCCCGCCATGAACAGGGGGCTGCTTTTGCTGCCGAGGGCTATGCCAAGGCCACAGGTAGGGTCGGCGTTGCCCTGGCCACGTCGGGTCCAGGTGCCACCAACCTGGTCACCGGGCTGGCGGATGCCAAAATGGATTCAGTTCCCATTGTGGCCATCACAGGTCAGGTTCCTCAGGCTCTGATCGGTAAGGATGCCTTTCAAGAGACGGATGTGGTTGGGATCAGCCGTCCCATCACCAAACACAACTATCTGGTTCAGCGCATCGAGGAACTGCCTCAGATCATCAAAGAGGCCTTTTATATCGCTTCAACGGGTCGTCCGGGACCGGTGTTGATTGATATCCCGAAAGATGTACAGCAGGCCACGGCCATTCCCGAGTGGCCTACTGAGATCGATTTGAAGAGTTATCGTCCGCACATCGAAGCACGGAAGAGAGAACTGGAGCAGATTGCGGAAGCCATTCGTGGTGCTCAGAAGCCCATCATCTATGCGGGAAACGGTGCCATCTGTGCCAACGCTTCAGAGGAACTCCTCAAGTTTGTGGAAAAGACGGGGATCCCCATCGTGACGACGGTTTTGGGTTTGGGAGTCTTCCCCTCCAATCATCCGCTCTGTTTTGACATGTTGGGAATGCATGGAGCGGTGTACGCCAACTATGCGGTCAATCAGGCGGATCTACTCTTGGCCTTTGGTGTTCGTTTTGATGATCGGGTGACGGGTAAGGTTGCGGAATTCGCCAAACATGGAACCATCGTCCACGTGGACATCGATGCCTCAGAGATCAACAAGATCAAACCCGCCCACATTCCTGTCACCAGTGACGTTCGCTACGTACTGCAACAGTTGAACGAGATGAATTTGGGCTCAAGTGACTACACACCGTGGGTGAAGGAACTGGAGCAGGTCAAGTCGGAAAAGCCTTTTCGTTACCAGGATAACGGAAAGCAAATCATGCCTCAGTACGTGCTTGAGCTTCTCTCTGAAAAGACTCAAGGGAAGGTCATCATTACCACGGGCGTTGGACAGCACCAAATGTGGGCGGCCCAGTACTTTAAGTTTCTCTTTCCACGTACGATGTTGACCTCTGCGGGACTGGGAGCGATGGGATTTGGTTTTCCCGCTGCCTTGGGCGCAAAGTTGGGGTGTCCGGACTGGGAGGTCATTGACATTGACGGGGATGGCAGTTTCGTCATGAACATCCAGGAACTGGCCACCGCCTGCGTGGAAGAGATTGCGGTGAAAGCCTTGATTTTGAACAATCAGCATCTCGGTATGGTGGTGCAATGGGAAGACCGATTCTATGCCGGTAATCGAGGTCACACCTTCATCGGCAATCCCCGCGATCCTGAGGGTATCTATCCTGATTTTGTGACTATCGCCAAGGGATTCGATGTCCCCGCCCGTCGCATCACCACCAGGGATGAAGTTTCTGATGCTCTCGATGAAATGCTTGCTGCTAAGACACCCTACGTTTTGGATGTGATCATTCCTTCTACGGAACACGTGCTCCCCATGATTCCCACGGGTCATACCTTTGCCGACACCATCTACGAATAATAGCAGTAGCCGTTTCCCCATTCCCGTGACTCACCCTAAGGAGAAAAAATGTCTGACGAATTGAAATCAGCCTGGGAAGTTGCTCTCGAGAAAATGGAGGGTCGGGAGGATATGGCTGTAGAGAAGTTGACTCAAGAGCAGAAGGCGGCCATTGGCGAAATCCGGAAAAAATACCAGGCCCGTGTGGCTGAATCGGAGATCGGCACACAATCGAGAATCAAGGCGGCTCTGCAGTCTGAGGCCTACGACGAGGTGGAAAAGCTCCAGCTGCACTTGGCAGAGGACAAACAGCGGCTCAATCGAGAAATGGAGAAGGAAGTCGAGAAGATTCGTCAATCAGAAGAGGGATAACGCGGGTTGTTGTTGGGTCAGGCAGTGCAGCGTGCCCAGTCCCCACACCGCTGATCGACAGTCCATTCCGATGACCTTTCGTTTGGGAAGTAGTTTCTGAAGGATGTTCGCTGCACGAGCGTCGTTGGCATGAGCAAAGGTGGGGAACAGCACCAGCCCGTTGGCGATGTAGAAATTGGTGTAGCTGGCAGGAAGACGCCTTTGCGCTGTTTGCAGCCTTCCCGGCATCGGTAAAGGGATTACCTCAAGCGGCGATCCATTGCCATCGCGGGCGGCCTGGAGTCGGCGGTAATTCTCCTGCAGCGTTTCGTAGCTCTCATCGGAAGGATCTTCCTCCAGGGAGCACACGATGGTGCCGGGTTTCACAAAGCGGGCCATATTGTCCACATGTCCATCGGTGTCATCCCCGGCAATTCCCCCCCGGAGCCAGAGAATCTGCTGCACTCCTAAATAGTCCCTCAGAAACTGCTCGATTTCAGACTTCGACTTGCCGGGATTGCGATTTGGACTCAACAGACACTCTTCTGTAGTGAGACAAATACCCTCTCCGTTGACCTCGATGGAGCCTCCTTCCAGAACAAGTTCCGGAGCAAAGCGCGGGACCTTGAGGAGCGCTTCAAGCTGTGCGGGGATCACCTCGTCTCTTTTTAGATCTTCATATTTGTTGCCCCAGGCGTTGAACCTCCAATGGTTAAAGGCCAGCTCAACCTTCCCCTGAGTTCGACGCAGGAGGAAATTCGGACCATAATCGCGGATCCAGGAATCGGCTGTCTTGATCGGATGAAAAGCAATTTGCTCGAGAGCCGCGTTCCTCTCTCGCAGTTTGCCAGCAACGGCATCCGCCGTGTCCAGGTCGTCCACCAGCAGGTCGACCCGCTCCTGAGAGGCCAGGAGGGTCATGATCTGCAGGTAGAGTTCCCGCACCTCAGCCACTCGATCCGGCCAGGTCAGAGGGTTCTTGGGCCATACCAGCCAGGTGGCTTCATGAGGACACCACTCGGCGGGCATGCAGTAGCCGAGGGTAGCAGGAACCTGTTTAGTGTCTCGTTCCATAAATACGGTGACGTTTGTGGCGAGCGCGACGGCGTCGAGTTCGCGAAGCGACGACGCGATGTCAGTGTACATCACGGAGGAGGAGCGACAAAGAAATTGATGCCGTCCCGCCGCCACCCTTCGGGCTGATGGAGGTTACGGGCGATCTCTGTGTCGCTCGTTGTCGCCGATGTCCCTGCATCGTCTCCTCCTCGCTCCTTGATCTCCCCTCGCAAGCCCCATCAGCAAACATCATCGTATTTATGGAGCGAGACACCTAGCATCTTATTTATGAAACAAGGCACTAAGATCCCCATATGCATCGATTCGACGATCTCTCAGGAAGGGCCAATTGCGACGAGTTTCTTCGATTTCTCGGAGGTTGCACTCGACCACCAGGACTTCCTCTTCCTCTGCCGAAGCCCTGGCCAGAACACGCCCAAACGGATCACAGACAAAGGACTGTCCCCAGAAGGTCAGCTTCTCTTCCCGGCCCACCCGATTGACGGAGACCAGAAATACACCATTGGCCACGGCATGTCCCCGTTGGATGGTCTCCCAGGCCGCATATTGAGCCTGGTTGGTTTCCTCGACTTCCCCTTCCAACCAGCCTATGGCGGTTGGATAGAAGAGAAGCTGGGCTCCCTTCAAGGCCGTCAGTCTGGCTGCTTCTGGAAACCACTGATCCCAACACACCAGAACACCGAGTTCAGCATAGGGAGTTGAATAACTCTGAAAACCAAGGTCGCCCGGAGTGAAATAAAACTTTTCGTAATAGTAGGGATCATCGGGTATGTGCATTTTCCGATATTTGCCCACCCGTTTGCCGGTAGGATCGAAAGTGACGGCACTGTTGTGATACAGGCCGGGAGCCCGCTTTTCGAAAATTGAGGCGATGATCACTACTTGCAGCTCCTGGGCCAGATGGCTGAGGCGGTCGGTGGTGGGTCCGGGGATCGGCTCGGCCAGATCGAAGAAGGCGACATCCTCTTTTTGGCAAAAATACCGGGAGCAGAAGAGTTCCTGCAAACAGATAATCTGGGCCCCTTTTGAGGCAGCGGTATGGATGTTTTGAGCGCTCCTGGTGAAATTTTCTTCAGGATCTTCGCCGCAGCTCATCTGAATGAGTCCTACCGTCACCGTGCGGTCACTTTTGGAGGGGATTGGCTGCTTTACCGGATTCTCAATCTCTTCGGCCATTTCGGGGTCGGATTATAACATGGCGAAGGCGCGGAAGAGCGCGGCTCGCGCTCATTGACTCTGACAGGGCCACTTGATATGATCCGCTGGTTCGTCAAAAGGGGGAGGAGTTTTTTCTGTCTGTACCATTCACTTATCAAAGCCCCCGAAGGCCAGTAACCCTCTTGAGGTACTCCGATGCGTAGGTGGAAGCGATTTCGCACTACGGTTCGCGAGTGGAAAATGGTTGCCAAGGCCTTAATGTCCCGAGACCACCCCATGTTGGTGCATATCATTCCCATGCGCCGTTGTAATTTATCCTGTTCCTATTGCAATGAATATGACGATATCTCGAAGCCCGTCGATACAGAAATCATGTTTCGGCGGATCGGGCAATTGGCCGAACTAGGTACGTCCATCCTCACCATTAGCGGGGGTGAGCCTCTGATGCATCCCGAGTTGGAGAGCATTATCGCTGAAATCCGTCGGCGAGGGATGCTCGCAGGTCTGATCACCAACGGCTATTTGTTGTCTCGAAAGCGCATCCAGTCTCTTAACGAAGC
Organism: Acidobacteriota bacterium; assembly: GCA_022562935.1. Taxonomy (GTDB): domain Bacteria; phylum Acidobacteriota; class UBA6911; order RPQK01; family JADFOI01; genus JADFOI01. The sequence continues at coordinate 24,614 of JADFOI010000034.1, forward strand.
GGGCCTGGAGCATTTACAGATCAGCATCGACAACGTTGAGCCGGATGAGACTTCCATGAAGAGCTTGAAGGTGCTGGATAAAAAACTTCGCTACCTGGCCGAGTTGGCGGATTTCAAGGTCAACATCAACTCTGTTCTGGGATCGGAGGTCAATAACCCCGAAGATGCCTTGACCATTGGACGTCGAGCAGTGGAGTTAGGCTTCACTTGCACCGTGGGTCTCATTCACGACGGCAGTGGAGCCTTGAAGGCTCTGAGTGAGAAAGATAAGAAGATTTTTTATCGGGTGAGGGATCTGGGCAGGAAGAGCTATGCCCGGGTGAATCGTTACTTTCAGGACAATCTGGTGAATGGAAACTCCAACGACTGGCGCTGCCGCGCTGGTGCCCGTTACTTATACGTCTGCGAGGATGGTCTGGTGCACTATTGCTCACAGCAAAGGGGATACCCGGGTATTGCCCTGAAGGAATACACACGGGAAGATATTCGCCGCGAGTATCTCACCCAAAAACCTTGTGCCCCGAATTGCACCATTTCCTGTGTCCATTCTGCTTCCATGGCAGATTTCTGGCGGGCGCCTCAGACACTCAAGGCATTTGTTCCCCAGAATAAACCGGCCGAGGGGTCTCCCTCCAAACCTGGCTCCATGGAAGATCTTTTGCAGCTGGAATAGAGGCGCGAAGCGCGCAAGCACCAAATTCGAATTCACGAAGTCGCAATTGCCAGCACCGCCTCAGTCGGAAAGGTTGTTCCCATGCAGGGCAAAGTTGAAAGAATCTATGTTGCTCCTCAGGGTGGCGTAGAGATGCAGAAAGTCAGTCAGGTCGAAGCTCTGGCTGGCTGTGGATTGGAGGGTGATCGATACTGCAGCCGAACAGGCTACTGGACCGACGTTGATGAATGTCAAGTAACGTTGATTACGGCTGAGGATCTGGAAGACATCCAGCGGATCACCGGTGTCCGGGTGGACAATGGCGAGCACCGACGTAATCTGATCACACGGGGTATTGAGCTGGAAAGCTTGAGTGGTAAGCGATTTCAGGTTGGGCAGGCGATTTTGGAATTCGACAGACCCCGGCCACCGTGCAGCTATATTCAGTCCATTACACAACCGGGTATGACCAGAGCGCTTGCTGGACACAGCGGAATCTGTGCGCGGGTGGTCCAGTCCGGCTTGATTCAAGTGGAAGATTCGATTGAAGTCCTCTGAGAGTTTGGGGACAGTCCCAAGAATGCTCCCAGAATTCGGGGACTGTCCCCAAACTCTCAGCCACGGGTCAGCAGTTCGCGGGCCCTCGCGAAAACCTCATCAAACATCTCTACAGTGAGTCGCCCCGTTTGGGTATTCTGTTGACTGGGATGATAGGAGGTGATCACGGTGGTTTGATCGTCCAATCGATGGCTCACGCCGTGGGCAAACTTGGGACGGGGCCTGGGCACCGGCCATTCAAGCTCCTTCCGAGCCAGTAAATAGGCGTGCCAGGCCACTCTTCCTAAAACCACCACGACACGGACCTTATTGAGAATCTGCAGTTCCTGTCTCAGGTAGAGTCGGCAGTTGGCCAATTCCGCGCGGGCAGGTTTGTTGCCTGGGGGTGCACAGTGGAGGGCGGCCGTAATATAGACGTCACGAAGGCGCAGGCCATCGCTTCGCTGTCGGCTGGAAGGCTGAGTACAAAATCCAAACCGGTGGAGGGCGCGGAAGAGAAAATCTCCACTCCGGTCACCCGTGAACATTCGACCGGTGCGATTGGCTCCGTGGGCCGCCGGTGCCAGCCCCAGGATCAACAAGTGAGCAGATCTGGTTCCGAAAGAGGGAACAGGTTTTCCCCAGTAGGTCCAGTCCAGAAATGCGCGTCGCTTTTCTCGCGCTACCTTCTCACGGTGCTCGACCAGGCGTGGGCAAAGTCGGCACTGGATGATCTTCCCTTGAACTCGGCTTAGTTTCAGGCCGTCTCCTTCTCAGGTGCCCAGATGCAGGACGAGCATGACGGATATTCCCAATGTAAAGAACACCAATTGCAACAGAGAGTCTCGGACCTCGTTTTCCTTGTGCAGCTGAGGAATGAGATCGGATCCGGCAATATAGATAAAGGTGCCGGCTGAAAAGGGAATTAAGAAGACCGTGAGTTGCTGGGAAAAATTGATCAAAACCATCGTCAACAGCGCTCCTATCAAGGCCGTTAAGGCCGTGACGAAATTGAAGAAGAGCGCTTTTTTCCGGCTGAGGCCACCATGAACCAGAACCCCAAAATCACCCATCTCCTGGGGAATTTCATGGAATAATATGGCAATGGTTGTGGCAACTCCGACACTTATATCGAGCGCATAGGCACTCACAATAACGACCCCATCTAGAAGATTGTGAACAGCATCGCCCAGGAGATTCATATAGGCGAAAGCTTCTACTCCTTCTTGCGCCGGCGAGTGAACGTGCCTCCAGTGAACGAACTTTTCCACCACAAAGCAGCCGGCGATGCCCGACAACGTGTAGATTGAAACCCATATTGTAAATCCGTTTCTTGCCACTGTTTCCGGAAGTAGATGAATGAAGGCGTTTCCGAAGAGGCTTCCCGAGCTGAAACTGACCAGCAAAAGCACCACGTAGTTGAGAATTTTCTCCTGTAGCAGCAGGAGTAGAATCCCCACCAGTGAAAACAAACTCACCAGTACGACACTTCCTATCGCGTACAGCGCTTCAGTACCTGTCAATTTTTAAATTCCACCATTCATCTTCCTCCGACAGAACTCAAGCCTCACTGGGTTTCTCATTCTACACTCTTTAGGCAGGGTTGAGTGAAAGGAACACCCGTGAGGCCCGCAGGCTTAGTGGGAGACGTTCAACGGCACGAAAGCACGAAAGCACGAGCGCGCGAAGGCGCGCAGGCACGACCGCACGAAAGCACGAGAGAATGTGGGGACAGTCCCCGAATTCGGGGAATTCTTGAAACAGTCCTCAAATTCTCTTCAGGCTGGGCTGGGAATGTTGGAGTAATGAAAGGCAGAGCCCCGACCCTTCGATTTGGCAAAGTAAAGGGCCTCATCCGCATGAGCCAGAAGTTCAGCAAGGGTGATGCTAATCTCTGGAAAAGTTGAGCAACCGACGCTGATCGAGAAGTTGGGGAGATCGTTGGAATCATGATTCTTGATTTCTTCGATTAACCGCTTAGAAAGCGCTCCCACGCCTTCGATGTTGGTTGATGGAAGGAGCATCACGAATTCATCACCTCCACAGCGTCCTGCTAGATCCATGGGGCGGGTGGTGTCGAGAAGAACGCTGGCAAGATACCGCAGCAGTTCATCTCCAACAGCGTGGCCGGATTCGTCGTTAATTTTCTTGAAATGGTCCATGTCTACGACGATGAGAGAGAGCGGGATATTGTGGCGCCGGGCACGGGCGAATTCCTGGTCCATTCGTTCTGAGAAATAGGCATAATTGGCGAGACCCGTGAGTTCGTCAGTGCGAGCCTGGGTTTCCAATTCTTTTATAGCCTGAGCATGTTGAAGGCCCAATTCTGTCTGGTCCATCAAAAACTGGAACTTGTTGATGTCATCCTTGCTCCACTGTTCCTGATCCTTGCGATAGACAGCAACCAGCGTTAAAGGACGACCCAATGATTTCAACGATTTCCCCATGTAGCTGTGGTAGGGATAAAGGTGAGCATCCTCCTTCTCTGCGAACTGGGAGTCCTGGCTGAGGTTCGAAGTCATGAAAGTATCGCCGGATTGATAAGTCTCATGGTGAATGCTCTTGCTGATATCCAGGCTTGAGGACTGCTGTGGCTCTTGTCGTTCCAGTCCCTCAAAGATCTGTTCGGTAATACGCCCTTCTTCAATGATGGCCAACTCACAGGCATCAGACCTCATGATGTCGTTGATCAGCTTAGGAATTTTGGACTGCAGAACCTGCAAATCATTAGCTTCAACCAGGACTTTTCCGAAGTCGAAGAGATCGGAGGTAGATTCAGCCACGGGTTCGAGTTCTTTCGTCTCTCGTTTTTGGAGGTAGACCAGGTAACCAAAAAAAAGGCCGACAATAAACAGGAAAGGAATGCGAAGCAGGAATCCTTCGGTGAAGGTGAAAACTCCTGTGCGGTAGACCACCAGAACGTAGAGACCACTGGTGACCATAGCCCCTATCACAAAAGCCTTCAAATTTTGAGCCGCTGCTGCCATCATCAGAATGATGAAGAAAAAGAGATAGAAATCTGAGTTTCCCTTGTTGGTCAGATAAATGGCTACCGAAACTATCACGATATTCAAGGAAACCAGAACGATGATGATTCTAGAATCGCTGAGATACTTCAGAGGGAGAATAAAGAGTCCGGCAATGAGGATAATGGTCAGGGTGACCAGCACCAGGATCGCAACAGTGCTGGCTTGCTTCACGGGTGGGTTGAAGGAAAGAAGATAAGCAATACCCAGGATCAGCAGCCACTGAAGCCAAAGGAGGTGCTTCCGCTTCTCAGGAGAGATAGCCCTCATACTCATTGTTACCATAAGTGGGCTTCTGAGAACAAACAGAATTAGGGTCTGTGAGGTATCTCCATGTTATAATCTGGGCCTATGGCGAAGGCACAATTAAGAATGGACAAGGTTCCGCACGCCCGGTTACCGACTCGGTTCGGCGACTTTGAGATATTCGGATTCGAAAACGAAGTGGATGGGGAAGAGGCTGCGGCACTCATCAAGGGGAAAATTCAAAAGGATCTGACTGCACTGGTACGGATTCATTCTCAGTGTTTCACGGGGGACACACTCCACTCTTTGAAATGCGATTGTGGTGAGCAGCTGGAACAGGCACTGGCCAAGATTGAAGCTGAAGGTACCGGAATTCTTATCTATCAAATGCAGGAAGGACGCGGCATTGGACTGCTGAATAAGCTGTATGCTTACGAGCTTCAGGATCGCGGAGTTGATACCGTGGAAGCCAACTTGCAGCTGGGCTTTGAGGCCGATCAGCGTTCATACAGTTTCTGTGCCCAAATACTGAAGTATTTCGGCGTTACGAAAGTCCGTCTGATGTCCAACAATCCTGACAAGATCCAAGGCTTGAGTGGCGAAGGGATCGAGGTTGTTGAGCGCATTCCTTTGATTGTGAAGGCATCGAGTCTGTCCCGGAATTACTTGAAGACCAAGAAGGAAAAACTCGGCCACCTGTTGGATTAGTGTCGTGTCCCACTCAAATTATTTCTGGGACACGACACACTTCTGG
>JADFOI010000143.1 GCA_022562935.1 Acidobacteriota bacterium
CAAACCTCGCATTGATCCGCTTGAACATGAGCCGTAGCGTTCATGGGCTCCATGATGGCGTGGGAGAGATAGGGAAGGAAGTACTCGGCCAGGACCCGCTTGTGGGCCTGCCTGAGGGCACTTGGAACGCCCTCGTCATTGCGGCCCTCACGGCCCGGTTTATCCAAGCCATCGGCCAGGACCTTTTCTATACTTGCCGTACTCAAGTTGGGATCAGTCCCTCGGTCCCACTTGGCATCGAGTGCCTCTCTCCCTTTCCAGGCAGCCTGCAGCGTATCGGCACAAATCCCAACCCCACGGCTGAATTTCACCACATGGCGCACTCCATCAACTTGCTTGGCTGCCCGCTCATCGTAGGCGGTTAAATTGGCTCCATAGGCGGGTGGTCGGGCCACCACGCCATACAGCATTCCCTCCACGAAGGTGTCGAGGCCATATTTGGCCTCCCCACTGACCTTGGCTGGAATGTCCCGGCGCGCCACCGGGGTACCCATGAGTTTGAATTCACTCTTTTGCTTCAGTCTCGGATTCTCAGGAACAGGAAGGCCCGAGGCTTCTTCAACCAACTCTCCGTATGAGAAGCTCCGGCCGCTGGGCTGGTGGTGAACCTTGCTCTGGATGGCCTCGCACTGGCTCACGGGCACATTCCACTTCTTGGCCGCCGCTTCAACCAGAATCTCTCGACCTGCCGCACCGAGTTTGCGCAGCGGCTGGTACAGATTTCTCAAGCTCATGCTTCCGAAGGTTCCGTGTTGGTTGATTACCGGGTCGGCATACTCAGCTTCCACCGGGGCCATCTCAGTTCTCACCTGATCCCAATCGGCTTCCAGCTCATCGGCCACAATCATCGGTATGGCAGTATGGATCCCCTGGCCCATTTCTGATTTGCACAAGAGAATGGTGACCCGATTATCGGGTGTAATCTGCAGCCAGGGGCCGGGGCTAAAAATCTCCGATGCCGTGTCGGCCGGCCCCAGGGCGAAAACCTTCATCCCCAAAGGTGTGGCTGCTATGGCCAGCGTGAGACCCGCTCGGGTTAAAAACTCTCGTCGATCTATTGCGTTTTTCATGAGTTCCTCACCTCCTCGGCCGCCTGCCGAATGGCCTGCTTGATCCGGGTGTAGGTTCCACAGCGGCACAGATTGCCTTCCATGGCCTGGATGATCTCCTCCTCGCTGGGATTGGAGTTCTTCTCCACCAGGGCCACTGCCGACATGATCTGACCCGGCTGACAGTAACCGCACTGCGGGACCTGAATATCGATCCAGGCCTGCTTGACCGGATGATCCTCACGAATCCCTTCAATGGTGGTGATCTCCCGGCCCACCGCCCGGCTGACCTGAAGCTGACAGGACCGCATGGGCTGCCCGTCCACGTGTACCGTACAGGCGCCACACTGGGCAATGCCACAGCCGAACTTGGTACCGGTCAGTTGGAGATATTCCCGGATCACCCAAAGCAGGGGAACATCTCCCTCCGCCTCGACGGTGTAGGATTGGCCGTTGATTTTCAAGGTGATTGCCTGAGCCATATACCGCTCCTTTCTTCACTTTTTCTAGAATAGGAATACTTTTCCATATCATACTCCTCGGGACCTATTCTCCGTCAAGTATAATAAGTGGCTCCTGAAGAAATAGGTAGAACAAAGAGGTGAGAAAACCTGTGCGGAATCCTGATTTCATCGTCATTGGGGCTGGCATTACGGGTGTCCGTGCCGCCATCGAGCTGGCTCCCCATGGGCAAGTCGCCGTCTTGACCAAATCCAAGCTTCAGGATACCAACACGGAGTTTGCACAGGGTGGGATCGCCGTGGCGATGGGTGGCGACGATGAGGTTGGACTTCACTTCGACGACACGATCAGGGCAGGAGACGGCCTGTGTGATGAAAAAACGGTTTGGACGCTAGTGGAAGAGGGTCCTGCTCGGATTCAGGAGTTGATCGATTGGGGTACTCCATTCGATCAGGAGGGTGGGAAGCTGGCCTTTGGCCGGGAAGCGGCCCATACTCAGAATCGCATTTTACACGCGGGTGGGGACTCCACGGGTCGAGAAATTCACCGCACCCTGATTGGGAAGGTGCTGAGCCTCGAGAGCGTCCATCTCATGAGTGAATCCTTTGTCCTGGATCTTCTCATGGAGGCAGGAAAATGCCGGGGAGTGACCTATCTGAATGAAGAAACGAGCCGGGTCCGCGACTTGACCGCTCAGGCTGTGCTTCTGGCCACGGGCGGCCTGGGAGTCCTCTATCCGGCCACCACCAACCCTGATATCGCTACCGGCGATGGTTGTGCTCTGGCCTTCAGGGCGGGTGCTTCCCTGGCCGATATGGAATTCGTTCAGTTTCATCCCACCGTGTTGAAGCTCCCGGGTGCCCCCCCTTTTCTCCTGTCTGAAGCTCTTCGAGGTGAAGGGGGCCGCCTGAGAAACGCCAACGGGGAACTTTTCATGTCCCGTTATCATCCCCACAATGATCTAGCCACGCGGGATGTGGTGTCTCGTTCCATCCTGGCCGAATGTCAGCGTTTAAAGAGTGACTCCGTTTTCCTGGACGCGACGGGCATCGACTCAGAGTTTCTTCAGCAGCGTTTCCCTCGGATCTTCCAAACTTGTTTGGAATTTGGATTGGACATCACCAGAGAATATATTCCTGTGTACCCGGCGGCCCACTACATCATGGGTGGCGTCCTCTCGGATGGGCAGGGCAGGACCACCCGGCCCGGATTGTTTGCGGCCGGAGAGGTGGCCTGCAACGGAGTTCACGGAGCCAATCGCCTGGCCAGCAACTCTTTGTTGGAAGGTTTAGTGTTTGGGGCCCGGACCGGTCGGGCCATGGTCCAGGAGCCTTCAAGTTTTGTTCCCAAGCAAAGAGATTCTCTGAAAATTGACGAGTGGCCCGTCGATCAAACGGCTTCTCCCAGCACTCTCAAGGAAGCCATTCAGGCCATCGCCCATGAGGACCTGGGCGCTGTTCGATCCAAGGAGGGGCTGGAATCGGCTCTGGCAGGCCTGCTGGAAATGTCCTTTTCGGTCCACCCAAAGAGGAGCGATCAAGAGATCAACAATCTTCTCTCCAATGCACGACTCGTTGCCGGCATGGCACTGGTGCGCCAGGAGAGTCGTGGAGCCCATCATCGGACCGACTACCCGAGCAGGAATGACCCAGTGTGGCGACGCCGCATCACGGCTCGCTACGATTCTCAAAAAGCAAAGGTGATCTACGAGGCCTTACCGATAACCCGAGACCTGCATTCTCAGCAGTCTATCGACTCCGTGACGATCTCCTAGACACACAGGGTCACCCCTACATCTCGTATATTCTAAGAAGAGGTTCTTATGCAAAAGTTTCTACGTTTCGGCCCACGACTCCTGGGTTTGTGGGCAATCCTCCTCTTTATGACGATCCCATCAGGAGCAACTTCGCTCAGGGTGATGAACCTGGAAGATCTGGTGGGAAATTCACAACGGATCTTCAGCGCAGTTTGCCAGGGCGTGTCCAGCGGTTTTGATGAAAACAATTTACCCTATACGAGCTACTCCTTCCTGGTCACGGACGGCATCCACGGGGTTGCCAACCAGCAGGTTGTGGTGATCAAACAGTTTGGGTTGGCCGAACCGATCCAGTTGGACAATGGTGTGACCCAGCTATCTCGTATTGAAGGGATGCCCCGATACCTTCCGGGCCAGGAATACCTGCTCTTTTTGAATCAGGATAGCAGGCTGGGCTTCTCATCGCCCATCGGCCTCCTTCAGGGCGCTTTTCGGGTGCAGGGGCGGGGCACCTCCCGCACAGTCATCAACGGTATGGGCAATGCCAACCTCTTGATCGACACCCGAAAGTCGATACAGCAGCGGGTGCGCGAGCGCCAGCAAAATCTCTCCAGGTCGGCTCCAGTAGCTTTACCGGACGAACTTGTACGAGGCCCTGTCTCCTATGACAACCTGACCCGCCTGGTGAGGGGACTCCTGGCCGGGGAGGCTTTCGACCGACCTGCGGCAACTCGACTCCTGGGCCGGGAAGGGCAGCAATGAAAAGGAATCAGCAAAGTATCCTATGGGGAGCGCTCCTGATTCTGCTGCTGGGAGGGGCGGGAGTTTTGCAGCTTCAACCTGTACGAGCAGGAGGACCCACTATTGTGGTATCTGGTGCAGCCGCTATCTGGGACGGCAATCCTGCCACCGCGGCGATCACTCCCGATACGGGTGCCTTAGGGATACTCGATGCCAATACAGCCAGAGTGAACCTTCTGGCAGCAGCTGCTGCATGGGAAGCGATTCCCTCCTCCTCCATTACGCTGCCCGATACCGGCCCCGATAATTCGATCACGGGCCCGGAAGGAGTGGGTGATTTCGCGGTGTCCAATTTTATGAACTATGTTGGCTCGTGCGGCCCTTTCGGCAATCCGCAAATCAGCCCCATGATCTTTGATAACGAAGACGATGACTCCAATGGTAATGGGGATATCTTTGATGCCTTGGGTTTCTCCTCGGGTGTCGTGGGCCTGGCTGCGGCTGAATGTCGTTTCGGGAGCACGATTGTGGAAGGCTATGCGATTTTTAATGGTCCCGCAGTTCGTGCGGATGACCCTACCGGAGAGAACTTCAGAGGCGTGATGACCCACGAACTGGGACATTTCCTGAACTTCGGCCATTCCGTCGTGAACGGCCATGCCCTCCTGGCCGGGGATTCCCAGTTTCCCGACGGCACCCCGCTTGTGCCCCAGACTGCTGACATAGAAACCATGTACCCCTTCGTTCAGATCTTCCCCGGCGGCACCGGCAAGGAGGCGGCAACTCCACACCAGGATGACATCGCTATCGCTTCCACTATTTATCCCGATCCCAGTGTGCCACTGAGTTCGTTCGGGACCATCAAGGGAACGCTTTCCGATGCTCCCTCCACCCCTCGAACGGGAGGGCAGATCATCGCCAGAAGGGTGGGCAATCGGTACCAGGACGCCGTCTCGGCAATCAGTGGAGACTTCCTGCAGGCCGATACACCGGGAGCACCCCTGCGCGGTACCTACACCTTGAATATGTTGACACCCGGTGAAAGCTACACTCTGGAAGTCCGAGACACTGTGGAAGGAAACTTCAGCACACCGGTTTTTGTGGCTCCAGGGGGCACGGCCACCACCTCCCTGGGTCCACTGCCGGGACCCGAAGAGTTCTATAGTGGACCCACGGAGAGTCACTCCCTCTCCTTTGATGACCCCACAGCAGCACCGTTTTTTATCCCTGTTTCAACAGGAGGACCCTCCTCCCCTGTGGTGGCCGACATCATGCTGAGTGCCAGCACCGTCCTGGTGGCCAACTTCATGAACGGCAACAACGCAGCCTTGAACTCGCGGGTCTATCTCTGGAATTCCTCAACCGCACCCGGGGACGTGACCGTACGCATTTTCAGCCTGCCCCTGAAGAGTGGCATGGCCCAGGAGCTGAGCGCCCCCCTCAATCTGGCCACCCTGGCGGCCAGGTCGGCACGCAACCTCAAGGTGGCCGAAGATATCCTCGTCCCTGCCGGAATCACGACACCTTACACGAACGACGGCGGAAACCTGACCCTGGAGTTTACGGTTCAGGCCCCCCGAGTACGGGGAGCCGCCCAAGTCTTCTCTTCCGGCTTTGCCTTTGGCACCTATCCTCTTCAGGAGATGCCGGCAACCTCGGGCGGAAGTCCCACGTTCCTGGTGGCCAACTTTATGAACGGCAACAACGCAGCCTTCAACTCGCGTATCTATCTCTGGAATCCCTCAACCAGCAACGGCAATATCACGGTGCGAGTCTTCACGCTTCCTCTGAGCGGTGGTACGGCCCAGGAGCTGACCACCACCCCACTGTTTCTGGGAACTCTGGGAGCCCGATCGGCGCTGAACCTCAAGTTAGCCGAAGATATCCTGACCCCGCTGGGAATCTCACTACCCTATACGACAGACGGAGGAAACCTGACCCTGGAGTTCACCATTCAGGCCGCCGATGTCCAGGGGGCGGCCCAGGTCTTCTCCGACAGCTTCGCCTTTGGAACTTACGCACTTCAGAGCGTCCCCTCCGCCCCAAGCATAGGTTCCACGGTTTTGGCCGCCAACTTTATGAATGGAAACAATACGGCCTTCAACGCGCGCGTCTACCTTTACAATCCTTCAAACGACGCTGGGGACATCACCGTGCGGGTCTTCACCCTTCCTCTGAGTGGGGGGTTGGCCCAGGAGCTGACTACCACACCCCTCAATCTGGGATCGCTGGCGTCAAAATCAGCCGTCAACCTCAAATTAGCCGAAGATATCCTCACCCCTCTGGGGATGACGCCTCCCTATACCACCGACGGAGGCAACCTGACCCTGGAGTTTACGATTCAGGCGGCCGATGTCCAAGGGGCCGCCCAGGTCTTCTCGGACAGCTTTGCCTTTGGCACTTACGCACTGCAGAGCGTCCCCTCCATCTCAAGCATAGGTCCCACGGTTTTGGCCGCCAACTTTATGAATGGAAACAATTCGGCCTTCAACGCGCGCCTCTATCTATTTAATCCTTCAAACAGCGCCGGGGACATCACCGTGCGGGTCTTCACCCTTCCCCTGACCGGCGGAGCAGCTCAGGAGCTCACCAGCACACCGCTCAATCTTGGATCCCTGGCCGCAGAATCAGCCGTCAACCTCAAATTGGCCGAAGATATCCTCACCCCTCTGGGGATTACCCTGCCCTATACGACCGACGGCGGCAACCTCACCCTGGAGTTTACGATTCAGGCGGGTGATGTGCGAGGGGCGGCCCAGGTCTTCTCTCCCAGTTTTGCTTTTGGCACCTATCCCCTTCAGGAAATTCCCTCCATCTCACAGGGAAGTCCCACCATTTTGTCTGCCGAGTTTATGAACGGCAACAATGGCGCATTCAACTCGCGAGTTTATCTCTGGAACCCTTCGAACAGCCCCGGCAGCGTGACGGTACGCGTCTTTACACTTCCCCTGAACGGTGGCCTGGCCCAGGAGCTGACCCCCACACCGCTTTTTCTGGGATCCCTGGGAGCCAAATCGGCACTGAACCTCAAGTTGGACGAAGATATCCTCACCCCTCTGGGGATAACCCCGCCTTATACGACCGACGGCGGCAACCTC
>JADFOI010000001.1 GCA_022562935.1 Acidobacteriota bacterium
CTTCCTTGGGCGCTTCGCGCCCTGCGGGGGAAGCCCTTTTTGCGGTGGTGTTGGGGGTACTAAACTGTGTTCACGACGGGTGTCACTCCACAAACGGAGTTGGCTTCTGATCGGGGCAGCAGATCTAAAACCCCTTTTTGGATGCAGGAGAAAAAACGGACAAGCCGCTAAAACTTCACATCCGCAACCTTGCCATCCACGAAATCGATAGCCATATCTACTTGTAAACCACCTTCTCGCCCAAAGACACTTCTGTCTCAGGTACGCCAAGACGAGTATCGAGAAACACAGCACAACAGTCAGATTTTCGCACCTTTTGACCTATTGCAAGCCTCACACAGTAGCTGTAGGTTTCGAGCAGTGTTCGCACCTCCCTCAGACACGGGTATGATGTGATCAAACTCCAAGTCTTTCTGCGATCCACACTGAACACAGCGTCCGCCATCTCTTCTCCAGATCTCGTTTCGTACACCCTCCGGCAAACGCTCCCTTTTAATATCCTCCCTAACTTCGACTACCGGAAAAACGATGCTTGCCGTCACGTTCTCTTCGTACAGCTGTCCCAGTCTGACCAGAAGACCACCGAGGTGAGCGTCATCGTTTAGGATCTTGGCCGCGTTCTCAGTCGCCGCTTTAGCCCACTGCTCCTTCCCACAGTTCCGACACTTGAGAAGGATCGACCTCGCACTCGGGCTAATCCGCACCATCTCCACCTCGCTTTCATAACACCGGGAACAGGCTTTAGCGGTGAAGTTGTTTCTGGCGCACTGCGCAATCCTCCCAGCTGTTTCCTCTACCTGTTGGTTAAGCTGCTCAATTCTTTTCCTTCTCTTCCGCTTTTTTTGGTACTTGAGCAGGATGAAGCAAATGCCGAAAAATGAAATTGCACCTAGTATTGCAATCGATATCGCAACCAGCTGTTCTCCTGGCACATCTGGCACATCCGGGAGTTCCGGCTCAACCTGGACGATACCCCAGATAGCGAACAGCACTGCTGAAACCACAAGACAGCCCAAGCCTCCACTATCACGTTTGCTCATCGCTGCTTTCCGCCTCGCTAAGGCGTGAACACTATAGTCTGTAGATTCCTGGTCTGCAATGCCTGAACATGCCGTTGCTGCCTCATGCCAAAAGATGTGGGTTTGGAACGGCTTTTTGGTCAGGTTCTTCAGAAGTTACGACACAAGCGTGGTCTGTCCCAGGAAGAACTCGGCTTTGAGAGCAACTACCACCGAACCTACATCTCCCAGTTGGAGCGGGGGCAGAAGAACCCGTCTCTGAAAGCGATCTTTCGACTAGCCAAAGCCTTGGGAGTCAAGCCGTCGGAGATGATCCGAAGGATTGAGAGTCGAGTGGAAGAGTAGCTACATCCGGGACAAACCGGTCAACCCCAAAGGCATCCTCGGCTCCATCCTGCAATACATCGGAATCCCGAAACTCAAAATGCAACACCGAAAATCGGCACTCAACTGTGTCGTTTGCCCCATGACACTTTTTCCTCAAACCTGCCACACCTTTCTCTCTCAGCACTGACGGCGACGAACATTCACTGCGCGGCGGTCTGCCCCTGAGAGGGGTAACATTTTGACACCCCCCTCCCCCCTTTGTCCCGTAAGTGATTGAGGGTAATAAGATTATGGTCAACCGTTCAAAAGAGAAGAATAGGGCTTGAGGGATCGCTGCTGTTCCATTGATATTTTCTGGACACAAGGTAGAAATTTGCCGAGAATGGGTACATTCCAAGCGAAGAGACCTGATGTCTGAAGAGCCCGGAGGACTGTCAACTGAGTATCGGCAGCGTGTGATCGAGGAGATCGTTTATATGCGCTCCGGTAGCGTACTCTTCTTGAACTCTACCGGAGAAGTGTGTCAAATCTGTGGGGAGGTCGGATACGTAAAGCCGAGTTTCAAACAGAAGATACACATCTATGTCGATGGCCTCTTTGAATTTGTACATGGGAAATGCAGGGAAGGATCTTGCGACGAGACCTCAGAGATTTTGAGACAACAGCTCTGCCGATTCTGCGAGTACTGCAGGAAACAATTCCAGCATACTCAGAACGATCACTTTTTTGGGTCAGGCTGGCTTTGTCCTGAGTGTATAGAAAGCGTGAATACAGAAGATCGCCAAAGTTTTGAGCAGATAATTGAAAGCATCCGTCGGCGTCGTTTTCTAGAGCCTAAGAGCACTGAAGAGCTTCAGGCTTTACACATTAATATGGCAGTACGTAAATTAGAGTGGGATACCAAGGATCCACTAGAGGAATTGGGATTAGGCCGGATCGAGCGACTGCGACTTCAAGCTACTCTTGAGAAACGACTTCACGCTCTCTTCAGGAAGTTGGCAGCTTTCCACGGCATTGAAGAGAGCCTATTCAAGAGCCTATTCACAGGAGAGGTGTCGAGTGAGGACGATGAGTTCAAGAATCTGATTGCCAAGGACGGGGACATTTGGACCATCACTTTTCAAGGAAATGCCAGCCGTCTCCGGGATATGAAGGGTATGAAGTACATTGCTACACTTCTTGAATATCCAAACAGAACCTTTGCCGCCACTGAGCTGGTAAACCTCGCTGAATATCAGCCGAGAGAGAGCAGCAGACAGAAGCAAAAGAGGACGAGAGCCGATGCCTTGGAATTAGGACTCCGAGAGACTACTAATCTGGGCGACCCTGGAGAGGCGGCTGATCAGAAGACGCTATCCCAAGTGAAAGGGCGTCTAGCTGCGATTCAGAAGGAAAAAGAAGAAGCAAACGAGCTCCAGAATTGGGAAACTCGTGAGGAACTGGAGGACGAAGAAGAGAAACTTCACCAGTACATACGGCAAACATTCGGCCTTGGAGGTAAACCAAGACCTTCTGGAAGCCATGCGGACAAGGTTAGAATCAACGTGACGCGGGCTATTAAGCGGGTGTTAGACAAGGTTCGTAAGCAGGACCAGGCACTCGCCGCCTATCTGAAATCCACAATCAAGACAGGATACCAAGTCTCATATACCCCCGATCCAAATAACCCGGTATCCTGGATTTTCAACATCTCCTAATTTAATTCCGTCCTTTTGTTTTTGCTGCGCACAAATGGGCTAACTCCTCTAACGAGTCAGTAATCCGTACATCAGTTGGAACATTGTTCCATCGTTTTGAACGCCTTGATTAATGAGCGAGGTTGTTATGAACAAAACAAGAACATGGAAAAATCGTAGGGCACCGCCTTACTAGGCAAAACAAGAAGTCACTCTTAGATTCCGTCCATCAAAGGACGATTCTAAGAACTTTGGAGCATCAAGAGTGGTGGAAGGGTACTGGCCCGATGATCACCACGGCAACCTGATCATTTTGATGAAGGTGCCACAGCCAGCCCGGAGACGGGAACGATGCGGCTCGTGGGAGCAACCCTGCCTAGAGTCCTCGATTTTCCCTTTCCCCACTCTCTGATGCTCTCCAATTTCAATTAGAAAAACTCTGATGGGCCTCAAATGACCTTCAGAGTAGAGACAGGAGAGTGAAAGATGATTAGTTTTACTAAACTCAATGAACGGCTGGTGAAGTGGTTTTACCAGCCGGATCTTCAAGCCATCCGAATCGTGCTCGGAACGGCTAAAGCCCACTACCTCGATATCGGCGATCCCGCTTGGTTGTTTGTCGTAGCTCCACCTGGGACCGGCAAAACCACGACCAGCATCATGGCAGCCTGTGGACTGCCCGAAGTGGTGAGCTTGGGGGATGTCACTGAAAACACGTTTCTCAGCGGCTTTTTCAGGCACAAAGAACCGGGTGTGCTGGAGAAACTCGGAAAAACCACGGAAGAAGGGAATACCTTCATCACGAAAGGCAATGCTCTTTTCCTGCTAAAGGACTTCACCACGGTGCTGTCCATGCGCCGGGAGAAGCGAAAAGGGATTTTAAGTCAGTTAAGAGAGATCCACGACGGAGAGTTCAAACGAACCTTCGGCACTGGAGAGACCAAGATCTGGCAAGGGCGCGTGACGATTATCGCAGCGGTCACGCCGATTTTGGATCGTCATTACTCCATCTTCACCACCCTTGGGGAACGATTCCTGCAAGTGCGCTGGCACCGTCCTAATTCGCACGAAGCGGGCGAGTGGGCGATTCGCCAGCAGGGGAATGAAGCTGAGATTCAAGAAGGATTGCAGGAGGCAGTCGAAGAGATTTTCGAGCAATCGTCCAAAGACGCACCTGCACTTGGTGTTAGGATGATCCGCCGCATTGCGTCTTTCGCTGAAGTCATCGCCATTGCTCGCACCCACGTGTTCAGGGAGAGCTATGGCGACCGCGACATTGAATACGTCCCCGAGCCTGAAGCCAACACCCGAATCGCCAAAGGACTGGCTGCGATTGCCAGAGGGATAGCTGCATTGAACCAACGCAAGAGGGTGGCTGAGGAGGATCTGCAAGATGCGCTGCGGGTGGGACTGGACTGTCTGCCTGAAGTGAGGCGAAAGCTCTTGTTGGCTGCAGTGGCAGAACAAGAACTCAAATCCGTGGACCTACCCTGGACAACGGGACAGCGCACCTATGAAGACCTCAGAGAGTTAAAGGTCCTTGACGGATCCAGAGACTCTCTGAAGCTCACAGGTCGCATTCAGTCCCTCTTTACGAAGGCGAAGTTAGTTCTCCCAAACTGTTCGGGGTGGGTAAGTTAAAACAAACACATATATAGCGAACACTTTGGGTGATGAGCAAGGAAAAGGAGATTTCAAGAGATGAAAAAGAAACTTTTTACCTTTCATTTTAAAAGTGGAAACAGTTGCGATGTCGTCATTGATGTAAAGCGGCACAAAAAGGCTGCAGTAGATGCCCTCCACATCCAATGGGATGTCTTTCCACCTTCCCGTGAGGATCAGATGCAATGGAAGAAGGTCTGTGTGGCTGAGCTTTGCGAAGGGTTAGCAAAGTGGGGTTTTGGGGGCGACGAATTGTGGCTTCTCGACTCCGGATTTTCGCAGGAGTCATGATTGACCAGAATTTGCAAACGCACAGGCCCAAAGGCGGTGTGTTGCAATTTTCTAAAGAAGTGAGAGAAATGGCTAAGAAAAAACTATTCACACCTGAAAACAGAAGCGGCCGCGGTCTCATAGAGCGGTTGAATTGGGGGTCCGAGCAATCGGACTCCCGCTATCCTTCTGATCATGGAGAATCCCAACTCGAGTCATTTTCCACATCCGGCGATTCACCTGGGGAGGAGGGCAACAATGGTCGGTAAGGGACAAGAAGCCCTCCTGTGTGTCGAAGATGTTGCACAGATGCTCACAGATGCTCAAGATGCTCACATTCTTGGGGGCAGCCTTCTTGAGCAACTGGCTCCAATTCAGTCCTCGCTCAGCGCTCACGCGCCTCACTGCGGGACCAACTCTTTTTTATGGCCTTGGACAGTCAACCGCCTTCGGCGGTCAGCTCATACGCTTTGCGAAGCGAATGACCAACCATTCGTGCAGCTGCCTTGGACGGCTGCGCCCGCTCCGAAGTCAGAGGAGGCTGTCTGGGCCGCCACTTTCAGAAGACTTGAGATAGATGCCGATTGACAAACCAGTTGAGCGACAGCCGGTGGAAATGGTCTCAGTGCAGGAGGTGTTGCTCCATTTCGATCGTGACCGCTATATGGATAAGCGAGAGGCAGCCGAGTACACCAGTTTGTCCGTCAGGAACCTTGAAGCACGTCTACCTGAGATCCCGCATTTCAGAGTTGGGCAAAAAATCTTGTTCAAAAAGTCAGAAGTTGACCGATGGATGGAAACATATCGAGAAGGCGGTGCTCAGAACCTGGACCGGCTCGCTGATGAGGCGATTGCGTCATTGATGGAGTAAAAGAGATGAGCGAGCTTCAATCTTCTGGCGTCTTCGAGAGTTGCTGTTCGAGCCTCTTCAGATCAGCCGAGATGGTCTGTTGTCCTTCAATAACCCGATCCAGTTTGGGCTTGATACCGAAAACTGAGAAGGGTATGAGAGCGCACAGGACACACAAGAGCAGCAATAGAAGTGCCAGCACAAATCCCAAAACACCGAAGCCACCCATAGGCATGTCGCCCATCTGCTGCAAGAGCATTACCATAATGAGCGAATTGTACTCCTTCGGGACTTTATCTAAAAACCGTGTTGCAAGTTTGCCCCAGTGGGGGGTAGCATTGACGTGCGACACAAAGGAAGGAAGTCTTGTGGACCTGAATCCCCAGTGCAAGAATAAGAACGGCCTCGGTATCTTGCTGCCTTTCTTTGTGTCGCAACTTGGAAAGGGTTCACCAGTGAGGACCGAGGCTTTAGCTTAGGAGGCAACGATGGGTGTAACAGTCAGAGAAAAAGCCAAAGGCAGCAATCAATGGTGGGTTTTTATCAATCATGGCGGTCGTCGCACTAGCCGCAAAGTGGGGAGCGAGAAAGCGGCCTTGGAGGTAGCCAAAAAGATCGAGGCGAAACTAATCCTGGGGGAAGCGTTCCTGCAAGAGAAGAAACCGGCTGTGCCGACACTTGACGAATACTACGAGCGGTTCAAGAGGACCTACATGAGAACACTCAAGGAGTCGAGTCAAGAAACCTATCACAGTAGCTTTAAGAACCACATCTTGCCCAAACTGGGTAGATTGTGCCTAGACCAAATTGACCGAGCGCTGATGGAGGAATATACAGCCGCACTGGTAGAAAAGGATCTAGCCAAGGACTCCATCACGATGATCTTGTCACCTCTTGGAGTGCTGTATACAGATGCAATTGAGAAGAACATAGTCAGCGATAACCCCACTCTCCGCCTGAGAAAATTTTACCGCCAGGCCCCTAAGCGGCACGAGGAGATTGAACCCTTATCACAAGAAGAATCACTGTTGTTCCTCCAGACCACTCAGCAACACGCACCCAACTATTACACTCTGTTCCTGCTTGCTTTGCACACCGGTCTGAGATCAGGAGAGATCGCCGGACTGCAGTGGATAGATATTGACTGGAACGGAAAGTATCTCAAGGTGCGCCGAGCCATCGTGCGCCGTCGCCTCACTACGGTGAAAACCAGGCATGGTCGGCGAAGAGTAGACCTCTCCGATGACTTGATAGGGACCTTAGCCGACCTGCGGAAAAAGATGCAGGAAGAATGTCTCAAGAAGGGGTCCAACACAATTCCCGAATGGGTATTCGCCAACCGATATGGCGGCTGGGTAGAGATGTCAAACGTGAAGCAGAAAAATTTCAAGAACGTGCTTCGCAAAGCTGGTTTGCGTTCCCTGAGATTCCACGATCTGCGACATTCCTTCGCTTCCTTGCTTCTGGCTAATGGTGCTCCTATCACTTATGTGAGCAATCAACTTGGTCATGCCAACTCACAAATCACACTGAAGGTCTACGCACACTGGATACCCGATGAGAATCAAAGAAATGCAGTCAACCGATTGCCTTCCCTCAGCAAGCAATCAGAGTCTGCTGCCCTTGCGAAGTAAAAAAAATTTGCTCTTAATCCGCACCCTGGGCGCACCCAGACAATATGTGGACTAGCTATATACGATAAAACAAAGGGGTTGTTAAACATCACTCTCAAGATACGGTTTTTGCTATCCAAAAGCACACTCCAGAAGCATTCCTTTTTCAGGCCATGGACAAGAGGTTGGAAATGGCGAAAAATTTCAAGGCTGGAGCGAAAAGACTGTCCTGGAAACAAGGGAATTTTTTGAAAGCGGCGTGACAGCTGCACAGCTGCCAACAGGGCCAGCGCCTTCTTTCGACTTAAACCGGCCCGGCACAGCTCTTCATAACCGGCATCCTGTAACCTTCTAGAGGGACCTACGACATCGAGCAGCCTTCGGGCATCATTCAAAGCCCGTCTCTCTGGCGTTCCGGGACCGATGAGCAACGCCACCAGTTCCAGATCAGAAAGAGACTCCCAATCTGACTCGAACAGTCGCCTGCAGGGAAAATGGGCGGGGATGGAATCCATCTCAGTAGCTATAACGCTCGAGCGAGAAAAACTGTGAAAAAAGTAGAAGAGACTGACTTCCAGCTGAAGCTAGTGCGATAAACCCCGCACTGGCTGCTCACAGCCCGCTAAAACATAATAGACCGTGTTTCTCTCCCGGTCGTCCATCACAAGACCCCAATAGCCCTTTGCCATGACCCAGGCTCTCACGTAGTCGCATTGGAAGGCTGGATTTGGTGGCAGCCAGTCTGCCGGGTCTCTATCTCCCTTAGATCTGTTTGCCGATGCCGAGACCGCAATGAGGCTTCCAGGAAACACTAAGTCATTGGCAAACTGTGTGCGAAGCTGTGGTGGCCAGTGACTCGCTCCACTACGGTGTGCCTCAGCTAACGGCACGACGTGATCAATGTCGAGGTCGCTGGGATCGGTGAAGGTCTGGCCCGTGTAGGGGTCGAGCCATTGGCCAGAGACGACATTGCAACCCCGGGAGTCAAACTGGACCGGGATGAGACTTTCTGCGATGAGCACTTCTTGCCGGGTATCCTGGCAATCCCCGTCCGTATCGATCCAATCACCGTAAAGATCGCGATCGTAGGGAACAACCGAAGATTCCGCTGGTTCTCCAGTGTCCGGTTGGGGAGTCTCGCTTTCAGAGCCACTTCCTGATAGGGTGTCGGTCTTGCTCCTAATCAGTGCGCTGAGAACCTCTTTTTTCGAGTCAAAGAATTGCCCAGCCAATGAGCCCCGGTGGCAATGATACAAGCCTGGCTTCTTGTCGTGATGGCAGCCCATTGAGTCGAGGCTGCCTCCGTGGCCCAAAGCTGCAGAGGAAAAGAACAGTAGGATTCCAAGTAGTCTTGTCATTGCTTCTTACTTGCCCACTCTTACACCACCTCCACTACAAGACAGTGACCCAAATCACAGGTTTAGCCCGAATGATGCATAAATTCTCTACTGCACCGACGAAATCATCCGGCGTGCTGCACCGCCCGCGTTACACTCGGTCGGCCTCCTCAACGTACTGCAGAGAGTACGTTTCCGGGGGCCTCGGGGCACCCGCTTGCGGGTCACGCTCCTTGTCAGGTCGGCGCTTTCGTCGCTTCGTGACGAGAACCTATGCATGATCCGGGCTTGAGAATGTCTTCAATGGAGAGAAAGGTCGGGACGTTTAGCGGGCCAGGCGGAAAAACTCGATCAGGCGATTTTCTGCCCAGAAACGGTCTATGTCCCCTCCCGGAAGAGCCTGTTCCAGGTATCCCACGTGCCCTCCTTGACGAGTCAAGCCCATGAGAAGTGAGGGGTTTGAGCGAGTTTCTGGAAGAGTGAACAGTTCCCCGGGCAGCAAGGGATCATCATGGGAGTGGATCAACAAGGTGGGAATGCGGATATCCTTGAGATAGGGCAGCGCACTTGCTCTTTCATAGTAATCGAAGGCATCGCGAAATCCGGCCAGTGGAGCCGTAAAGAGCTGGTCAAACTGGCGGAGAGTTTTGATGCGCAGCAGGGCCTCGACATCCACAAATGGACTCAAGCTGGAACGGTGTCGTTTAATGCGTTTTTTGAAATTTTTGACGAAGTGATGTTGAAAAAGGAAGTTCGAGGGTCTTTCCAGAACTTTCCAGGCAGTGGTCAAATCCACCAGTGGGGAAATCACTCCAGCAGCCCGAACATCAACAAGAGAATCCGAACCCCACTCTCCCATTAACTTGAGCAGAATGTTCCCGCCCATCGAGACTCCCGCTAGAAAGAATTCCCGCACCTGATGCTTCATCGACAATTTCTGAAGAACTTCTCCAACTTCCCGGCTCGAGCCAGAGTGAAAGACTTTGGGCTTCGGCAATTCCGGATTGGTGTTATAGAGATTCACCAGAACAGCATTCCAGCCCTCCCGGTAAGCCTTATGGGAAAGCCCCTGCATGTAAGTCGAGTCGCTGGATCCTCCTGTTCCATGGAGGACTACAAGGGTGGGGGCATCAGAAGACTGCCAGGCGCAAATCAATCGCACACGCGATCCATCCCGTAAATCCACGAAGTGTTCCTCAGCGTTCCCCCATCCCCAAGAAAAATTACGCTTCAAGAGCGACGCGGCAAGCGTTTGAAGATGTCCACCCCTCAGCCACAGGGGAGGTCGAAAAGGTCGATCTTCTAATCTCCGCTCAAAGTGAGCCAACAGGGGTTCAGAGGAAAGTGAGTTGATCTGCATCTCTCAGGACTCCTGGATCGTTTCGGCTAGACCGGTATCATTCATAGAGAGTTCGGGGACAGTCCCCGAACTCTCCCATTCAAGGCCTCCCTTACCGCCACTCTCCCCTTCGGATCACCCAGACCATACCCACACAAGCTGCGGCTCCCAACATATCCACTGCCAAGTCACCTACGGATGCCACTCGGTCGGGAACGAAAGATTGATGAAATTCGTCGCTGATCGCATACAGGGCGGCGATCACACCCAGAATAACAGCACTCTTTGAGGTTAGAGGTCGGTGGAATCCCGAAGTCGCTCCCCAGGTCAGGGTCAGTCCGAAGAGGGCGTATTCGAAAAAGTGGGCTGTATAGTCGGGTACGACTTGTGCACCTGGAGGGTCGCTCTGATGGGAAAGAAGGAAGATGAGGGCGGCGTAGAGAAAGGCCGGCACCCAGTAGTGAAAGCTAGTGACACTAAGGAACACTATACATAATCCAAGCAACCACAAACGAGCCCACCACCATATAACTCAACAGCTTCAGGAAATAGCGGATACGTTCTTCCTGAGTCTCTTTCGTGATCAACGTGAAGACTGTGGTAATGCAAACGGATAGAATGGAGATGGCGATATAGTGATTCACTGTTTTCGACCCCGCGCGATATCGAAAGCATCCACCACCAGGAGCATGTTGAGTAGGCCGGCTGTGAACAGAAAAGTGTTCCCGTACTCGTATCCGTAGCCGGGAACATTGCCCTCTCCCCAGGCCATCAGCTTCCCCAAGAGATAGGGAAATCCAGCACCAGCGCCTGCAGCGAACTTGAGAATCCCAAAAAATCCAGGGCTGAAACCAAACAGCCTCCCTTCCATGGCCAGGCCACAGACAAACAAGACCATGATGACCGCAAAAAACGCGATCCCTCTCCCCCACTTCTTCAGTAACAGATGGCCGGCACCAGGAACAAACCAAGCAACTAGACAAATCCAGACAGGGTGAGACATGAGGTGTCGATGATAGGAAAGAACAGACCGCCAGGTCAAGACACCCACAAAGAGGAGTGTCCCCTCAGCACGTTCTTTGTAGTATCATTTGCCGATGCGCAAAACGAGACTCTTTACACCGGGACCCACTCCACTGATGCCAGAGGCCCAGCTCGCGATGTCGCGTCCCCTTGTTCATCATCGAACAGCCCAGTTCACGGAACTGTTTCTGGAAACTCGCCGAAATCTGCAGAAGATCTTCAGGACCGAGAACGATGTTGTCATTTTGACATCCTCTGGGACGGGCGCTATGGAAGCAGCTGTGTCAAATCTACTGTCTCCGGATGACCCTGCTCTTGCTGTTGTGACCGGAAAGTTTGGAGAACGCTGGGTCAACATCTGCCGAAGTCACGGCGTTCCCTGCACCTCTCTTGAGAAGAAACCTGGAGAGGCGGCCTCAGCAGAGGAAATCTGTGCAGCGCTGGAGCACAACCCAGAGATTCGGGCAGTTCTTATCCAGGGATGTGAAACCTCGACGGCTACTTCCCATGATCTGGAGGCGATCGCCCAACGGATTGGTTCCAACTTCCCTAAGGTTTTTATCGTGGTCGACGCCATCACAGCTTTGCTGACCCAGCCCATAGAGACAGACCAGTGGGGCCTCGATATCGTCATTAGCGGATCTCAAAAATCTTTTGCTCTCTCCCCTGGTTTGTCTTTTCTAACGCTGAGTCCCAGGGCGATTGCAAAAATTGAAACCAACTCCTCGCGTTCCTACTACTTCGATTTGCTCCAGGAAGTGAATCAGCAACGGAAGGGCCAGTGTGCATTTACGCCTGCAATCTCATTAATCGTGGCCCTGAACGAAACAACCCGGGAAATCCTTCGCCAGAGTCCCGAACGGGTATTGGCTGAGGCCGAGCTGATGGCCCGCAGTACGCGAGAAGGGCTTCGGGCACTGGGCTTCAGGATCCTCTCCTCCTCCCCGGCCAGCGCTGTTACGGCAGCTATTCCGCCGGATGGCGTGGCTGCTGCCGAGTTGGCGAAGAAACTCGAAGCTGAATTCGGACTCAAGGTGGCGGGCGGGCAAGGTGAACTGAAAAACAAGATTGTCCGAATTGCCCATTTGGGGTACTTTGACTTGCTCGACGTTTTCTCAGTGCTCTCAGCTATCGAACTCTGCCTGATTAAGATGGGAACGGAAGTTGATCTGGGTAGCAGCGTTCGAGCCGCCATGATTGAGGCTGTCGGCATGCAAGAACACGCCTCCGGAAAAGATTAGAATACGAAGTCGAGTACTCACGAAAGATCATGAAAATTTTGATTACCGATCCACTCTCGGAAGAGGGAGTGGATTACCTGAAACAACAACCCGATTTTGAAGTCGTTTGCCGATCCGACCTTTCCTTGGACGCCTTGTTGTCGGAAGTCCGTGACGCTGATGGGTTGATTGTTCGCAGTAAAACTCAAGTCACTCAGGAGGTCATCGAGAATGCCTCACAACTTCGCGTGATCGGGCGCGCAGGTGCGGGTGTCGACAATATCGATCTGAAAGCTGCCACCCGCAAAGGCGTGGTGGTAATGAATACTCCGGGCGGAAACAGCGTCAGTGTCGCAGAACATACCTTTGCCCTACTCCTGGCCCTGGCCCGTAGGATTTCTTTCGCCGATCCTTCATTGCGATCAGGAGTTTGGAACAAAAAGGCATTTATTGGACAGGAGCTTCAAAATAAGACTCTGGGCCTTGTCGGGTTGGGAAAGATCGGTTCCATCATGGCCCAACGTGCAACATCGTTTCAGCTGAAGGTCCTGGCCTATGATCCTTTCGTCAGCGAGGACTACACACACGATCTGGGTGTCGAGCTCCGAACTTTAGAAGAAGTCTTATCCGAAGCTGACTTTGTCAGCCTGCATGCTCCACTGAATGAGAAAACAAAGGGGATGATTTGTAAGGAGACCTTACAGTTGATGAAAAAAGGAGCGTTCCTGATCAATGCTGCCCGGGGTGAGCTCGTGGTGGAGGAGGATCTCGCCGATGCACTGGAGCAAGGGCATCTCGGAGGCGCCGCCCTGGATGTTTTCGAGAACGAGCCGAACGTTCATCCTCGCCTCCTCGCTTCAGATCACACGGTACTGACTCCTCACATCGCCGCCTCAACGGTCGAAGCACAATCCAAGGTGGGTTACGACATCGCCCAGCAGGTTGCCGCCTACCTGCAGGATGAAGTGATCGTAAACGCAGTCAACTTCCCCTCCATGACGCCCAAGGAACTAGAACAGATCCAGCCCTATTTGGGTTTGGCTGAAAAATTGGGTTCCTTCATCAGCCAGGTTTCATCCATTCGTCTCTCAGAGATCGGCATCCGCTACTATGGTGACTTCGCCAAGTTGAATTACAAACCGATCAGTAATTACATTCTCAAGGCGATACTGAAACCCATGCTGTCGGAAGAAATCAACCAAGTGAATGCCAGAAACTATGCGGAAGAGCGGGGCATTTCAGTCATCGAAACGGTGAGCAGCCGGCCGCGCAGCTATTCCAATCTGATCAGTATCCAATTGCGCTCTCCAGAAAAAACAGAGTGGATCGAGGGAGCCATTTTGCATAAGGGCAACTATCGTTTGGTCTCCATTGATGGCATCCCCATTGAAACGGAGCTTGGGGAACACATTCTTTTCCTCAGAAATAAGGATACTCCGGGAGTTATCGGTCTGGTGGGCACGATCCTGGGTAAGGCCAAGATCAACATCGCTTCCTTTGTGCTGGGTCGGAACGAAGATGGGGCTCATGCGGTGGCAGTGGTGAATACTGACGGTAAGATACCGGAAGAGGTGATGCAAGAGATCCGGAATATTCCGGCCGTGCAATACCTGCTGCTGGTTCGTTTATGATCCGGCGGATGCCGCGAATCTGCACCGGGCTGTGAAGGAGCGGAACTTGAGCTTCAGAAGTCGAGACTTACCAGCGATCTCCACCGCCACCACCTCCACCTCCACCTCTATTTTCCTGGGGTCGGGCCTCATTGACGGTCAGAGATCTCCCTTCAAGGTCACTTCCATTGAGGCTGTCGATCGCCGTTTGAGCCTCCTCTTCGGTACTCATTTCCACAAACCCAAAGCCCCGCGATCGACCGGTAAATCTGTCCGTGATCACGCGGGCTGAGTCAACAGTTCCGTGTGCCGAGAAAATTTCTTGCAGCTTGTCCTCTGTCACAGCATAGGGTAGGCCGCCAACGTATAGTTTCTTATTCATGTTTTCCTCCTAGACCGGATGATGCATCGGTTCTTGTAACGAAGCGACGAAAGCGTCGACCAAGCTGCGTTGCGCGACGGCACCCGTGTGCGGGTCGGCCCCGCAAACGTCATCTTTACAGTACGTTGAGGAGGCCTGGGGCACCCGCTTGCGGGTCGCGGAACACAGTCAGGGCGGATTCTAACCTGGCTTCTCCTTCCTGTCAATCCTCCTCCCCCAGTCCCAGGGAATCGACAAATCCCTCAGCTGAGAAGGGGATGAGATCTTCCTGACTCTCTCCCACCCCGATGTAAAGAATGGGGATCTTGAGTTCCTTGGCAATGGCGACCACGATCCCCCCCTTAGCCGTACCATCGAGTTTTGTGACGATAATTCCTGTGATTCCAATCGTCTCGAAAAATTCGCGCGCCTGACTGAGGCCGTTTTGCCCCGTGGTCGCATCCAGGATCCAAAAGATCTCGTGGGGAGCTCCTTCGACCTCTCGCCCGGCAATACGCTTCATTTTCTCGACTTCCCGCATGAGGTGGGTCTTGGTGTGGAGTCGACCGGCCGTGTCGACGAGCAGGACATCCGTATTTCTCGCTTTGCTGGCCGCAATCGCATCAAACAACACGGCCGCCGGGTCTGCCCCCGAGGATTGCTTGACGATGTCCGTTTGGGTACGCTCGGCCCAGATCGTCAACTGTTCCGCTGCCGCTGCCCGAAAGGTGTCCGATGCGCAAACCAATACGCTCTTCTCATCCTGACTCAGACGATGAGCCAATTTACCCACGGTGGTGGTCTTCCCTACACCGTTCACCCCCACAACAAAAACGACGTGAGGACGGGAAGGTGAGGCACTCTTGCGGGGTGGATCCTGGCTGGCCTTTAAGATCTCCAGCATCTCCTTTCGAAGCATTCGCTTGGCCTTTTGACTGGTCACGACGCGTTGGCCACGGGTCTCCTCTCGCATTTTTTCGACGATTTCCAGGGTTGTTTGGACTCCTATATCAGCACTGATCAAGATGTTCTCCAGTTCTTCGAGCTGATCTTCGGTAACGGGACTCTCAGCCGTTCCCAGCACCTGGTTCATCATGTGACCGAGATCATCCTTGGTGGTCTGCAGCGCCTCTTTGAGCCGCTTGAAATAGCCGGGTTGTTCCTGATAGTTGAAAATACTCATAGTTGCTGTTCAAATTCGGTTTGAATGCTGTCCCACTTCCCATTTTCAAGCTGTCGGTAAAGGCGTTCGAACTGTTCGGTAAGACGATCACAAAGATCGAGCGGATGGCTGACCGTCACTCCTTCCAGAGCAAGAGAGGTTGCGTGAGACAAGTCCTCGGGAAAGTCTTTCTGATAGAGATTGACTCCGATTCCAACGATCGCCCAAAGGATTCGATCCTGCATGCTACTCATCTCGATCAAAATCCCGCCCACTTTCTTTCCTGCGATTAAGATGTCGTTGGGACGTTTCAGTTTGAGTTGAAGACCTGAAGGGCCCTCCTCCCTTATGGCCAGTACAGCCGCCAGCCCCGAGAGCATGTTCAAAAAGGGAGAGCGCTCTACCTGCCATGGGGGATACAAGAGGTAGGACAAATAGAGGCCTTCTTCGGGCGGTGAGTACCAGCTGCGGTCGCCGCGTCCCTTACCCGACACTTGCTCTCTGGCTACCACCATCCGAGTCTCACCTTCCTCGACGAAGGCTTTCAAGTAGTCGTTGGTGGAATCCACACGGTGCAGATAGTCGAATTGTTTGAAAAGTTTGCTCTCCTGGGGTGTCTCAGGGTTCATAGGAATTCATTAGCAGGGCTAGTGTCTCGTTCCCTTAAGGTCATCGGACTTATGGAGCGAGACACTGAAATCCACCGACGGAGAGGAGTGAGTCAAGATCCCCAGAGAAATGAAATGAACTCCGGTCTCAGCATATTCAACCACATTACCTTCGTGGACACCTCCAGAAACCTCTAGCAGACAGCGACCCCTGGTGATTTCGACCGCTTTCTGAACTTCCAGCGGACTCATATTGTCCAAAAGTACCCTCCCTGCTCCAGCATCGATGGCTTGGGACAGCTCCACGAAATTCCTGACCTCAATTTCGACCTCCAGGGAACCCCGGCAGGCATCCAGTGCCGCTTCAATGCCTCCTGCCATCGCCACATGGTTTTCCTTAATGAGAATTCCATCGTACAAGCCCAACCTGTGATTCAGCCCTCCGCCCTTTCTCACGGCATACTTTTCCAGGCTTCGCCACAAAGGCGTGGTCTTACGTGTATCCAAAATTTTTGCCTGAGTGTGGGCAACCAGTTGGACATATTTCTGAGTGAGAGTAGCCACCCCGCTAATGCGCTGCAGGAAATTCAACGCCACCCGTTCACCCTGAAGCAGTACGGAGGCCTTACCCTGCAGTTTTCCCACGATTGTCCCCCGATCCACCTGAGCACCTTCCTCAAAATGGACTTCAGCATCAATCTCATCCATGAGCTGAAAGACACGCAGGAAGACAGGCCATCCGGCCAAGATCAACGTCTCCTTGGCCAAGACCGCAGCTTGAGCCTGGATGGCCCCTTCTCTCGAGGCTCCGGCTCTCTCGAGGATAGCCTCAGTGGTGAGATCTCCACGACCCAAGTCTTCTTCAAGAGCTCGTTTTAAGAGCGGATCAAGGTTGAGAAAGTCCATCCAGTTTTGCTTTTAGTTTCTTGAGCTGTTCGACCGCTTCCTGGTGACGTCGGCGGACCCCATGAACCACGTGCTCAGGGGCCTTTTGGACAAAGTTCGCATTTTTCAGCTTCTTTTGCAGCTGTTGGACATTCGCTGTAGAACGATCGATCTGTTGGCTCAAACGTGTGCGGTCTGCTCCAAGATCAATGACCTCGTCCAAAACGAGCACGAAATCGGCTATTCGGGAAACTCCTTGAACCCGAAGGCCTCCAGTCTCCAGATTGGAGACAAATTCCACCTCCTTCAGCTGAGCCAAGTTTTTGATAGGGTGCAGCTGCGATTCGAGGAAATTCTGATACTCCGGCTTGCACAACAACTGCAGCGGAATCTTCTTTCGTGGATCGATGTTATTCTCCGACCTGGACGTCCGAATGGCAATCACCAAATCCTGCAGTCCCTCCATCTCATTTTCAGCGGCTGGGTCCATCCATTCCTGGTGAGCCTCCGGATAGGGGGCCACCATGACTGATTCCCCGGAATGGGGGAGTTCCTGCCACAGCTCTTCGGTGATGAAAGGAATAAAGGGATGCAACAGCCTCAGGCAGCTTTCCAGAACATAGGCCATGAGACGGCCCGTTCTTCTGCGTTCCTCAACATTTTCACTGGTAAAACCGATCTTTGCCAATTCAATGAACCAGTCGCAGAACTCGTGCCAGAAAAAATGGTAGAGGTTATTGCTGGCCTCGTGAAATCGAAATTTCTCCAGATTTTCATTGGTTTCAGCAATCACCTTTTGCAGCCTGCTGAGTATCCAACGTTCCCCTAAATCCAGTTGTTTTCTTTGCCTCAGCTGTTCTACTTCCTGCTCGCTGACTGGCTCTTCCTGGTCTAAGTTCAACAGCAGGAAGCGACAAGCGTTCCAGATTTTGTTGCAGAATGCACGGTACCCGGTCATCCGACTGATGGAAAAGGGGATATCCGTTCCGGGGACCGCCATCACAGCCAGTGTAAAGCGCATCGCATCCGTTCCATACTCATCGATGATCTGCAGTGGATCAATCACGTTGCCGCGAGACTTCGACATCTTTTGTCCCTGTTCGTCTCGAACAAGACCATTGATATGGACGGTGTGAAAGGGGACTGCCTTCATGAAGCGGAGCCCCATCATCATCATTCGAGCCACCCAAAAGAAAATGATGTCAAAACCCGTGACCAGGGTATCGGTGGGATAGTACACCTGCAGATCTTTCGTCTGATCCGGCCATCCCATCGTGGAAAAAGGCCACAAAGCCGAGCTGAACCAGGTATCCAGGACATCGGAGTCCTGTTTGAGTGAACTCCCCTGACAATGGGAACAGGTTGAAGGTTCCGTGAGAGCCACGGTGACCTCAGGACAATCACCACAATACCAGGCAGGGATACGATGTCCCCACCAAAGCTGCCGGCTGATACACCAATCGTGAATATTGCGCATCCACTCAAAATAGATACGTTCGTAGTTCTCCGGGACAAAGACGGTCTGTCTGTTTTCCACGGCCTGAACCGCCGCCTCAGCCAACGGCTTCACTTTGACAAACCACTGCTTCGATACCAGAGGTTCGATCACCGTTTCACATCGCTGACAAAGACCTAGGTTGTAGGAATGATCTTCGATTTTAACGACTAAGCCCAGCTTTTGCAGGTCCGAAACCACTTTTTTTCGCGCTTCGTAACGGTCCATTCCTCCGTAAGGTCCGGCTGCTTCAGTCATCCGCCCATCCTCTCCAATCACCTTAATAAGAAGCAAATCGTGGCGTCTTCCGGCTTCAAAATCGTTGGAATCGTGCCCGGGAGTGACCTTCACCACTCCCGTGCCAAACTCTCTCTCCACAAAATTGTCCGTGATGACAGGGATGTCCCGATCCATTAAAGGTAAAACAACTTTACCACCGTGCAGATGAGTGTATCTTTCGTCTTCAGGATGAACGGCAACCGCCGTGTCGCCCAACATCGTTTCGGGCCTCGTTGTCGCCACCACTACAAAATCGTCGCTCCCTTGAATCGGATACCGGATGTGCCACAGTTTCCCCTCAGAAAGCTTGTACTCCACCTCCAGATCGGAAATGGCCGTGCTGCAACGCGGACACCAATTGACCAGGTATTCGCCCCGGTAAATGAGATCGTCCTGGTAAAGACGGACGAACACTTCCCGAACGGCCCGCGAGAGCCCTTCATCCAAAGTGAACCTCTTTCGACTCCAGTCCCAAGAACAACCGAGCCGTCGGGCCTGGTTCAAGATATTTGTCTCAGCCTGGTCCTTCCACTCCCAGACCATCTCCTCGAACTTCTCACGGCCCAGGTCCGTCCGTTTCTTCCCCTGCTCGGCCAGCTGCCGTTCCACGACGTTTTGCGTGGCAATACCGGCATGATCCGTCCCAGGCAGCCAAAGCACATCAAACCCTTTCATTCGCTTCCAGCGAATGATGATGTCCTGCAGGGTGTGGTTCAGGGCATGGCCCATGTGAAGGTTACCGGTCACGTTGGGTGGCGGCAACACCATGGAATAACGTGGCTTTTCCGAGTCAGCATCGGCCCGGAAGAAGCCCTGCTCCATCCACCATCGATACCACTTCTCCTCCACCTCAGCCGGCACGTAGGCCTTGGAAATACTTTCAATCTTAGACACTGAAATCTTGACCTTTTCGAAAGGATCGGACAAAAAAAGGGGATTATAGCAGAATCAGACGGTGCCCCGTTTCACAACGTCCCGGGTGACTTGGGTCACCATACGACGGAGCTCGGGTTTCAGCAACTCGAATAATCTATTGACCAGAAGATCCACTTCCTGTCTATTCCAAGAGATGTTGGGCGCAAATCCTGGGTCATCCTCAATTGCTGGCTTGGGACTGACCCCCTGCGGGCTCACTTCCCGAGTATAGAATGTGGGACGGGCTTGACACTGGAATGGGGTCAGGGCAAAAACAGTATTTTCATCTCCTCCGCTGATTTCCGGGTGAACCGGTAAAGCGAGTGCTCCATCAGAATCCGGATCCTCGGATAACGATGATGGCGACTTCGCCGAGCCGGATTGAGAAATTGGCGTTTCCAGCAAGTTCTTGACCAGATCGACTAACTCTAACGCCCCTAAAGGCTTGGTCAGACGACAATGGTAGCCAACCTGCTCAGCCCTCTGCACATCAAAACCATCAAAGACACCCACCAGCAAAATCACTGGTGTACTCGCCGTCTCGGGATTCTGCTTCACTGCCCGGCACAATTCATAGCCGTCGAGGCCGGGAATGGCTACGTCCGCCAACAGGACATCAGCCGGCCCGGTCTTGAGATATTCCAGTGTGGAGGTCCCATCTTCGAAACAGTGGACCTCAATGTCCTCTGACTTGAAGCAAAGCTGAACCAGTTTTTGGATTGTCGGGCTGTCTTCCGCCAGGACCAGGTGGGGCATGAATTACTTGCCGTTGGACTGGGAATCGGTCTGAGCGCTATTTTCTTTCGGATGGCTACTTTCTTCCTGCTCCTTACGTTCCTCCGCTCTTCGCTGTGCCACTTTGTAGGGATCCTCGCGACCGGTAAAAATCTCCTTCATGCCACGTAGAGGAGCCATGAGGGAGAACCCATTCCCGGGCCTCAGATTAGCCTCATTTTTGGCCGCGGCAACAGGATCCACAGGGGGTACCGGCTTTTCAAGCAGGATAAGTCTTTGTTCCGCATTGCTGGCGAACTCACTGAAGGGATACTCGGAAACCACACGGGAATAGTAGACAGACGCCTCCTCGATGCGACCCAGGTTCTCCAGCGATCGGCTCAATCGAAACAAGGTCTGGTCCAACCTACTGTAGTCCGGGTAGCTCTCTAATACGCTTTTATACCGGCTTTCCGAGGCCAGGTGGGAATTCCTACTGAAATAGAAATCCCCGACTCCCTGAATCCCCTGGGCAAGATTCTCCTGAACCTCCCACAAGAATTCCCAAGCAGTCGGAGCCAACTCACTCTCCGGATATTTCTGTAAAAAATTTTCCAGTTCCCTCTCGGCCTTTAACGCATAGGTCGAATCTCGGCCGGGGCCCCTCATCAACTTCACATTGACGGCGGCGATCTTCATCTGCGCGTCGTCGGCAATCTCATGGGTGGGATAAAAGATAATAAAATCTTTATATTGCGCTTCCGCCTGCAAGAGATTGGTCGCGCCTCCTTCATGGTAAAAGGAGTCGGCTATGGACAGGAATGAGGCGGGGGTATGTTCACTGTCCGGGTAGGTGTTGATCAAAGTCTGGAAGGAAAGTCTGGCTTTGATAAATTGGTTCTTTTCCAGAAATTTCACGCCATTTTCGAACAACATCGTATCCGGTGCAATAGCTGCTTCCTGTAAACCCGCACTTTTCTGCCCACACGAGGAGAATAAAAATCCAGCCAGGAACAAAACGAACAGTTTAGTGCCTCGCTTCATCAATACGGTAACCTTTGCTGAAGGGGTTTGCGAGCAAGTTTTAGGCAGAAATTGCATTGTTCCCTTTCAATACCGCAGCTCCTTCGGCGATCCGCTGCATCTGATGAAATGTGTCCTTAGGACTCTGGGAATGGAAGATCGCTGATCCCGCTATCACAATATCCACACCAGACTTAACCGCTTCTTCCGTGTTGTCAGGCCCCATGCCTCCATCAATCTCGATTTTAACATTCAAGCCTTGCGAATCAATCAAAGACTTGAGCTTTCTCACCTTGTCAAAGCTGGCAAAAATAAACTTTTGGCCCCCATATCCTGGATTCACCGACATCAAAAGGATATGGTGACATTTCTTCAGTATGTCTTCTAAGATTAGCACAGGTGTATGTGGGTTTAAAACCACCCCCGGCTGGGCACCTTTCTCACGGATTCTCTCCATAAGGCGATCCAGATGATCGACGGTCTCATAGTGAACGCTGAGATAGTCTGCTCCAGCGTCGATGTAAGCTTCGACCATCTGCTCGGGATTGGAAATCATCAGGTGAACGTCCAGAAGGAGATCAGTGCTGTTCCTGAGTGCCTCAATCACGGGCAGACCGATGGTCAGATTGGGCACGAAATGACCATCCATAACGTCTACGTGGAGTATCCGAGCTCCGGCCTCTTGGATGTTGCGAATTTCCTGTCCCAGGTTGAGGAAGTCTGCAGAAAGTATAGACGGTGCAATCAGGGCCATCAGCGGGCAACCTCCAAGTTAATGGCATCCTGTTCTGTCAGGATATAGCCAGGCTCCGGAAATTGTTTAACCACAGCACCTCTGGCAGCGTCCGGATAGTCCCCGTACCGAAGGTTGCCCAATTTGAAGTCATTTTTCTCGAAATAGAGAAGTACCGCATTTAAAGTCTGTCCGGTGACATCAGGCATCACATAGCGCTCGAGGAATCCCCCACTGACCAGGACATCAATTTCTGGACTCAGAAGATCTTTCGAGTCGGGTGGAGGAAATTGCTGTACAATCTGTCCTTTTGGAATCTCACTCATCGAAATTTCACTGATATTTCCCAATTCGAATCCTGCGTCTGCCGCCATCAATCGTGCCACCCTTAAAGGAGATCCTCTCAAATCTGGAACGGGATGCGTTTTCGTTCCCAGGCTCAGAATGATCTGAACTTTTCTTTCCGCCTTCATGGTTCTCCCGGGTTGAGGGTGCTGAGAAATAACGACTCCTCTGGGAATCTCTGGGTCGAAGCGCTCCCCCATAACCTCCCTCTTCAGGTGAACCCTCTCAAGGATCTCTGTGGCCTCTCCCATCGGCTTTCCAGCAATCGAGGGTACTTCTACATCTGTCCCCCGAACCGCCAGTCGCATTCCCAGGTAAGCGCTGGAGAGCCCCACGGCAATCAAAACCCCCACAAGGACGGTCAACTGGCCCACCATCAGGATCTGCTCATGGATCGTACGTCCCGGCGGCATGCGCGCTTCGCGCTTCGTGCGGTCGTGCGTGGGCGCTTCGCGTCCCGTGCTTTCGTGCTTTCGTGCTTTCGTGCTGTAAGGCAGGCGCGATTGGCGCTTTGTGCTTTCGTGCGTAGGCGCTTCGCGCTTCGTGCTGTTGGGCTGTTGGGCGGTCGTGCCGTCGTGCGTGGGTTTTGTCATCTCGTGGCCCCTCGGCCCTCGCATTCAATCTAGCATGCTGCGTTTGAGTGTGTCTAATGACGAGGGACAGGAAAGGAGATTAGGGACAGGCCCCGACTGCACGACAGCACGAACGCACGAAAGCACGAACGCACGAGCGCGCTCCGCGCGATTTCACGGGCTAAACCCGCTTCACTCGGGCGGCAAAGAAGCAGTCCCCTGGATGGGACTCTGGGTAAGTTCGATGAAAATCACCGATCAACGCAGCATCGGGCTCCTTACTCAGAAACTCTTCGATGACCAATTCATTTTCCTCAGGTTCCGTCGAACAAGTTGAATAAGTCAGCACTCCCCCCGGACGAAGTATAGAAAAACCGCTCCGGAGCAGGGAAACCTGCTTGGTATGAAAACGAAACAGGTCACCTTCTCGAATCTTCCAGCGAATATCCGGGTTCGAGCGCAGCGTACCCAATCCGCTGCAGGAAACATCCAGAAGCACAAAGTCGAACGGTTTTCGAAAAGGTGGAGTGGAGCTGAGATCGGCATGGATAAAGCTCAGATCGGGAACTTGAAGGAACTGAGCCCGATTCCGCGTTTCTCTCAGTCGTTCAAAGCTGGAGTCACAACAGCAAAGCTGAGCATCTTTCTCCTTCTGAGACGCTAACAAGAATGATTTTCCCCCAGGAGCACAACAAAAATCAGCCAGCCTGCGATGATTCCTGACCTCGGCAAGATAGGCGATTTCCTGGCTGGCCACATCCATAAAGAAACAGAGCCCTTCCTTATAGGCACGGTGCTGAGTGAAACCTGAGGCATCCACAGTGATGCAATTGGGCAATCGGGGATAGACCTGGTAGGAAATCTCCTCATTGTCGAGTTGCCTGCAAAAAGATTGCAGGTCGGTTTTGAAGACGTTGACCCAAAGCGCTGGAACGGGTGGCTCATTGTTCCTTCGCAATAAGTGCTCCGTTTGCTCGACCCCGTATCGAGTCAAATAGCGCTGGACCAGCCATTCAGGGTGGCTGAACCGCACCGCCAAGGCACGGGCAGATGCGCCCTCAGGAAGGGCAGGTATCTCGCGCAGGAAACTGCGTAGTATGGCATTCACGAACCCTGCGGCGGAAGCCTTACGAAACTGCCGGCACAACTCGACCGCCTGGTGGACAGCCGCGTGATCGGGAATTCGAAGAAATTCGATTTCATAAAGAGCCAAACGCAGGACCCAGAGAATGCTCTCATCCAATCTCTCAATCGGTATTCGCGAGAGCTCTCCGACATAGTGATCCAAAAGACGCCGATTTCTCAATACGCCATAGACCAACTCGGTGACCAAGCGACGGTTGCGTTCATCAAGATCCAGAAAATCGACATCCTGAGAAAGGAAATCGAGATGATGGTGAGGTTTGAAAAGATCTCGCAGAAAGCGGACAGCCACGGCGCGTGGTGGAGTACTCAAGTAAAGAGGTCTCCCACCCTGGGATTTATGCCATTCACGAAATCACGGGCCGAAATACGGGCCCGATTGGGGAGCTGCAACTCTCCCAGGGACAAAAGCGTCGTTTGTCCGCACTCGACAATGATCTCGTCCTGACCCAAGGCCAGAATCGCACCGGGTCGACCTGAAAGCCTCGAATCCCCCTCAATTTCTTCCACTCTTCGGCTACGCCAGATCTTGACCTTTCCCCCCTGAAAATGAGCAGCGGCCGTTGGCCACGGATTGAGGGCACGAATCCAGTTATGAATTTCTGGAGCGGACCGATTCCAGTCGATCTGAGCGTCCTGCTTTGCCATTCGAGGCGCATAGGTGGCCTTCTTGTGATCCTGAGGTTGGGGGCGCATCTCTCCCTTCGCATAGGGAGGGAGGGTTTGGATGAGCAGTTTCGCCCCTTGGTGGGCCAAAAGGTCCTCCAGCTCTCCCTGCGTCGTGTTTTCTTCGACGGCGACCGTGCCCTGAGAGACGATGTCTCCGGTATCCATTCCCTCGTCAATTTTCATAATCGTAACCCCAGTTTGGGTGTCCCCGTTGATGAGGGTATGGGCGATGGGGGCTGCGCCCCGATATTTGGGAAGAAGTGAGGCATGCACATTCAGGCTTCCCAGAGGCGGGTAATCGAAGAATTCAGGAGTCAAGATCTGCCCAAAGGCGACAATAACAATTAATTGAGGATCTTTTTCTCTCAAAAACTGCAGGGCATCCGGATTGTCGCGCAGACGCTCGGATTGGAACACAGGAAGGCCGGATTGCTCGGCCAGAACCTTCACCGGGGGCGGAGTAAGTTTCTGTCCTCGGCCAGCCGGCCGATCCGGTTGACTCACGACTCCCACCAACTCAAAGTCCGAACTCGAGAAATTCAGGAGGGCCTGGAGTGAAGGTATGGCAAATTCCGGGGTTCCCAGGAACAGCACTCGCATTACCACTCTCCGGCACGAATGAGCTTTTTGATTTTCCTCTTGATCAGATCACGCTTCAAAAACGATGCACGATCCAGGTAGAGAATGCCATCCAAGTGATCAATCTCGTGGCAGACGACTCTTGCCAGGAGCCCTTCGGCATCCAACTCCTGGGGATTGCCCTCCAGATCTTGTCCCACTACATGAATTTTACTGGGCCGTTCAACAACGGCTATGAATCCCGGGATACTCAGACACCCCTCCTCGGCTTCCTGAGTCCCTTCCTGTTCTGTAATTTCCGGGTTGGTGAAAATGATCTGGTGGCCTTTCTCCTCTCCTCCCGTGATGTCGATGACCAGCAGCCGAAAATTGACCCCTACCTGAGGCGCCGCCAACCCGATGCCAGGAGCGGAATACATGGTTTCCAGCATATCTTCTGCCAGAGTCTTGATTTCCTGGTCGAACCGGGTAATGGGCGTACTTTCGGTCTCGAGCTCAGGAGCCCCGAACTTCAAGATGGGCCGGATCATTTACATCTCTCTGAGGGCGGCAGAGTAGTTCTCCAGATTGGTCTTAATTTCCTGTAGGGAATCCCCACCAAACTTCTCTTGTAGGGCTTGAGCCAGTACGATGGTCACCATCGCTTCTCCGACCACCCCTGCCGCGGGAACAATACAGGTGTCGGAACGCTCATACTGAGCTTCAAAGGGTTCTTTGGTCTCAAAATCGACCGACATCAAGGGTCGACGCAAGGTGGGAATCGGTTTGACAATGCCACGAACGATGATTTCCTCACCGTTGGATGTACCGCCCTCAATCCCGCCCGCACGATTGGTCTTTCTGAAGAACTGTCGATCCTTTTGGTTATAAAAAATCTCATCATGAAACTGACTTCCATAGGGGTCGGACTCAAGCCCACTTCCGACAGTCACACCCTTAATGGCATTAATCGACATCATGGCCTGGGCCAGCCGGCCATCCAGCTTCCTGTCCCAGTGAACATAGCTTCCCAGACCAGGAGGAACACCCGTGGCCCGCACCTCGAAGATCCCTCCAATGGTCTCTCCCTTCTCAATAGCCTCATCGACAGCTTTCTTCATGGCTTCATCCAGGGAAGGATCAGAGCAACGCATCTCGGAGGACTCAATTTGGGGGATAAGATCACTGGAGACCTTCTCCAGCTGCTGGTCGGAGATGCGAATGTCCTTGATGGAAACGACATGGCTGTAGATCAGGATCCCCAACTCCCGTAGAAGAAGTCTACAGAAGCCGCCTACAGCCACACGGGAAGTGGTCTCGCGAGCGCTCGACCGCTCCAGAACGTTCCGCATGTCGTCGAATCGATATTTCAATGCTCCCACCAGGTCAGCGTGGCCGGGTCGAGGGCGTGTCACCCGTCTCTTCTCAGCGCCTTCAGGATTCGGTTCCGACGACATGATCTCTGACCAGTTCACCCAGTCTTTGTTGTGCACTATAAAGGCGATGGGCGACCCGAGCGTAGCTCCGTGTCTTACCCCGGAGAAAATTTCAATCTGATCGCTCTCTATTTTCATACGGGCTCCCCGACCATATCCTCCCATTCGTCGCTTCAGATCAGAATTGATCAAAGAGACATCCACAGGAACATTGGCGGGAAAGCCTTCAATAACGGAAATCAATCCTTTCCCGTGGGACTCCCCGGAAGTCAAAAATCGAAGCATAGACTACTTCCCAATTGCAGGTTACAGTGCCACTGAGAGTTCGGGGAGTTTGGGGAATTAGGGGACAGGCCCCAGAATTCGGAGAATTCTGGGGCCTGTCCCCTAATTCAAACTCCCCCAAACTCCCCGAACTCTCGTCTCGATCAGGCACTCAGTCTAGCACTAAATACGGGTCAAGAGTTGAGCACGTTTTCCGAGTCAGACTACAATAACCAAAGCAGATGAACTTCTTCTATCGAGCCCTTTACGAAATCCAAGAATATACCCTGTTCTCTTTCCAAGCGGTTCGAAGCCTTTTCCGCAAACCCCGCTACTTCGAAGACATCCTCCGGCAAATGGAGATTATAGGCACGGGATCCATTTTCATCGTCATGCTGACAGGCTTTTTCACGGGGGGGGTTTTGGCTCTTCAGTCCGCCAAATCCCTGAAGTCTTTCGGTGCCG
Organism: Acidobacteriota bacterium; assembly: GCA_022562935.1. GTDB lineage: Bacteria > Acidobacteriota > UBA6911 > RPQK01 > JADFOI01 > JADFOI01. The sequence continues at coordinate 27,574 of JADFOI010000001.1, forward strand.
TGAACCTCACCGGACAACTCGTCGCCCTTTCGCTGGTCCGGGAGTTGGGGCCGGTTTTGACGGCATTGATGATCGCTGGCCGTGTAGGAGCGGGAATCGCTTCTCAACTCGGCTCAATGGTGGTAACACAGCAAATCGACGCTATGCGGGGGCTGGGAACGGATCCCACCAAGAAGTTAGTGGCTCCTCGTGTGGTCGCCTCCACGGCAATGCTTCCTCTGCTCACGGTGGTGGCCGATCTTTTCGGCTTAGTCGGAGGGTGGATTGTTTCTCTTTACACCCTCAGACTGAATACCGCTTTGTACTGGAACACAGCATTGCGCTCGCTTGCATACAATGATGTATTGGAAGGCTTGATGAAACCGTTGGTTTTTGGATTTATTATTGGAACGATCGGTTGCTATTTTGGCATCAACACGACAGGAGGTACACGTGGTGTTGGTCGCTCCACCACACAAGCGGTGGTGACTGCGTCCATCCTGGTCATCATTGCCGACTTCTTCGTGAGCAAGATCGTTCTGGAGTTCAGATATTGAACGCTATCCGCTTTGAACACGTGTTCAAGTCATTCCACGAAAAGGTTGTGCTGAAGGACTTCAGTATGGAGGTTCGACCGGCTGAAACGAAAATCATTTTGGGTGGAGGTGGATCAGGAAAAACCACCATTCTGAAAATGGTATTGGGTTTAGTGAAACCGGATTCGGGCCAGATATTCGTCGAGGACCAGGAAATCACTCAGTTAAAAGAAGCGGAGCTGATGCCCATTCGGAAGAGGATCGGTATGGTTTTCCAGGAGGGCGCACTGTTTGACTCTCTTACCGTGGGTGAAAATGTCGCTTTCCGAATGCGGGAGGCCAAAAACCACAGTGAGGAGGAGATCGAAGGCGTGGTTCGACAATTACTCGGTTTCGTTGAGCTGGGACATGCGATCGACAAGTTTCCTTCAGAGCTCTCGGGGGGGATGATTCGTCGAGTGGGAATCGCACGAGCTCTTGTCGGACATCCCTCCATCCTCCTTTACGACGCACCCACGGCGGGCTTGGATCCTATTACCAGTCGCACGATTTGTGAATTGGTGATCAAGCTGCGGGACTTGGAAGGAGTCGCTTCGATCTTCGTGACCCATGACCTCGAATCAGCCAGGACAGTGGCCAGTGAATTCGCTGAAACCTTACCCAATGGTGAAGTGGTCTTCAAAAGCGAGGATAATAACCTTTGTCTAGTCAACACCCGCTTCTTGATGTTGAAGGAGGGAAGCATCATTTTCGAGGGAAACGAAAAAGCCTTGAGAAATTCAGACGATAGCTACATTCAGAGTTTTTTGGAATGAGGCGTATCCTGTTACTTTTTCTTCTGGAGAAGGATACGAGAAAAATATGAGGAGCGAAGATGCCAACAAGGGGTAAACCGAGTTTTACAGAACTCAAAGTGGGAATCTTTGTCCTGGTCACCTGCACCATTCTGGGTGCCGCAATCTTCACCATCGGGACAACTGTCGGCCTGCTCGAGGAGACCTTTTACGCGAGGACTTACCTGAACAACGTTTCCGGACTGAAACCTGGAGACCTCGTGCTTCTCGCGGGCGTAGAAATAGGAAATGTAACGGACGTCAGCATTTCGAAGTCCGACGATATCCCTGCCACCGAATCCAACCAAGCATCACTCCGACAAATTGAAGCTTTGAACCAGCGAGCAGAGCGGCTTCAAGAGGAGATTTCCGTAAGCGAGGAGAACCTGCGTGACCTGAGTGAGGAATACGATCAGGCAGTCGAACAGTACGGCGAAGAGGCTCGTCAGGTCATATCCTTCGGAGAAGCAGTGGCCGACCTTGAACAGCAGGTAGCCCGTCAGAGGAGAGATCTTGAGGCAACCGGGGAGGCTATTGACAGGGCCCAGAGAAATCTACAAAACATCGTTGTTTCCGCCCTAATCAAGTCAGAGTATCGGGACTGGATCAAGAGGGACAGCAATATCTCTTTGGGTTCGATTGGGCTGCTGGGAGATAAATACATCGAAATCTCCCTGGGGCGAAGCACTGAACCTCCTCTCGTGGTGGAAGAAGAGGTGCAAGGGTGGTTGGGGACTTCGACTCGGCAAGTGGTCCTCATCACGGGTACAACTCAGCCGGGGTTTCAGGAATTGATTACGGGTGCGGACGACGTATTGGCCAACCTGTCCTTACTCTCGGAGAAGGTCAATCAGATCCTGTCACCGATTTCGGAGGGCGAAGGTAGCCTGAGCGAATTTATCGGTAACACCTCCTTTTACGAAAACCTGAACCAAGCCGTGGTCAAAGCCACCGAGACGGTCGACCAGGCTACCCAGCTCATTCAGGACTTCAGAGAGGGTGAAGGAACTCTGGCCCGACTAGTTCAGGAGCAGGAAGTCTATGATAAAATCAACGCGGCAACCGGTCACCTGCAAAACGTCTTCGCCCAGATTGACCGAGGAGAGGGATCTCTGGGGAAATTTATCAAGGATCCTTCCTTTTACGAGAAGGGTGAGAGCATGCTAGCCAGCATCGAGAGCATCACTCGCCGGATAGATCGGGGTGAAGGAACGTTAGGTAAATTGTCCACCGATGATCAGCTTTATAAAAACCTGGATCAATCGTTAGAGCGTTTTGCGGCCTTTGTAAACGGCATCCAAGAGGGAAAAGGTACTCTAGGCCTCCTGGCCAAGGACGAAAAATTGTACGAAAATCTAAATCAGCTTTCTTCGGAGATGGTTAAGTTGCTCTACGATTTCCGTCAGAACCCCAAGAAGTTTCTAACCATCAAACTCGATGTCTTTTAGTTAGTGTCTCGTCCCATGAATACCATGACGTTTGCTGATGGGGCTTGTGATGGGAGATCAAGGAGCGAAGAGGAGGTGATGCAGGGACATCGGCGACGACGAGCGACGCAGAGATCACCCGCAACCCCCATCAGCCCGAAGGGTGGCGGCGGGACGGCATCGATTTCTTTGTCGTTCCTCCTCCGTGATGTACACTGACATCGCGTCGTCGTTACTTCGTGAACTCAACGCCGTCGCGCTCGCCACAAACGTTATGGTATTTATGGGACGAGACACGGTAGAGCGAAGCGAATGATTTCTCGAAGCATTGGCGCCGGCGCCAAAGTGATTCTGAGAGCCTTCATCAAGGTACTCGTTTTTCTTCACATTAATCCCAATCACCTCACTTTTTTAGGTTTTGTGATGAGCATTGTCACAGCCTATACCTTCGCTCGAGGTCATTTCGGGACGGCCGGAGTGATCCTGATCATGGCCGGGCTTCTCGACATGGTCGATGGGATGGTGGCACGAAACACTCAATCGGAAACCCCTTTTGGCGCTTTTTTTGATTCGGTGATGGATCGTTATTCAGATCTGATCATGTATCTGGGACTGATCATCTGGTACGGCAACCAGGATCGAATGACTTACGTGGTGCTGGTGGGTGTGGTCATGATGGGATCGGTACTGACCAGCTACACTCGAGCCCGAGCGGAGTCTCTCATTCCTCAATGCAAGGTTGGCTTTTTAGAGAGACCCGAGCGGATCGTTCTTCTCATCATCGGTTCCTTTTACTATATGGAACCGATCATCTGGGTTATTGCTGTCCTTTCCAATTGGACCGTCGTCCATCGAATTCTCTACACACAGGCCCGCATGATGGGCCGACCCTCCTGGGTCATCGCTCCTGGAAAGCAGGAGAGGAAAGAAGGAGACAGGAGAGAGGAGACAGGAGAGAGGAGAGAGGAGGCAGGAGGCAACGTATCCGTCGAAATGCCTTAGCCCGGGCTAATCAACTTCCTACCACCTGCACATCCTTGGGTACCTTCAAGTCAAAACTGGACTTGGAGATGTTGGGATTCAGATCAATATCATCGAAACGAATGAGCAGGTAGTCACGGGTGGGCTCCACCAACTTCTGCTGGATGGGAACCCACAAGGTGGTGTCAATCCACAGTACGATCTGAGAGAAGTAGGCAGACAGCGACTGTGATTTCGGCGTCAGCTCCAACGGATAAGCCTCACGCCCCTCAACGGTTTCCTTCTTTCCCAGTCGAATGTGATAGGCCTCCTTTAAGGCCTGCTTGTTGGAGCTGAATCCGAGAAGTAGAAATTCTGTTCGATCACGCCTGTTCCCTAAATCATATTTCTGCAACTGTTTGATCTTAGGCTGGTAGTACAGGAGTTTTCCTTCGCTGATAATCAGGGTGTTTTCCTGCGGCTTGTCTATTTCCTTACGCAGGTAAATCTCATCATTCTCTTTCAGAAAAAAGAAACGGCCGCTTTCACCCTGATCGAATTCCTGCAATATATCGGTCCATCTCTTCTGTGAAATCGACGAACTCATCGATCGAAGACTCGTCCCTACCTGATCGATCTTGGTCAAAACTTGCTCCAGGGTCAGAGACTCCGCTGTTTCCGCCTGAACGGAGAGACCCACAGGAACAAACGGCAGCCAAGAGACAAGAAAGACCCATTGACAAGACTTCACCAGGCAGCACGATTTCATGGGTTTTCAAAGAGAATCTGAAGTGCTGGTTCCGTCATGGTTTGGTCTTTTTGTTCCATTATCGGTGGGTCCTCTGCCTTTGAGAACGCAGAACCATCAAAGACTGCCTTTGGAGTGAGAAAGATGAAGGCCAAGATCAGAGCGGAGAGAATATCGTACTGCCAGCCACCACGCTCATAGGTCCAAAAGATGACTCTCGATACAGCCGGCAACACGGAATCCTTCCTCCTTCCCACTTAAGAACGCTTTTCTCCCATAGCGTAAAACATATTCTGAACTCGGTTCAAAATCTTTCCGTCGCGCATCTCAATAAGACGGTCCGCAGTCGCAGCAGCTTCAGGATCATGAGTAATGATGATGATCGTCTGTCCGTAATCTGAATTCAATTCCCGGAGCATATTCAAAACCATCCGGGAATTCTCCGAGTCCAGACTCCCGGTAGGTTCATCAGCGAGCAGAATGGCGGGTCGATTAATGACCGCCCGTGCGATGGCAACTCGCTGCTGCTCGCCACCGGACAGCTCCCAGGGCTTGTGCTCCATCTTGTTTTCCAAACCCAGCATCCGCAGGATCTTCTGAGCACTCCCATCCTCGTAGTAACCGTTCCCCTGGATGCGTTTGGCCAGCGCAATATTCTCTTTTGCTGTCAGGGTGTTCAGAAGGTTGTAGCTCTGAAACACAAATCCCATCCTCTGACGCCGAATTTCAGTTCTTGCGACATCACTCACCGAGCTGATGCTGACGCCTTCGATAAGAATCCGGCCCGAGGTAGGTTTCAAAAGCCCCCCGATCAAATGGAGCAATGTGGATTTACCACATCCGCTTGGCCCGATCACAGCCACAAATTCCCCCTCTTTCACACTGAAATCCACCCCTCGCAATGCCGGGACCTCCATTTTACCGACCCGGTAAACCATCTGCAGGTCTTCAACGACTACAACATCTTTTCTTCGAGTGATTCCGATCATTTCACTCATAACCCAACGCTTTTACGGGATCCATCCCAGCCGCTTTGAGAGCTGGGTAGAGCGCTCCCAAGGTACCACCTATTACTGCCATTGCGGCAGCTGTAACCCGCCAAAACAAACTGATGGCCACCGGCAGGGTGGGAAAAGCCGCCACCAGGAGTTCAATCACTACAAACGTCGCAAGGAACCCGAGCCCAACCCCGGCAGCGCAGATCAGCAGAGACTCATTCAGAATCAGCCTGACGATATAGGATTTGGAAGCGCCCAAGGATTTCAGGATTCCTATTTCGCGAGTCCGCTCTGTAATGGTACTGTACATGGCCAGAAGAATAATAAGAAAACTGATGGTGACAGAGATACACACCATCGCGGTCACAAACTCCTTGAATACAGGAGTACTGTCCATCATGATTTCCTGCAATTCAGCTGTCTTGGTGATCTTATAATTCTCAAACCTTTCCTGCAGCGACTCGTACACTTGCTCGAGTGCGACTTCCTCTTTGGCCCGGATAAAGAACATCGTCGCCTTATCCGGAGTTCCATTGAGCTCCTGTAAAGTGGTCAGCGGAAGAAGCACCCGCGCACCGATGCCCTCACGAAAGACTCCTGCAACTGTGAACTCATGACCCAGGATTTGCAAAGGATCTTTAGCCTTCATTTTCTTGGAGTTCGCATAGATCGTGTCGATGATGACTTCACGAGGCTCCGAAAATCTCCCTCCTTCAACAAAGCTCAGGGTGGAATTGACCCGACCGAAACTTTCAGGATCGATCCCAAAAACAATATGGAATTGATCCCCCAAAAACTTTGCCAAAATCGGAGTGACCGCTTCTACACCCTCAACCTCTTCAATCACCTTTTGGACTCGAACCGGAATCGTGCCGCTGTTGAGAGCAAAAATCACCGAGGCCTCCGAGGACTGAAGGATGAAGTCCCCCCCAATTCCCTGGGCTCGCCGGACTGTATCTACGAGCTGACCGTATGACAGCCCCATACTGACCAGCAGTAAGGCCACCCCTAATGCCACCGCGATCACGCTCACGCAAGTTCGGGTGGGCCTTTGTCGAAGATTGGAGAGAATCAGTTTAAACATTCTTCTTCCTATGTCACATACATTCTAGCGGATTTCACCGATAGGGTTAAGTTTACCCCCAAGAAGATTCTCCGTGTCACCGGACTCTTCTTCCACCTTGATCAACTCTGCACCGGGAGGAACGGGTACTTCAAAAGCCCCCTCTCGGACCAATTGATTGACTTTGATGCCTTCTGGGTCCAGTTTAAGAGCAATCCGATAGTTTTCACGTTCTCTCTTGATTTCAATATCGAAAGGAATCAACACACCGTCGATCTCACTCGTGTGGCCATAGGTAATTGAGCTTACCCGTTCACCGGCATCGTAATACTGCTGGCGAACCAAATGCATAGAACTACGTTCAATCCAAAGTTTTCTCACCAATCGAACGGCCTGGGAAGTCTCAGCGACCTCGATAATTACCACAACGTAGTACTTGAATCGAGGATCTTCCGTCTCTTCCAAAAAATAGCGATAGCGTAAGCTATTGACAGGAATCCGCTCCACCAGGATTCCCTCCAAAAGATGCTGAGGCCGAACATTCAAGATGGGATTCTCTTGCTCGAACTTGGCATCCGCTCTCCCCGTCAGATACTTGTTCTCTCCGGGTATCCAAATTTGAAAAGTTTCTCCGGTTGCCGCCATGGCAACGACGGTTGAACTGGTCAGAGGATTGAGAATATTCACGTAGATCGAGTCGGGCCACTTGGCCACAAGATAGGCTTTCGCGCTGCGGTATTCCTCGATAACCCCGGTCTCGATGGAACCCCCTACAAACTCCACCTTCAGACTCGAAACCGACAGAGTTTTTGTTACAGCGTAGCGCTCATTGATCATCCGCACCAAGTCATCAAGGCTTGCCACCTGGGCCGACGCATAGGCCGAAGGAGTCGCGACCTGGGTTCTCTTCTTGACTGCACCGCCACAACCCACAAGTACCAGTATCCCAATCGTTATGCCCAGTCTTTTCATGCGATCTCGTGCCGGGGCGATCGCCTCCTCGCCCGCAGCCACATTATGGCATAACCGACCATGGCCGTGACAAAGAGTGCGAACAGCACGGTTCCCACTACGGGCAAATTCTGTTCCAGAAAATCCCTGGCCAACTCTCCGTACAACACCGCCAGGATTCCCCACATGAAGTATCGAATGCTGCGACCTACCGCGACGGAGAGAAGAAACTTCAAAAAGGATAGTCGGAAGAGTCCTGCCGATAGTACAAATATCTTGAAAGGGGTGGGAGGAGGCAGCACGGAAGGAATCACAACCGCCCAAACACCCCATCGACGATACAGATCCTCCACTTCCTTGATCTTTTCCTCTTTAAAGCGCTTGCGCAAAAAGTTTCCACCTCGGCGTCCAACCGAATAGAGCAAAGCACATCCGCAGATCGAGCCAGCAGTGGTCATGACGACGTAGAACGTCATCGACTGCCAACTCTGACCGGTGGACAACACCACAATCAAAATGTCATTCCCTTCCGGTAAGGAAAGAAAAGAAGAATCGGCCAGAGCGATAAAAAAAAGACCGGGTCCACCCAGGCTGACTATGAAAACATAGAATTGGCTAATGAGGACTCGAACCGCACTCCAGAATCCTCCTGCTGTTGCCAGAAACATCACATCACTCGTCAAAAAAACGCCTATCCTACCATACTACAAACGTCAGCACTCGCCGTCAGGTATGATGTCGAGGGAGAAAGCACTATTGTTCTGGACAAGCGACACCCATGAAACACCAGACGGCTATCCAAGAAGAGATCGAAAAATTGGGCAGGACCTATGGAGAAGAGGTTCTGTCCGGGCCAACTCGTGTCGTGTCTTTACCCGGCCGTAAATGCGAACCTCGTATTCTCAATACCTTTCTGGGCTTTGAACTCCAAGTGGCACAAAAGAGAATCACCTGTCCGGATATGAGCACTGCCCGCTACCTGAGGATTTTTGCCGAAGTCGGCATGCCTTCCGTCAGAGCACCCTATGACCCCTCTCTCACAAGCGGTGTTCTTCCCCAACTCGAACAATCCCTAAGAAAGATCAAGGACCTCTTGTTGGAGGAAAATCTCAATCGAAAACAACACCAGTCGAAGCTCAGGAACATTTACAGACAAATTCGAGAAAATCTGAAAATGGTTGAAGAAGAGGCGGGTTAGGGAGATTGGGACAGGCCCAAGAATTCTCCGAATTCGGGGCCTGTCCCCTAATTCCCTGTCCCCTAATTCTCCCTCCTAATCTCCATTTCCGCCATTTTGTCACGCATATTGAGAACCACCTCAACACCCGCCAAATTAACACCCAGTTCACGAGTCAGAGTCAATATAAGCTCCAACCGCTGCAAATCCTTTCCCCTATAGACCCGCGTGTTTCCCTGGGTGCGGGCAGGCTTGAGCAGTCCCTCACGCTCGTAGGTTCGAAGCGTCTGGGGATGGATTTGGTACTTGTTGGCAACGGCACTGATCGTATAACCAACTGCTCTTTTCTTGACCACGTCAAGCCATCTCTTTCTTCTTTCCAGACCCGTCAACGCCGATCTTCTCCCTGGGGTTCTGGGGGTTCAACTGAGCAAATTCACGCAGAATTTCCTTGGATCGTTCGTCATTAACGGTGGGCAGTACCACTTGAACTTCAACCAGTTGATCTCCTCGACCACCCCCTCTGGCGGAAGGTGCACCTCGACCTCGAAGTCGAAACTTCTGCCCATTTTGTGTCCCGGAAGGAATCTTCAGGCGCGCCTTGCCTTCCACCGTCGGCACCTCGATTTCAGCCCCCAACACCGCCTCCTCAATGGTAATCGGTACCTTGCACAGGACGTTATTTCTCCTACGGGAAAAGAATGGGTGGGGTTGGACCCGAACCACCAGGAATAGATCTCCGGGAGGGCCACCGAACTCAGCCGCATCTCCCTTACCCGGAACCCGTATACGTGTACCGGTCTTGACCCCAGCCGGGATCTTTACTCTGAAACTCTCTACCTTTTGGGTGAGACCATCCCGGCGGCTCGCACGGATGCGAGTTTGGGTCCCCCTGATCGCGTCCAGGAAAGGAATTTCTACGCCATATTCAAGATCCTGCCCTCGAGTGGGGTGAACCGAACCTGCCCTGGCGTTTCCTCTTCCAAAAATATCCGAGAAGATGTCACGAACCGTGCCCTGCCTGCTGCCCCCGCTGAAGTTCCCATCAGTAAATCCAGCAAACCCGAAGCCTTGAAAACCGTCCCCTGCAGCTGCCTGCGCCCCACCTCGATAGTAATCCGGTCGATCATAGCTCTTTCGCCTCTCCGGATCACTCAGGACTTTATAGGCTTCCTGAATCTGCTTGAACCGCTCCTCAGCGGATGGGTTTCCGGGATTGACATCGGGATGGTATTTGCGCGCCAGCCGCCGGTAAATTTTCTTGATCTCCGGCTGCGATGCATTTCTCTTGGCGCCCAAAATCTCATAATAATCTCGTGCCATTTGGTGCCTACCTACTTCTTCTCATCCACGTCGACATATTCCGCGTCGATGACTTCATCATCCGATTGACCCTCTTGAGTACCTTCTGCGCTACTTTGAGGATCGTCTGGCGTGGGCTCCTGGCCTCCCTGCTGAGCCGACTGGTACATCACCTCGGCCAGTCGATGGGAAGCTTGAGTCAAGTTTTCGACGGCCTTGTTGATGGCCTCCACGTCATCTCCTTCCATAGCCTTCTTGGTGTCGGCTACCGCGTCTTCGACGGCTTTGGCATCATCGTCGCTGATTTTCTCTCGATTTTCCTTGAGGATCTTCTCGGAATTGTAAACAAGGTTATCTGCTTGATTGCGCGCTTCGATTTCTTCCCTCTTTCGGCGATCTTCTTCGGCATGAGCCTCTCCCTCTTCAACCATTTTCTTGATCTCATCTTCGGCCAGGCCACTGGAACTGGTTATGGTGATCTTTTGCTCTTTACCGGTGCCACGATCCTTGGCACTCACGTTCAAGATGCCATTGGCATCGATGTCGAAGCTCACCTCAATCTGAGGAAGGCCGCGTGGCGCCGCTGGAAGTCCCACCAAATGAAACTTACCCAGAGACTTGTTGCCGTTGACCATGGGACGCTCTCCCTGCAAGACATGAATCTCGACAGAAGTCTGGTTGTCCGCTGCGGTTGAAAAAACTTCGGTCTTACGCGACGGAATCGTGGTATTGCGTGCAATGAGTACCGTATTGACCCCCCCCATGGTCTCGATCCCCAAAGAGAGGGGTGTCACGTCCAACAACAGTAAATCTTTGACGTCCCCACTCAACACACCCGCCTGAATGGCAGCACCCACCGCCACTACTTCATCCGGATTGACGCCCTTGTGGGGCTCTTTCTCGAAAAAGTCCTTCACGATTTGCTGCACGCGGGGTATCCTCGTTGAACCTCCAACGAGCACCACCTCAGCGATCTCGCCCGGCTTCAAACCCGCATCATCAAGGGCCTGTTTGCAAGGGCCGAGGGTTCGCTGGAGAAGTTCTTCGACCAACTGCTCAAACTTGGAGCGGGTGAGCTTCATATTCAAGTGCTTTGGTCCGCTGGCATCCGCTGTGACAAAAGGAAGGTTGATATCGGTCTCTTGAGTCGTTGACAGTTCCATCTTGGCCTTCTCAGCCGCTTCCCTCAGCCGTTGCAAGGCCATCTTATCTGCAGAGAGGTCGATCCCCTGGTCCTTTTTGAATTCCTCGACAATCCAATCGATAATACGCTGGTCGAGATTGTCTCCTCCAAGGTGGGTATCACCACTGGTGGACTTCACTTCAACGACACCTTCACCGACCTCCAGGATTGAAATATCGAAAGTGCCTCCGCCAAAATCGAAAACCGCAATCGTTTCATCCTTTTTGGTTTCCAGGCCATAGGCCAAGGCTGCTGCGGTGGGCTCATTGACGAGACGCAGAACTTCAAGTCCGGCGATTTTCCCAGCATCTTTGGTTGCCTGTCGCTGGGAATCATTAAAGTATGCAGGAACGGTGATGACCGCCTGGGTAACTTTTTCGCCCAGATACTCTTCGGCAGCGGATTTCAGTTTCTGCAGAATCATGGCTGAGATTTCAGGTGGAGGAAATTGCTTGTCCCCGAGCTGCACACAGGCATCGTTGTTGGAAGCCTTGAAGACCTTATAAGGCACCATCCCCATCTCTTCGGAGACCTCGCTAAATTTGCGCCCCATGAAGCGCTTGATCGAGTAAACCGTGTTCTCCGGATTGGTAACCGCCTGGCGCTTGGCAACCTGACCCACTAAACGTTCGCCACTCTTGGTTATGGCGATGACCGAAGGGGTCAAGCGACTTCCTTCGGGATTGGTAATCACCGTGGGCTCCCCTCCTTCCATCATGGCCACTACCGAGTTGGTGGTCCCTAAATCAATACCAATAATCTTACCCATTCAAAAACTCCTCTCCTGTTATCCTTTAGCCGGTATTATGCACAAATTGTCTATACAGTGCCGCAATCATCCAGCGTGCTGCACCGACTGCGTTGAGCTTCCAAGGGCTCCTCGGCGTACTGCATGAGTACGCCTGCCGTGCCCTTGGGGTACCCGCTTGCGGGTCGCACGTCTTGTCATCGCGGCGCCTGCGGCACTTCGTCACGAAAACCTATGCATAATCCCGGCTATATCAAAAACTCATTCCTCTCACTGACTCTGGCCGGGATTATTCAAAAACTCTCTACTGCAGCGTCGAACCTATCCACCCTGCCGGTGTTGCGTTAGTGCTTCGTAGGCTCGTACAATTTATCTATAAGATGTGAGTGTATGGCTGTCAAGTTCGTGAGATTTCTCCAGAAAATAGGGGTCTAGGGAGCCTGTCTATCGGAGAAATCCAGGCAGGCTCCACCAGGTTCGCTTGGGAAGATGCAGGAGAGGAATATGATCGGGCTGTTCATCGTTGGCCAGCCGCGCCGCCACCTGCAGGAAATCTCGAGCTGCCCGTCGATGGGGGTGGCGGAGGAGAAACGGGCTGATCGCTTGGACAGAGTCGGGAATTCCGCGATCGAAATGGATAAAACCGAGATAACTGATGTTGTTTCGAACGCACAGATACTTGAACATGAGATTGTGAAAATTTTGAAGGTGGGATTTCTGAACCCCACCTCGATACATGTTCACCACAAACTTGATCTTGAGATCGTTGATCAGACCCGCCAAAACGTATGCTGCGTAACGGTCCCAGGTCTTGAGTCGGTCGATCAACTTTCCAATGTTGAGATCCTTCTCGTCTTCAATCATCCAGCGCAGATTCGATTTCACCGGAGATAGAAATTCTTCTCTTTCAAGCTCACTCCACAGGAAGCGAAGAATCGCGGCCTTGAGAAAAACAAAGGCATTGTGCAATGAAAGGGCCTCAGGGGTGATCACCACGATCTTTTCGTGGGCACCCAAAAAGAAGTCCAGAACCTCTGGAGCCGTCCCTGCTCCCAAGTCCACCAAAACATAGTTTGCATCTAGGTTCCCAAGCCCATTCAGCAGCTCTTTCTTCAAGCCTTCTTCCAATTTCATCTCCGGCGTGCCGCTGTAGGAGGAACAAATCATTTTCAGGTTTTCCTGCTCCGTAGGCGTCAAGATTTGCTCGAGGTCAGAGACTTTATTCAGGAGAAAGTTGTTGATCGTCCCATTCGGGGAGCGAACACCTAAACAGGCATTGAGGTTGCCGCATCCTAAATCCAGGTCAACAGCAACCACCGAACCTGTCTTTCCGCGAAACTGTTGGGCCAGGCTCAGGGCAAGATTGGCCGTTATGACAGTCTTCCCAACTCCACCTTTACCGCTGGCAATGGCGATGGTGCGACACTTCGAAGGTTGCACTCTTCCCCCTTGACGACTCAATCATCCTTTTGAAATGTCCCTAGTGACTCGTCCCAGGAATACCATGACGTTTGTGGCGAGCGCCACGGTATTCCTGGGACGAGCCACTAACGCTGAGGAAACACGGATATGCTAGCACACAAGCGGAGCATTCCACTATAGGAGCCTGTCCGAATAATAGGTGAGGTCGCGTTACAGGCGCCGCTCAGATACCAGGCGGCGCGACGCAGGCAATGTCTGGACATTGTCGAGGAGCGCCAACACGGTAGATGACCCGGTGCCGTCGTAACCCTTTGGGCGTAAGGAGGTTGCGGTGCATCTCATCATCGCTCCTCGACCTGGCCCAGGCAAGCCCCATCCGCGCGATACCACCTATTACTCGGACAGGCTCCTAAAAACGTACCCCAGCGAAATCGTGGAAATCTATTGTTTAGTCGGCACGATGTTGCTATAATTCTCGCCACTATTTATAATATCTGCTTATGACGGGATCCCGATTGGAGTCACTGCGATGAAGGAGGGGAAAGACCAGCGAATACGGGCTTTAAAGGATCATCTCCGTTCGCTGAGCGATAGGAAATTACCTCCCGAAGCTGCAGCACCCGCCTCCGAGAGTGCCCCCGACACCCCTTCTTCCATGGGTGACACTGCGGCCGGCTTGGTCACCATCACCGCAAATGGCAAGACAGGAAAAGGATTTATTGTCGATGGGGAAGGTACAATAGCGACCAATTTCCACATCGTGAATTCAGCCAGTCGCATCAAAGTGAGCACTGCATCTGGAGACGTTTTCCTGGGGAAAATAATTCGTCTGGACGAAAGTCGGGACCTTGCACTGATTCAGATTCCGGCCAAAACAGCCCAGTATTTCATCCTGGGGGATGCCAGCAGTGTCGATGTGGGTGAAAACGTCTTTGTGCTGGGAGGCCCTTCCAGTAATTCCTCCGAACTCACCAAGACGATCATCAATGCCCTTCGCGTCATCGAAGGGACCGTGCTCATCCAGGTGGATCAGCAGATTGATCCTGCCAACAGTGGCAGTCCTTTTCTGACGGAGCAGGGAACCGTAGTGGGAATCGCCAGTTACAAGATGGGTCCGGAAGATTACAGCGCCGGATTTGGGGTGAGCGTCAAGGAACTCAAGGCCTTCATCTCAGGCCAATAGGCCCTAACCCCCGCTTATCGTCAATTTTCAATCACTTGATCGAGAACTCCGTGAACCCCCCTTTATCAAACCTGAGAAGGCTGCGGGAAGGGGCCGGCTGATCGGGTGGCTCAGGTTCCAAAGTGAACAGAATATGGAGCAGTTTGTCCTGGACCTCCGCGTTCTCCTGTTGAAACAGGGGAAGTAAGGGCTTGGTCACATCAAGGCGCTGGGTCTCCCCTGGGGAAAGTTTTTTGGGTTCAGTCAGTAAGGGCGTCAGGGAGCCTGCTCCCTTTGCGGCAAAGACATCCTTCACCGTTACAGGTTTGTGGTAACCGTTACTCAGCTCCAGAAACGCTTTCCCTGATTGAACACTGGGAGAGACCTTGACGATCGGCAGGGACGGTTTTTCCGCTGGTTGGGCCTGCTGGGGAACTGCAGCTTTCACGCCACCACTCTTCTTCGTCTTCTCCGTCTCATTCATCTGGGCTGCAAACCAGGACAGCTCCTTGGGTTGCGTCGGCTCCTGGGCTCCTTGACTCTTCACTGCCGCGGGAGCCGCCGGCGGCTCGGCGGAAGGCGTTGGAGCCGTGGCGGGAGCCTGAGGAGCTGCTGGGGCCGCTGGAGCGGCAGTAGGAGCCTCGGGGGCTGGAGGGGCCACCTTCGGTTCTTCCTCCTTAAACTTCATTACCCCTGGGGCCACCGGCGGCTCTGCAGAGGCCGCTGGGGCCGCTGGAGCGGCAGTAGGAGCCTCGGGGGCTGGAGGGGCCGCCTTCGGTTCTTCCTCCTTAAACTTCATTACCCCTGGGGCCACCGGCGGCTCTGCAGAGGCCGCTGGGGCCACTGGAGCGGCAGTAGGAGCCTCGGGGGCTGGAGGGGCCTCAGGAGCAGCCGGGGGGGCCTCCTGGGCCGGCACCGAGGGAGGAGGTTCAGGAGCTCCAGGAGCCTCCGTCGGGGCCGCCTTCGGCTCCTCGTCCTTAGGCTTGCTGGCCGCAGGAGCTGCCTTGGGCTCTTGCGGCTCACTCTTCACTTCTGCAGGGGTCACTGGGGCTGCTGGAGGAGTTTTAGGAGCTGGAGGAGCTTTAGGAGCCGCAGGAGCAGTCTTCGGCTCTTCCGTCTGACTGGGCGCGTTTTGAGAAGCCAACTTCCCGCTTTCTTCCGCATCAATCAAAAACTGAAGTAGCTTGATCTGATCGTCCAGTTGTATCTCCACAAACTGGGTACCCACCAGAGTAACCGCCTCTCCACCTCGTTTGACCTTCTTGGTTCCCATCACCTTCGCATTCACGGTGATTTCCTGTTCCGGGGACAACAAAAGCTTCAGCTTCAGTTCGTCCCCCTTTTTCAAGGGTAAGCTTGTGTCAAATCTCAAGCCGGCCGTGCTGATATCATGGGTCTTGGAATCAAAGGGTGCAGCTGAGACCAGCTGGTTTTCGGTAGCGCTGAGGACGGAAACGGAGACCGGGACCTCAGACTTAATCCGGGGAATGGCTCTCTTTTGAAGGGCCTGTGCTTTCTCGGGTATGGAGATCGCCACATATTGAGTCTCCGTAGCAGAGATCTTGACGATTTCTGTTTCAGAGAAGAAAACAGTTTCCCCATCCCCAAATTGAATCCTGACCTTTTCTCCCGGCTTGAAGTGGGCAGGGGGAGGTTCCGCAAGCTTTAACCAGACTTCCTCTCTGAAGATCTTAGTCACAGCAGCCGCAAGCTGGCCGTCAGATTCTCCTGCAATCGACCGGATGGAGAGGGCACAACCGGTCTTCAGGCAATCGTCCGGGCCCGCTGCCGATTGCTCACCGGCCCGTTGAATAGCGGTCGTCTGGTCCACGAAACCCAGGGAGTTCTTAAACGGATCTTCGGCGGTAAAAGAACGATCACCCCACGGCTGGCTGAGAATCTGCTCGTCCATTGAAGGGCAACCGCCACTTCGAGCTCGTTCGAACACCGTTTCGATATCCTCTACAACGAAATAGAGTCGCTGGGGACTGGAGGAGGTTTGGGAAGAATCTCCCTCCGCAGACAGGTCAGTGCAATTGAGGATCACTCCCCCACATTCAAAGTGATGTTGGCCGGGAGAAACTCTTCGACCGGGTGTTCCAAGCAAGTGACTGTAGAACTTCTCGGCTTGATCGATGTCCGATACAGGAAGGACAACCTGGTAGAGACTCAGGAGCATGTCATCCTCCGCGAATCTTCTCCATGAATCTCCAGCCGGGTACACGGAATCCCTCTAAAAATACTGACGTCAGACATATTTGTTCCCAGAATTATCATACTAATTCATTCGCGATGACTACAAATCAAGGGGTCCTCAATGGCCCGGATCTAAGCCGAGGAGAAAAGCGGTGATCAGTCGCGTTGCTGGAGGGTTTCCGAAAGGGCTTTCAACTTGTCATTCACCCGCTTTTGGCTTCGCGCCAGGAAAACCAGGTAAAAGAAGAGAACCGTCCAGATCACGAGATATCCGAAAAAAAGGTAGGTCATACTCCCTATACTCTTTGGACCGCGTCAGTAACTTCTTCTGCCATGCTGGAGTTCAGACGCATGGCCATTCTCAACATCACCAAGGTCACGCAGAGGACGGTCATAGCGATGACAGCAACGAATAAAGCGTGAATCATCTCCGGCTCCAATTCGGCACCGCTGCTGGTGATGACAACAGGATGAATAGTTCTCCACCATCGAATGGAAAACCAGACGATGGGAACATCAAGAAAGCCGATAATCCCAAAGACGGCGCAATATTTATACTTGGTTTCCCCTTCCGGCAAGCTGGATCGCAGCATCAAATAGGCCACATAGATGAGCCACAGAACCATGGTCGTCATGACTCTGGGGTCACCCCACGGCCACCAAGTGTTCCAGATGGGCCTGGCCCAAATAGGTCCTGTAACTAGAACGATGGTGGTAAAGACCACCCCAACCTCCGTGCAGGAAGCTGCCAGATGATCCCAACTCTGCTTACGGGTGATGAGATAACCCACACCACCCAGGAACACACCGAAGAAAGCGAGAAAGCAATTCCAGGCAGCACCGACGTGAAAATAGAAAATGCGCTGCACCTCGCCCATTTCCCTCTCGGTGGGAGCGTAAAGAAAGGCTCCATACAAGGCCAACACCATCAGGAAATAAAGTGGAATCAACGACCAGTCCGCGATTCTCAGATATAGTCTGGCTAATCTCCAGGAAGGATTAATCGGCGACGACATAATCAAAAAGTACAAATCCGGCGGCCAGGTAAATCACATCAAAGGCAACCAAAAGCTCAACCGACCGGCCCAAAGACTGTATCTCCTGTGCCAGCAGGATTTCCTGCGTCCCGTTTACAGCCGGTAGGATTATAGGGAGGATAATGGGAAAGAGCAAAACGGGCAACATGACTTCCCGAGTACGAATCGTACTGACCATGGCACCCAGTAAAGTCCCCACAGCCGAAAAGCCGAGAGCAGAGAGCACAATGAGCAAGGCGATCCAGAGAAGCTGGACGGAAAAGCTGAAGTTATAGACAATCACAAAAGCCAGCAGCACCAGCAGATCTACAACTATCAGGAGGAACCAGTTGGCCAGAAATTTGCCCAGGAAAAGGACCCCTCGATCTGCAGGAGAAAGAATCAAGCCGTACAACGTTCCTTCTTCCATCTCCACCTGAAAGGAGCGATTCAACCGAATAATTCCGGGGAAAAGTAGAGCGACCCAGAGAATCCCGGGTGCCGCCTCCCGGGTGGCTGGACTTCCCGGGTCGAAAGCAAAATTGAAGATGACCAGGATTAGAAGGGCAAAGAACACGGTGGTCAGATAAGCCTGCCGTGAGCGGTATTCGATCTTGAGATCTTTACCCACAAGTACCCAGGTCAGTGCAATTGGATTCATGTTTGTTCGTGCTTTCGTGCTTTCGTATTGTCGGTTACCAGCTGTCTGTTGTCAGCTGTCTGTTGTCGAAGCGGGCTTCGCGCGCGTTCCAAGTTCCAAGTCCCAGGTTCCAAGTCAGGTCTGGAATTTGGGATTTGGGATTTGGGATTTCAGCCGGTCTGCCGGCTGTGGTCTGCCGCCTGTGCTCAGTCCTCAGTCCTCATCACTCAGTCCTCTCTTCCGGTCTGTTGTCTGTTGTCTGCTGTCTGCTGTCTGCCTACCTCTCGCCTCCTTCTTCGACTGCCTGAAAATAGAGCTTTTCAAATCCAGATTTATCCAGATGCTCACCCCGGGCCTGGAACACCAGTTCCCCCCGGTTCTGAATCATCACTCGATCGCACAACTCAAGCCCTTCGCCGAGATTATGGGTCACCAACAAGATGGTTCTACCCTCCTGTTTTAATCCTCTCAGGACTTCCGTGAAAAGACGACTACCGTGTTGATCGAGTCCGGTGTAGGGCTCATCCAGGAGGAGTAATTGAGGTTCGTGTAAGAGCGCCCGAGCCAAGGTCAGCCTCTGCTTCATACCCCGGGAATATTCTCCAGTGCGCTGATTGCGCGCCCCCTCGAGTCCCATCTTGGCCAGCATCTCAGCGGCCCGATCGTGAGCTTCCTGGATATCATATAGGCGCGCATAAAACAGCAAGTTTTCGAATCCGGTCAGTTCGTTGTAGAGAAGGCTGAGGTGAGAGACATATCCCACCCTGTTCCGGGACTGGTTGTCACCTTTGAAGGCGAATTCAATCTCGCCACTGGTGGGCTGTGTCAAGGAGGCAATGATTCGAAGCAAAGTTGTTTTACCTGCCCCGTTGGGACCGAAAATTGCCAGAGAATCGCCCTGGCTAACCTCCAGATCCACATTCCAGACCGCCCGAATCACGCCGAATCGCTTTGTAACTTTAGAAAGTCGTAAAAGAGGGACGGATGGGTCGGGCATCGTCAGGATCTTTTTTTCTTCCCGATCTTGCCACTCTCCGCCTGAAGGGATTGGACTCGCTGGAAGATTCCCACGGCCCGCTGCTCAAAATCTAGCTTGAGGGATTGATAGTCCTGGGTCGATAACTTGCCCATGCGGAAGTCCATATCAATGTCCTTCAGGCTCTCTATGATGTCTTCTTTCTCCCGTAGAGCCTTCTCCTGTTCAGTGACTTCATCCTCAGGCGCGGACTTCTTCTCTTCTCGAAGAAGGGGATAGGCAATATAGAGGACGGCGCCGATAAACAGGATCGGCGCAATGAGCAAGGCCATTTACCGCTCCAATTCCCGATCGATGAGCTTTCGATATTTTTCATCGATTTCGGGGGACTCCCTTTCAGTTTCCTGGTTCGAGTCGTCGGGTTTGAGACGGTTGATGACGAAAAAAATGACCACGATTCCCGCCAACAATCCCACAAAGGGCATTACCCAAACCAGCAGATTGAACCCTTCCGCCTTGGGCACTGCCCGCACCCTGAGCCCGTATTGGTCCTCGAAGATTTCGTAGACTTCCTCCTCCGTATTGCCTGCGGTGACCAGCTGTGAAATTTCATGAACCAGTTGGGGGGCAACGGAGCATTCATCGCCGCAGTGACCGATGATATGAGGACATCCGCACGTGCACATCAGGTTGTGGGCAATTCGGGAAACGGTTTCATCCGGGGAATAGATCTGTCCAAAGGTGAACGAACTCAAAAACAGGAGCAAAAGAGCTAAATTAGGCAGCCACATCTCGCACCTCCTGGGAAGGCTTCTTCAGAGCCACCGCCACTCCGGACTTCTTGTTGGGAATGAGAACAAACATTCCCCCCAGGACCATGATTCCGATTCCATACCAAATGAGTCGAACCAGAGGATTGATAAAAACATGAAAGGTAGCCTCTCCTCCCTCTTCATACCCGGACAGAACCAGGTACAGGTCTTCTTTGAGCGTGGAACGAATCTTCACCTCGGTCATGGGTTGCTCGCTCTTGTAATGGAAGTCCTTTTGAGGATAAAGATCATCTATCTTCTTTCCACCTTTAAAAACAGCGATATGAGCGAATACCACCTCTTTTTCCGGATCCTTTCTGAAGGTCAGTTGCTCGTATTTCAAGGTATAGTCCCCTATGCTGAACTCCTCGCCTTCTGCCACAGTGAAGAGCTGCTCACTTTTGAAGAAGGAACTGCCGATGATCCCGGCGAAGACCAAAACCACACCCAAATGGATGATAAATCCACCATAACGACGCTTGTTCATCAAAGTGAGATCCATTAGGGCAACCAGGAACCCTGAAGGCCGGATGGTTTGACGAGCACGAGCTCCTTTATAAAACTCGTAGATCATCGTCATTGCCACGAACCCACAGGCCGAAAAAAAGACCAGAGGAATGAGATCACGAACACCTAAAGCGACCGCCACCACACCGCTGAGAAAGCCCGCCCCAAGAGGTGTTAAAAAGTTTCTTTTGAAGTTCTTTGCCGAGGACTTGCGCCAGGCGATCAGAGGGCACACACCGGTCAGAATCAACAGAGCCAAACCCAAGGGCAGGTTCACCGCATTAAAGAAGGGCATGGAAACTGTAATCTTTTCGCCCGTTACCCATTCGGAAAGAATGGGGAATACCGTGCCCCAGAAAATAGCAAAGCAGATGGCCAGAAACAGCAGGTTGTTGAGCAAAAAGGAGGCTTCACGAGACAAAAAAGAATTCATCCGCTTCTCACTGTGCAATTCCTTGGACCGATAAACAATCCAAAACAGTCCCAGGGCCGTGCTGAGGGCTAAATAAGTCACGAAAAAGGGTCCTACACTGGACAGCGCAAAGGAGTGAACCGATGAGACAACTCCACTTCGGGTGATGAAAGTCCCAAAGATGGATAGCTCAAATGCCAGCAAAATCAGCACAAAGTTCCAGATCTTGAGCATTCCTTTCTTTTCCGTGATCATCACCGAGTGCAGGAAGGCCGTGGCGATGAGCCAGGGCATGAATGAAGCATTTTCCACGGGATCCCAAGCCCAGTAGCCTCCCCAACCCAGTTCTTCGTAAGCCCACATCCCGCCTAACGTTAAGCCAAAGAGGAGAAAAATCCAGGCCACCAGGGTCCAGCGGCGAACGGTGGGAAGCCAGGAGGTGTCGAGTCGTCCACTGATTAAGGCCCCCATGGCCAGGGCAAAAGGGATGGCCAAGCCGACGTAGCCCAGAAAGAGCACGGGCGGGTGGATGATCATATAGTAATTCTGCAGCAGCGGATTCAATCCCTGTCCATCCTCCGGTATGAAATTCAAGGTCTCGAAAGGATTGGTGGCGAAATTCAACAGGAGCATGAAAAAGCCAATGGTCCCCAGAAGCACAGCAGCGGTGTAGGGCATCAAATCGCGATTCCGGTGACGATTCTGAACCGTTACTAGAAAAGAAAAAAAGGAAAGCACAAGAGCCCACAGCAAAAGACTCCCCTTTTGTCCACCCCAAAAGGCCGTGAACTTAAAACGGGCCGGGATATCCGTGGCGCTGTAGCTCGCTACATACTCCACCAGAAACTCATCGGTCAACAGCAGGTACCAGAGACAGAGAGAGGCCACTCCCAGGAAGACGAAGTTGGTGATCAGGCAGTTTTCGGCACTGCGCACCAGGGGGAGGTTCTTCTGAACCCCTCCCACGATAGCTGCCACCATTCCGAAGGTGCAGACCACCAGAGAGGCAATGAGGCAATAATGGCCCAGCTCGATCATCGCTCTTAGTGGCTCACTGCAAAGGTTGGCATATTGGTGAGGCGGGGCACCTAGTCACTGTCCCCTCCAATGGGAATATCTTGCGGATGCTCCGGACCGAGGGCCTCGTATTTGGAAGGACATTTTGCCAAGAGAACGTTGGCATGAAACCTTCCCTCCTCAAGGCGATACATTCCTTCCACCAGCACCTCGGCGTTGTCCTTGAAGGTGTCGGGAATGATGCCCTGATAGATCACCGGAAGGGTTCGATCACTGTCTTTTTCAAAAACCAGAAACTCGACTTGAGACTGACTATTGTCCTTTTGAATACTTCCAGCCTGGACATAACCACTGACGCGAATCCCTCGATTGGAAAGCTCCTGCTCCATCTCGAGAGCCTCAGAAACAGTGTAATAGTAGACCATGGAATCGTTGATTCCACTGAACATCAAATAGGAGATGGCTCCCAGAATAAGCGTTCCCACTACGACAAACTTCAGACGAGGCATGTGATCGTTCCCTTTCTTCCCCAGCAAAATGAGGACCCTGCAATCTTAGCAGCTATGACAGCGTTGGAGAAGGGCAAAACCGCCGAATTAGCTCCTAAAGGATTCGACCTGCTTCAGGGACTCTTCAATCAGAGACTGATTATCCTTTTTCGAGAGATTTTTTTTGATCAGTTTGGAAGCCACCAACAGGGACAGATCGACAACCTCATTCTTAATGACAGCGAGGGCCTTTTCCGTCTCCACCTGGATCTGCTTCTCGGCATCACGAAGAATCGAATCTGCCTGAACCTTCGCTTCTTGTCGGAGCTCTCCCTTCAGTTTCTCCGCTTCGGAACGACTTTTCGCCAAAATGGACTGAGCTTCCACTCTGGCCTTGGAAAGGATTTCTTTCGATTCCTGCTGAAGTCGTTGCAGCTCCTGCTTTGCCTTCTCCGCATCATCCAAAGACAGCCGGATCATTTCCTCACGTCTGTCCAACAGAGCTAGAAGGGGCTTCCAGGCGAACTTGGCCAACAGGACCAAAAGGACCAGAAAAGTGAGAATCGTCCACAGAAACAATCCCGGATCTGGCTGGACTAAAGGGTTATCCATAACGAACTCCGCTCACAAGCTTCACCATAGGGAATCAACGATCATTTCGTCAAAACAATCAGGAGCACGAACACCTCGGCCAGAATCGCCACACCTTCAAGCAGGAAAAGGGGCAAATTGACGGCAGCGATAATCTTATCAGCCGCCGCAGGCTGGCGAGCAATGCTTTCAGCGGCAGCAGCAGTAAATCGACCAATTCCCAATCCAGCTCCAATGACAATCATCCCCAGACCCAGTGCCGCACCAAAGTAGTGCAGGTTTTCCATGAAAGTTACCTCCGTTTCGTAGGATTAATGATGAACATTTATTGCCATGCCAATAAACACGGCCGTCAGCAGGGTAAAGACATACGCCTGTACCAGCACAATGATGATTTCTAACGCGGAGACGCCCACCACCAATGGAAGGGACACCACCAGACCCACACCAACACCCGCCAAAACACTCTGAAACATTTCACTGAAAATGAACACAAAGGAGAGGATCGCGAGGATGGCAATGTGTCCCCCCATCATGTTCGCTGCCAAACGCATGGTCAGAGCGAAGGGCTTGACCAGCATCCCCATAAGTTCGATGGGAATCAACATGATATACACAGGCCACGCCAACCCTGAAGGCACCACGTTCTTCCAATGCTGGATGAAACCGTGGGCCTTGGTTCCAGCCACAATGATGGCCAGGAAGGTGATCAAGGCCAGAGCCGCGGTCACATTGTAATTTCCCGTGGCCGTAGCTCCACCGTGAAGCACCCTATTGAGGATCGACTCGGGGTCGGTATGAAGAATAAAACGATCAACCACGCCCAAAACTTCAAACATCGGAATCAACCCAAAGGCGTTTGCCGTCACGATGAAAAAGAAGAAGGTCAGGATCAGGGGCGTCCAGGTATTCACAAATTTCTTTCCCACATTTGGGAGAACAATCGAGTCCCGAATGAACTGAACCACTGCCTCCAGGGCATTCATGAATCCGGTCGGAATCGGACGGTCCTGCTTCAAATACTTTCGGGTCGACCAGGTAATGAGAACAAAGAGAAGGACCGCCACAATCCAAAGCATCAAGACATGCTTGGTCACCGAGAAGTTGATGCCCAATACCGTCGGCAGTTCGAAAATGGGATGATCAATGCTGCTGTTTGAAACGTGCTCAATGATCACCTCTCCTGGATTGAAGCCTACGGATTCGCTCCCTTCATCCGGCATCATCATCTCTTTTCTACCACCCGTTCTCTACCACCCGGGGCCTTCTCTCTGCTCGAAACAGGGCTTGAAAGTATAGTGCTTCGGTTAGATGGAGTCCTATGAAATAGACAGTGAAACTGACCGCAAAGGGCAAGGCCTGAAACGAATAGAAGCCCACAATGACACCGACGTAAACCCCATAAAACAACATCTTACCCAAAAAAGCCTGGGTCATCAGTGAGGTCAGCTTTTGGGGAGCCTTTCGGTAGGTTCTTTCCACCAGTGTGAGGGTGCCTATCGCCAACAGCAGCGGACTCAACATTCCCAGGAGAATCTCCACTGCCACATGAGGAAACATCAACGAGACAAGTGCCCAGGAGCCTATACACGAAAGAATGATGCACGCCTGGATTTTCAACGTTTCCAGACCGCCTTGGCTATCTCATAAAAACCGACGACCATGCCCAATAATAATCCACCCAGCAAGAACCAGGGCGAGGTCATGAGCCACTGGTCCAACAGATAACCGATACCACCCAGGAACAGTACGGCTCCCACCAAGGTATAACTGGCTGTTGCAGCCGGTCCTGATCGGCGGATATTTTCCTGCAAGGACTCAAGAGATTTTGCCAGAAAATGATCACGCTGACCGGACATGATGCCCCCCAGCTCAAAAAAAAATGGATCATAGCAGAGAAGATGGGCTAGATCAATGAGAAGACAGGCTCCAGGTTTCAGGTTCCAGGTTCCAGGTTTTGAACTTTGAATTTTGAATTTGTTTGGGATTTTGAATTTGGAATTTTGAATTTCCGCTGACCGGAGTCAGCGGCTAGATCAGCGGAAGGTTGACGAATTGAGCGAGTTGGATAAAGGGCTGGGGGTAGACCCCCATCAGAAGGGTGAAGACTCCCGTAACCACCAGAACCACCACCAATCCCTTCGAAAAGCTTAGGGGAACAGGCAGATACTCCGTCTTCATGAACATCGAGACCACAATCCGGAAATAATAGAACATCGAGACCACCACGTTCAGGGCACCCACCACTGCCAGCCAAACCATCAAGGACGAGTAGGGTGCACCCTGAGTGAAGGCGACCTCCAGCACTGCAGTAAAAACGAAGTACTTGGCGATAAATCCTGCCAAAGGAGGAATGCCTGCCAGGGACAGGAAGAAAATCAACATCAAAACCGCCACTGCCGGGTGTCTGAAGAAGAGGCCGTCGAAATCCTCCACTCTCTCCCCAGGGATATCCTTGCGCCGCAACAGGATCACCCCTGCCCAGATCCCCAAATTCATAAAGGTATAGGCCAGCAGATAAATCGCCGAGGCGGTGATTCCGCGCTCAGTGCCCGCTACGACTCCCATGAGGACGAAACCGGCATGAGAAATACTGGAGTAGGCCAAGAGCCTCTTGACATTCTGCTGGGTGAGCGCCGCCACGTTTCCCAAGGTCATGGTCACCATTGAAATGAGTGCCAAAGGAAAAACATAGAGTTCCCACAAACCTTCAAAGGCTACGAAAAAGATTCGAAAGAAGATGGCAAAAGCCGCCGCTTTCACCGCCACCGACATGAAGGCCGTGATGGGAGTGGGTGCTCCCTCATAGACATCGGGAACCCACATGTGAAACGGTACCGCGGCGATCTTAAAGCATAGGCCCGCCATCATCATCAGGAGGGACAGCGTCAGGAGGCTGTTGTCCTCCAGCTGGGTGATCTGCCGTCCGATTTCATGCAGGTTTGTGCTGCCACCCAGCCCATAAAGCAGTGACATTCCATAGAGAATAATTCCCGTAGAGAAAGCCCCCAGCAGAAAGTACTTGAGTGATGCTTCATTGGATCGCTTTCGGCCTCGCAGAAAGCCGACCAGAACATAGGTGGAAAGGGACATCAGCTCCAGCCCGAGAAAAAGACTGACCAGATCGATGGCTCCAGCCATGAACATCATCCCGGCGGTGGCGAAAAGAATCAGCGCGTAATACTCCGTGTGCTGTTCCTCTTCGATGTCCAGGTATTTATAAGACATGATCACGACCAGAAAAGCGGCCACCAGAAACAGCATATCGAAGTACAGGGCAAAGGAATCGAGCGTGATCATGTTGTAAAAGGCGGGACCCGAATTCACTCCCCAAAGGCGGTAAAGCTGAAGGGAGGCCATGGTCAACCCGCCAACGGCTAGGACAGCAGGGTGTTGAAACAGGCGCAAAAATCGATAGAGGAGGCCGCGGCCCCCATTGCGAGGCAGGGTCCAAAAACCCCAGCATAAGATCACCATTCCCCAGATGATCAAATGGAGTTGAGGTCCTATGGCTGCAGCGTTCTGCAGGAAGAATTCGATAGGATTCTGTGGAACTTCAGGCATCGATTACTCTCTTACCACCACCTGAGCTGGAAGAGGACTGAACTCGCCCGGGCGTACTCTTTCAACGATCTGATTGACCGGATCATGGAGATAATCCAAAAATGTATTCGGGTAAAGACCGATCCAGAAGGCCAGAATAATCAAGGGCACAAAGGTTGCCACTTCCCGCAAGTTCAAGTCCGGAAGACTCTGATTTTCCGGATTGTCCAGGGGACCGAACATCACACGCTGGTAAAACCACAACATATAAGCCGCTCCCAGAACGATGCCCACAGCTCCAAAAACAGCCCAGAGTCTGTATACCGGATCTGCAAACACCCCTTGCAGCACCATATACTCCCCGATGAATCCGTTGAGCGTAGGCATCCCGATGGAGGAAAGGGTCATGATCAGAAAAACAACGGCGAAAACCGGCATGTTCTGGGAGAGACCCCCAAAATCGGCGATCATCCGGGTGTGACGCCTCTCATAGATGATGCCCACGATCAAAAAGAGAGCCCCCGTGGAAATTCCGTGGTTAATCATCTGCAAAATTCCGCCTTCCAGAGCCAGCGGAGTGGCAACGAAGACACCCAACATGCAAAAGCCCAGATGGCTGACCGAAGAATAGGCCACCAGCTTCTTCATATCCTGCTGCATCATGGCCACCAGGGCACCGTAGATGATGCCAATCACACAGAGCACCAACAAAAAGTTTAAGAATGTCATGCTGGCCTGGGGAAGAATCGGCAAGCTGAGGCGCACGAACCCGTAGGTCCCCATCTTCAGGAGTATGGCGGCCAGAATGACGGACCCGGCGGTAGGAGCTTCGACGTGAGCATCAGGAAGCCAGGTATGGAAGGGAAACATGGGGACCTTAATGGCAAAACCGAGGAAAAGAGCCAGGAAGATCCACCACTGTAGGTCGACAGGAATGTCCAACTGCTGCATGACCAGAATGTCGAAAGACCAAACTCCCGTCACGCTGTGCTGATAGAAGTAGAGGGCCAGGATACCCAAAAGCAAAAGGACCGAACCGGCCAATGTGTAAAGGAAGAACTTTATGGCCGCATACAGCTTCCGAGGTCCTCCCCACACTCCAATGATGAAATACATGGGCACCAGCATGACTTCCCAAAAGACATAGAACAGGAAAAAGTCCAGCGCCATGAACACCCCTAACATCCCCACTTGAAGCAGTAGAAAATAGCAATAGTATTCTCTGACCCGCTCCGTGATCGCTGACCAGGAGGAGAGAATCGCAATAAATCCCATAAGTGTCGTCAGCAGGATCAGCAGCATGCTGATTCCATCAACACCAAAGGAGTACTGGGCTCCAATGGCATCAATCCAGTTGGCCCGGATCACAAATCTCATGCCGCTATCGGCTTCAATGTACTGGGGATCGTTAAACAGGGTGATGAGCGGCAAAGAGATGAGAAAACCGCTGAAGGCCACGATATTGGCAATCCACCTCACCGCATCCTCCTGTCCCTCTCTTCTTGGCCACAAGACAATAAGCACCACTCCAAGGAGAGGGAAAAAACACACGATTGTGAGGATGTTCTCCATAAAAAAACTCATCGACTAGACTCCCATGTAAAGGTAGAAGCTGATCACCAGGATAATCCCGATCACAAAGAATAGGGCATATCGCTGCACCAGCCCGGTTTGAATCTTCTTCAACACCTTACTCAAGGACTCAAACATCTCGGCTACCAGATTGACGATACGATCCACGAGGTGGATGTCCACCTTTCCTGAGCCCCAAGCTAGAAATTTGGTCATGGCGGCACTGTTATTTACGGCCCCGTCCACTACGTTGTTGTCAAAGGCTGACAGGAACCGTCCCCAATTCTTCGCTCCAAAGAATCGGCCCCAACCCGTGCCCCCACTGACAAACAGGACATCATAGGCCTCATCCACGTAATACTTGTTGTAAATCACCTGGTGAAGGCCACTGAATCTTTCGCGCAACTGGTCCGCTTTTGCTTTGTGTTTCAGGAAAAAGTGGTAGGCCAGATAGATTCCCAGTCCGGCCAAGGCAACGGAAACCAAGGTCAGGAGAATCTCGGTGGAGTGTGCCGCCTGAACCGATGCGCCTGCCCCATGATAACTGGTTTCAAAGGCAGGCTCGAGAAAATGCTCGAACACATTGGGACCCAGCCAGGCGGGTAGACCTAAATATCCCGCAAAAACAGAGCCTACGGCAAGAATGACCAAGGGTACGGTCATCACGCTGGGAGATTCATGAACGTGACTCGCCACCTCCGGCGAGAGCCTCTCCTCCCCGTGAAAGGTGAGAAACATCATTCGCATCATATAAAAGGCCGTCATCCCCGCCACCAGGACTCCTACCAACCAAAAGACGGCGTGGCCCTCCGGGTTGCTGAAGGATCGCCACAGGATTTCATCCTTGGAAAAGAAACCTGCCAGGCCGGGGACACCCGCGATAGCCAGAGTGGCGATCCCCATAGTCCACCACGTTCTGGGGAGGTACTTTTTCAAACCTCCCATTTTTCTCATATCCTGCTCGTGATGAAGAGCCGCAATGACGCTTCCCGATCCCAAAAAGAGCAGGGCTTTGAAAAAAGCATGGGTCATGAGGTGAAAGATACCCGCCGCTGCGGCTCCCACACCCAGGGCGGCAAACATATAGCCCAACTGACTCACGGTCGAGTAGGCAAGCACCCTCTTGATGTCCTGCTGGAACATGGCGATGGAGGCTGCCAATAAGGCCGTACCAAGCCCCACCACAACCACAATCAGGAGCACATCAGGCGCGCGACTATAAATGGCGCTGGAACGGGCCACCATGTAGACTCCCGCGGTCACCATTGTCGCTGCGTGGATCAGGGCACTCACTGGGGTGGGTCCCTCCATGGCGTCGGGCAACCACACATAAAGTGGAATCTGGGCACTCTTTCCGGCGGCACCAATGAACAACAGCAAGGCAATCCAGCACAGAGGGCCCCAGAAGGTTTCCGGCGTGGGAAACATTTCCTCCACCCCTTGAAACACCTCGGTGAAGTCCAGGG
Organism: Acidobacteriota bacterium; assembly: GCA_022562935.1. GTDB lineage: Bacteria > Acidobacteriota > UBA6911 > RPQK01 > JADFOI01 > JADFOI01. The sequence goes on from JADFOI010000001.1 coordinate 57,299, forward strand.
AGCCGAAATAGGTGAAGATCATGAGCATGCCAATGATGAAGCCAAAATCGCCGATCCGATTGACCACGAAGGCTTTTTTGGCCGCGTCCCCGGCGCTCTTTTTGTGAATGTAGTAGCCAATCAACAGATACGAACAGAGGCCAACCCCTTCCCACCCCACAAACATCAACAAGTAGTTGTTGGCGAGAACCAGGGTCAGCATCATGAACATAAAGAGGTTCATGTAGGCAAAGAAGCGATAAAAACCCTCTTCCTCTTCCGCCATGTAGCCGATGGAATAAACGTGGATCAGAAAGCCCACTCCCGTAACCACAAGAATCATCACCGCCGAGAGCGGATCCAGCTGGAATCCCCAGGAGATATGGAAGTTGGCCAGATCACCGGTGACCGTTTGGATAGCTGGCCCATGGATCCAGCTGAAGATCTCAATCTCCCAAATACGAGCGTCAGGGTCGAGCTGCAGAAGGGCCCAAAAACAACTCAGCGAAAGAAGCAGAGAAAACAGGATACTTCCACAGGCAACACAGTAAACGAAGGGCTTCGCGGGACGGTTTCCGGTTCTGGCCACCTTCCAGAGACCGAAACCGCCATTAAGGATAAACCCGAGGAGCGGAAATAGAGGAATGAGCCAGATATAGTTGAGCAACAGCTATCCTCTCATCAGGTCGATCTCGTCCACGTTCACCGTTTCTTTGTTGCGGAAAAGAGCAATGATAATACCCAGACCAACAGCCGCCTCTGCTGCCGCCACGGTGATGACAAAAATAGCGAACACCTGGCCCGAGGGGTCCTGAAGCTGGTCGGAGAAAGCAACCAGGTTCAGGTTGACAGAGTTGAGCATCAGTTCAATCGACATCAAAATGATGATGACATTTCGGCGGGTGAGAACTCCCACCACTCCAATCGAAAAAACGATGGTACTGAGAACCAGATAGTGTGTTATATCCACCATATCAAAGCTGCTTCTGCGTCAAAACGACCGCCGCGATCATAGCCACCAACAACAATACGGAAGCTATTTCAAAGGGCAGAAGATAGGTGCTGTAAAGCAGGCCGCCCACCGTCTCCGTATTGAGAGTCTGAGACTCTATAATCAAATCCTGACTGATGGTGTCGATACGAAAGACATCGGCGCCCTGCACCACAAAATAAACCAGTTCGAAGGAAAGCACGATGCCCAGGACCAGGGCCGTTTTCCACTGACGATTTGCCCTCCTTTGAGTCTCCACCTCCCGAACACTGACCAGCATAATGACAAAAAGAAACAACACCATGATTCCACCCACATACACCAGAATCTGAACCGCTCCAACGAACTCGGCTTGAAGGAGAAAGAAAAGTCCAGCCATACCCAACAGCGCAGAGATCAGATAAACGGCACTGCGCACCGGATTGGCCGCCGTCACAGTCAGGATAGCGAAAACCACCAGCATGGTGGCCAGTATGTAGAAAAGAGTAGCTTCCATGGCAAAAGGGGAGATTAGGAGATATAAGGGACGGGCCTTCAAGGGCCTGTCCCAAATCTCCTAATCTCCATTCATTTGTGGTAATCCTTTCCGAAATCGATCCGATCCCATCCCTTTTCCAGCCGCTTTCGATCCCAGACCATGGATCTTCGGTCATAGGCCGCAAGTTCAAAATCCTGGGTCAATTCGATGGCGTTGGTCGGACACACTTCCTGACACAGCCCACAAAAAAGGCAACGCGATGTATCAAATGTGTAATGGGTGAGGACTTTTTTCCGGCTTTCAGGATCGCGCTGTGAACCCACGACGATGAGATCTTCGGGACAAATCTCGGCACAAAGATCGCAGGCGATACAAAGGGTCTCTCCCGTCACGGGATCATTGTTGAGACGGGGTGCTCCCCTATACCTTTCCGCCAGCTTCGGCTTTTCAAGCGGGTACTGTTCCGTGTAAACCTTCCGGTAGGTGTAACGGAAAGTCAACGCCATACCCTTCAAGATATCGACTAAAAAGATGCGCTTCAAAAAGTCTATCATTCTTCAATCTCACAAAAATGCAAGTATAACTCCCGCAGTGACAATGACATTGGCCATTGCTACAGGCAAAAAGATTTTCCAGCCATATTGCATCAGTTGATCAAACCGGAAGCGGGGCAAGGTTCCCCGCACCCAGATGAAAACATAAAGAAACAAGAATACCTTGCCCAGGAACCACACCACGCCTGGGATGAAATTGAGGAAATTCAACCACTCAAAGCTCGGAAAGGGCCGCAGCCACCCCCCCCAAAACAGGACCACTCCTATGGCGGAGACCGCAATCATATTGGCGTACTCTGCCAGAAAAAAAAGTGAAAAGCGAAATCCACTGTACTCGGTGTGAAACCCCCCGACTAGCTCGGTTTCGGCCTCAGGGAGATCAAAGGGAAGGCGATTGGTTTCCGCCAGCCCACAGATAAAAAAGAGGACAAAGGCAAGGGGTTGGACAAAGATATACCAGAGCTGCTCTTGCTGCTGATTCTGAACGATCTCCACCAGGCTCAGAGAACCCGCCACCAAAAGGACCCCAATGATGGCGAATCCCAGGGCCACTTCATAGCTGACCATCTGAGCGGTGGATCTCAGTGCCCCCAACAGGGGATACTTGCTGTTGGAAGCCCATCCCCCCAGAATGATTCCCAGGATGCCAACCGAGGAGACCGACAAGACAAAGAGGACAGCGATGTTGATGTCGGTCACGTATCCCCCGGAGGCAATGGCATTTTGGGCAATCCTTTCCGTCGTCGCCTCGTCAAGGTTAAGGAACGGGAACCAGCCCAGGGTCCAGCCCAAAAAGTCCTGTAACATGTCAGGAGGCCCGAAAGGCACCACTGCAAAGACCAGGAAGGCGGGGATTAAGGAAATCGCCGGGGCGATGGTAAAAATCAAAGCGTCGGCTTTGGCTGGCACGATGTCCTCTTTGAGAAGAAACTTCAGACCATCGGCAATCGGCTGAAGAAGACCGTGCCATCCCACCCTCATGGGGCCCAGGCGAACCTGGATGTGGGCAATCAATTTCCGTTCCAGCAACGTCAAGTAGGCGATCGCCCCGGAAAGGACCAACACGATCACGACAATCTTGATCAACGGAATGACGGCGTAAATAAGCAAGTTCTCGATGAATACGTTCTCGTTCATCGGTCGACCTCACCCAATACGATGTCCAAGGTGCCGATAATGGCAATCACATCCGCCATCAAATGCCCCTTCACTAACCGGCGCAAGACCTGCAGGCTGATGAAGGTAGGGGGACGGATTCTCACCCGGAAGGGGTGTGCCGAGCCGTCACTGACAATGTAGTAACCCAGCTCTCCCCGAGGGCCGTCAATGCCCGAGTAATACTCGCCCACGGGCGGTTTGACAATCTTGGGTGCCTTCCCGCGAACGGGTCCATCCGGCAGCCGATCCAATACCTGTTGAATGATTCGCCGGCTCTGGTGCATCTCCTCCAGGCGAACCAGGTAGCGATCGTAGGTATCTCCGTTTTCACCCACCGGGACATCGAAGTCGAACTCTTCGTAGCCTCCATAAGGACGATCCTTCCGGACATCGTGTCTCACTCCGGAACCGCGCAACACGGGACCGGTCAACCCCCATTCGATGGCTTCTTTACCGGAGATCACCCCGATTCCCTGGGTCCGAGCCATCCAGATTCGGTTCTTGGTGAGCAACTGCTCATATTCATCCACTCTTTCGGGGAACTCATCGATGAATTTGCGCGCTGCTTCCACAAAGCCAGGAGGCAGGTCTTTCCAGAGGCCGCCCACTCGGAAGGCGTGGGTGGTCAATCGGGCACCGAAGAGAGCCTCGAATAATTTGAGAATTTCCTCCCGCTCCCGGAAACAATACAAAAACACCGTCATGGCCCCGATATCGATGGCATGAGTGGCCAGCCAGAGCAGATGGCTCGCTATACGGCTAAACTCCGTCATCATGATGCGGATATACTGGGCCCGTTTCGGCACCTCGATCTGCATCATCGCCTCCACGCCCAGGAGAAAGCCATAGACGTTGGAAACCGCCGCAATGTAATCCGTTCTGTCGTAGTAGGGAACGCACTCGATGTAAGACCGATTCTCGCTGATCTTCTCCACACCCCTGTGCAAATAACCGATGATGCACTCCGCATCCACCACCCGTTCACCATCCAACTTTAATTTCACTCGAAGCACACCGTGAGTAGACGGGTGCTGAGGGCCCATATTCAGCTCCAGGACCTTGGCGTCGAGAACGGTCGATTCTTCCATTGCTTTCATTCGGGAGTCTTCCTGATGTGTAGGTGCTTCTTAATCCAGGCCTGGTCCTGTAATTTAATGTCGTAATCCTTGCGCAGGGGATGACCGTGCCAATCATCGGGCAGCAGAATCCGCTTCAGATTATCATGTCCGGAGAACTCGATTCCGAACAGGTCGTAGACTTCCCGCTCCATCCAATCGGCGGTTTTCCAGATAGAAGTCACTGAAGGCACGACCTCTTCCTCCGATATGCGGGCTTTGATTCGAATCAGCTTACCGTGCTTGTAGGAATAGAGATGATAGACCATACAGAACCGCTTGTCGTCTCCCAGGTAATCCAAAGCGGTCAGATCGACAAGATAGTCGAAGTCCCAATCCGGACTGTCCTTGAGCTCGATCATGACGTCGTACAAACAGTCAACAGAAACCGTGTAGATGGGTTGATGGAGAAAGGACTGTGCCGAGAAAATATGTTCGGAAAATTTCTCTTTCAGCTTCTGAAGGAGGGTATCCTCTTCCAGATCTTCGTAAGAGAGGACCTTTTTTCTGGCCGCTTTGGGAGGAGCAGGCTTAGCAGCTTTCTCGGGTGCAGCCGATTTCGAACTGGGCTCTGAAGGTGTCGGGGTTTCCTTTTCCTCGGCTTCTGGAGCCTCTTGGCCTTCTGGCTCTTGCGGTTGCTTCGGTTTGTCCTCTTCGCTCATCTCACACCAGGAGACTCAACAACTGGCTCCTTCTCACTCGATTCGTTGAAAGTTCAGCGCTTAGGGCCTCGCTCGCCACAAACGTCATCATATTTTATGGAACGAGACACCTAGCCCGTATTATGCATAGGTTCTTGTCACGAAGCGCCGAAAGCGCCGGCCTGACAAGGCGCGTGACCCGCTTGCGGGTGCCCCAGGCCCCCGCAAGCGTGCTGTATGGTACGCTGAGGAGGCCGACCGAGCGCAACACAGTCAGGATGAGTGATTTCGGTGATGCAGTAGAGAACCTATGCATAGTCCGGGCTAACTAACCTGAAACTGCTCTTTCCCTTTGGCAATGGTCATCTGATCGATCTTATCCTGCAGTCGCATCAAACCATAGAGCAGCGCTTCAGGCCGGGGCGGACATCCGGGGATGTAGACATCCACAGGAATGACCTTATCCACCCCCTGAAGGGTTGAATACGTATCAAAGGGCCCACCTACGCTAGAACAGGCCCCCATGGAGATGACCCACTTCGGTTCCGGCATTTGATCGTACAGTCGCTGAATGACCTCCGCCATCTTCAGGGTCACCGTCCCGGCAATGATAATGAGATCCGATTGCCGTGGAGAAGGCCGAAAAATTCCGGCACCGAATCGATCCATGTCAAAACGAGAAGCGCCTGTGGCCATCATTTCAATGGCGCAGCAGGCCAGCCCGAACGTCATAGGCCAAAGGGAGGACTTCCTAGCCCAGTTGAAGAGTGAATCCACCGTCGTCGTCACGATGTTCTTTTCCATTCGATTTTCAATTAGACCCACTCTAAGGCTCCTTTTTTCCAAACGTAAAAATAGCCCACAATCAGAATACCCAAGAAGACGAGCATTTCGATAAACCCAAAGAGAGCCAGGCGACGATAAATGATGGCCCATGGAAATAAAAAGATGGTTTCCACCTCGAAGACCACGAACAGAATGGCAATGATGTAGAAGCGAATCGAAAATCGATCCCGCGCATCTCCCTCCGGATCCACCCCGCACTCGTAGGCCATGAGCTTTGTGGCATGAGGTTTATAGGGACGAATCAATCTTCCCACCACCAGCCCCACCACCGGAAGCGACAGAGCAACCAGGATGAAAATCACAATCGGAACGTAAGAAGCCAGCATTTCAACACTCCCTCTTAGGAGCCTGTCCTATGACTCGGATAGGCTCCTATAGCCTAAAGGATCGGACCAATTCTGACAAAGTATCTAACAGAACTCACTTGCGGAGCAAGTCGTCAAAATAATCCACCGTGAGTCTCAATCCTTTTTTCAGCTCCACCTCCGGTTCCCAGTCGAACAGTTTGCGGGCTTGAGCAATATCAGGTCTTCGCCGCACCGGATCATCCGAGGGTAAAGGCTCAAAGCGGATCTGCGAGCCTGTTCCTGTCTGCTCACGAACCCGTTCGGCGAAGGAAAGAATAGAGACTTCCACCGGATTTCCAAGGTTGACAGGACGGTGGACGCCTTCCTGGTCCATCAGCATCCTTAATCCCCGCACCAGATCAGAGATATAGCAGAAGGATCGAGTCTGTGATCCATCTCCATAAACGGTCATCGGCTCACCCCGAAGCGCCTGCACAATCAGATTACTCACAACACGTCCGTCGTCTATGGACATTCGAGGACCGTAAGTATTGAAGATCCGTGCAATTCGGATATCCACGGCGTTTTGGCGATGGTAGTCCATCATCAGTGTCTCAGCCACTCTCTTCCCCTCATCGTAACAACTGCGCGCTCCGACGGGATTGACATGACCCCAGTACTCTTCCGGCTGCGGATGCACCTGCGGATCTCCATACACTTCTGATGTGCTGGCCTGCAGGATACGAGCCTTCACTCGCTTGGCCATACCGAGCATGTTGATGGTTCCCATTACATTGGTTTTCACAGTCTTGACCGGATTGTACTGGTAGTGAACCGGCGATGCCGGACAAGCCAGATTGTAGATTTGGTCCACTTCCAAGAGTATCGGTTCGACCACGTCGTGCCGAATAAATTCAAAAGAGGGGTTGGTTCGGAAAGGTTGGATATTGCGCCTGAATCCAGAAAAGAGGTTGTCCAGACAGATCACCTCGTGCCCTTCATCGAGCAGAGATTCGCACAAGAAACTGCCTATAAAACCCGCTCCACCCGTGACCAGAATACGCATCAGTCTGTGAAGTTAGAGGGTTTACGTTTCAGATGCAAGTTCACCCGCAGCCTGAAGCGTGGAACTTTGAACGAGGATCTGGAATCCCCGCTCTCTCTAGTCCGGAATATGCATAGGTTCTCGTCACGAAGCGACGAAAGCGCCGACCTGACTGCGTTGCACAGCACGCCGGATGATTTCGGCGCTGCAGTAGAGAATTGATGCATAACCCGGACTAAAACCCAAGGAGACCCGGGGCGACAGAGCGGAAAAAAAACTTATACACGTAACCCCCGGGAAATTCCTCGGTTCTACTATAGTTCACCACAATAACCACCTCCGGTCGGCCACGGATATGCTGGACCTGGATGTCCTTTCGTTCGACTGTGAAGTTGCTGTTCACGCCTAGCTGCAACACTCGGTTGATGATTCTGCGATTTTCCCATCCTTGAAGGGTGGCTCTTCCGGCGATGGTGAGCAAGTCATCATGAAATTCATCCTGCTCCAGGTACACAGGGATGACTCGGTAGCACAAGTACCCCAGCATGGCTACCAGCACGGCCAGCACCAGGCAACCAAGCTGGGTTTCCCCGCGTTCCTTCGACACTACAGTGCACCCTTCCCTCACCGTTCGGCGAGAAATCTTTGAGTGATCTCCTTAAAGTTCCGCATCCACTTTGAGTTTAACATTTGAAGAGAACAAGAAGCCGAGTATCGATTCTAGCTAGCGCCCCTGTCAGAAAGTTTAGGAGATGAGGGACAGGTCCCCGGAGGTCTGTTTTTCATCTCCTAATTTGTGATTGAATTATAATAATCGGTTGTGTCGAATTCAAAGGAACTTTCCTACTCAGGTATTTCTTACGGGCAGGCTTGGACCGAATCGGCTGAATTCAAGCTGGAAAGTCCCTTTCATCCCAGCAGAGACCAGGACAGAGCCATCCGTGAACTTGTGGGAAAGATCGAAGAAGGCCGACAGGATCAAGTCTTGCTGGGGGTCACCGGATCAGGAAAAACCTTCACCATGGCCAAGGTCATCGAGGCAGTGAACCGACCCACCCTGATCTTGAGCCACAACAAGACCCTGGCTGCCCAGCTCTATCAGGAATTCAAGAGATTTTTCCAGCACAACGCCGTCGAGTACTTCGTCAGTTACTACGACTACTACCAGCCCGAAGCCTACATCCCTTCAAGCGATACTTACATCGAGAAGGAGGTACTGATCAACGACGAAATCGATCGACTGCGTCATTCGGCAACCCGATCGCTGTTCGAGCGGCGCGACTGCATTATCGTGGCAAGCGTCAGCTGTATTTATGGTTTGGGATCACCCGAGGCCTACTACGGGATGGTCGCCATGTTGAGCAAGGGCCAGCAGATCAATCGTCGGGAGATTCTGCACAAATTGGTCGAGATCCAGTATGAGCGCAACGATCTGGAGCTGAAGAGAGGAACCTTTCGAGTTCGCGGCGACGTGATTGAAGTCATTCCTGCCTACGGTGATTATGGAATCCGGCTCGAACTTTTCGGAGATGAAATTGACGCCATCTACCAGTTTGATCCCCTCACGGGAGAGATCATCAAGGAACATCAGCGGGTTCCCATCTATCCCAAATCTCACTACGTTATGCCTCGAAGCCAGTGGGAGACTGCCGTGGAGAGTATCCGAATGGAGTTGGAGGAGCATCGAACTCGGTTAGAAAAGGAAGGCCTGCTGGTCGAGGCTCAACGGGTTCATCAGCGCACTATGTTTGATCTGGAAACCATCAAGACGGTGGGGTACTGTCGAGGAATCGAGAACTATTCTCGTCACTTGACGGGTCGACTGCCCGGAGAGCCACCTCCGACTCTCATGGACTACTTCCCCTCGGATGCCCTTGTCTTTATTGATGAAAGTCATGTCACGGTCCCACAACTACGGGGTATGTACGAGGGTGACCGTTCCCGAAAGCTCAATTTGGTGAAGTACGGATTCCGTTTGCCCTCCGCCTTGGACAACCGACCTCTCAACTTTGCCGAGATACAATCCCGTTTGCCTCAATCGATTTACGTATCGGCTACCCCGGGACCGTACGAACTGCAGCGATGCGGTGGAGAAATCGTCGAGCAGATTATCCGGCCCACGGGCCTCATGGACCCAGCCATAGAGGTGCGGCCAGTCAAAGGCCAGATCGAGGACTTGCTGGAGGAAATTCGTCAACGAGCAGAACAAAATGAACGGGTTTTGGTGACCACCCTTACCAAACGAATGGCTGAGGAACTGTCCGAATATTACACCGAACTCGGTGTTGCCGTATGCTATCTTCACTCGGAGATCAACACTCTGGATCGGGTGAAGATTCTGAGGGACCTTCGACTAGGCAAGTTTGATGTCTTGATCGGAGTCAACCTCCTGAGGGAGGGTCTGGATCTGCCCGAAGTGTCTCTGGTTGCTATTTTGGATGCGGATAAAGAAGGATTTTTGCGCAGTGGAACCTCTCTGATTCAAACCTCAGGTCGTGCCGCCCGCAACGTTCATGGAAAGGTTATCATGTACGCCGATGTGGTCACCCATTCAATGTCCAGAGCCATTGAAGAAACTCGACGGCGTCGGAAAATCCAACAAGAATACAATCAACAAAATGGCATCACCCCTCAAACCATTCTCAAACCCGTGGACGACACCTTTCTGCAGATGACACAGCTGGATTACTCTCAGATCTCCGTCGTGGCAGAAGAAATAGAGGAGTACTCCTCGGCAGAAGAGATCAGGGCAGAGCTGGCAAAACTAGAGACCCAAATGAGGGCTGCCGCCGAGCGCTTTGAGTTTGAAAAGGCAGCTGAATACAGAGACAAGATCAAGCGCTTGAAAGAAATCGATCTGCAACTGGGGATTCTCAGTCACCGGTCGGACACTTAGTGCAATAGCATGCGCATTCAACCCGTCTCCTCTTTGCGAGGAGAGCTTAGCCTACCCGGGGATAAGTCGATTTCTCACCGCTATGCCATTCTCGGAGCCATGGCCAACGGGACTACCCGCATCTCTCAATTTTCACAGAGCGAGGATTGTCAATCGACACTTCGCTGTCTCAGAAAACTCGGGTTGGGGATCCGGCAATCCGCAAATAATGAGGTCGAAATCCAAAGTGAAGGATGGAGGCGGTTTCAGAAGCCCAAGGACCTTCTCGACGCCGGGAACAGTGGAACTACCGTTCGCCTTCTTTCCGCCCTGCTTTCTGCTTCCCCATTCGTTTCCACTATCCAGGGAGATGACTCTTTGAATCGTCGGCCCATGGAGCGAATCATCCGACCTCTCACCCAAATGGGCGCGAAGATTGAGGCAGTCCAGGATGAATTTCCACCCTTGCGCATTACGGGTTCACAGTTGCGGGGAATTCATTACCGATTGCCGATGGCCAGTGCTCAAGTGAAATCGTGTGTTCTTCTGGCCGGACTGATGGCCCAAGGGGAGACCACTGTGGTGGAAGACGTTCCGTCGCGTGATCATACGGAGCGTGCATTACCGTTCTTTGACGTCGTCTTGACGGAAGAGGCACAACAATTGAAAGTGAAAGGGCCAGCATCTTTAAAGGCGGTTCAAATGGAAATCCCCGGCGATTTTTCAGCGGCTGTGTTCTTCATCGTGGCCGCTCTTCTCGTTCCCGATTCTGAGATCTGCCTGAGAAGGGTCGGAGTGAATCCTTCTCGCACAGGTTTGCTCACTCTGCTGGAAGATTCGGGAGCCCGGGTTGAGAGAACAAATACTCGGGAGTTCAACGCTGAACCTGTTTGTGATCTGAAGATTTGTTTCAGCCATGAGCCACTCAGGAGATTTCCCGCTGAAATCAGCGGGAAGTGGCTCCCCAACCTGATCGACGAAATTCCTGCTCTAGCTATCCTGGCCACGCGTCTGGAACAGGGACTCCGAGTCCGGGGAGGCGAAGAACTGCGCAAGAAGGAATCCGACCGAATAAAATCTGTGGTTGTAAATCTGAGAAATCTGGGTGTGCAGGTTGAAGAGTACCCGGACGGTTTCTTTGTCCCACCAGGCCAGCAGATTCAGGGCGGAAAGGTCCAGACCTTCGGAGATCATCGCATAGCTATGGCCTTTGCCGTGGCCGGACTCATCGCGACTCGACCGGTCGAACTCGATCACCCGTCCTGTGTATCCGTATCCTTCCCAAAATTTTTCGAGAAACTGCAATCTCTGAGAGTTGAAAGTGGATAAACACGTTTATATCGTCGGATTCATGGGAAGTGGAAAGTCGACGATTGGTCCGCTCCTGGCGGGTAGTATGGATCGTCCCTTTTACGATCTGGATGACCTGATCGAAGAGGAGCAGAAGAGGACGATTTCCGAAATCTTCGAGTCACAGGGAGAGGAGTATTTCCGGAAATTGGAGTCGGACACGTTGGTCCAAAACTCGCCTTCAGAGCCCTGTGTGATGGCTCTTGGAGGAGGAACCTTCGTTAGCGAAGTCAACCGTGACTATATCTCCAAACAAGGCATATCGGTGTGGCTCAAAATTCCCCTTAGACTGGCGAGAAGACGATGCATGGACTCTCGACATCGCCCTCTGGCAAGAGACCCGGAGCAATGGGAATCCCTTTTTCGCTGTCGCGAGAAGATCTATCAACTAGCAGACATCCCGGTGGAAGTTAAAGGCCAATCTCCCCAACAAATCTGCGCGGAGATACAGGGCCGTCTGAGTGAGATCACATAATCCTTTGCCTGGTCGTGTGGCTTTGCTAACATAGCGAGAGGATAATGGCAAAATCGTTTTTTTTCTTCCTGCTTTTCTCATCGAGCCTCCTGGGTGCCGGTTCTTTCTCCCTAGATCAGATCTCCAGCTCCTTCCCCTCCAAGGGCTTTGAAGACAGGATCGAGTTCTGGAAGGCAATCTTTACCGAATACGGGGACCGAGAAGTCCTGATCCATGACCAAAACGATGTTCGCTTGATTTACGAGGTGGTCCGGTTTGCCAGGGAAGTTCGTGACGATGGCGTCGAGTACGAACGCCAGCGAAAGGAATTGGAAAAGAGGGAGAAAGAGTTCCAGCGGCTCTTTGAGGAGATACGACGATACGGTTACGACTCAGAGAAGCTCACAAAAACGCACAAGAAAATCATCCGCCTTCTTGAATCTCACGGTTACTCCCCTTCTTCCCGTCTATTGAGGGAACTGGGGAAGAATATGCGCTCCCAAAGGGGCATCAAGGAAAAATTTAGGGAAGGTTTGATCCGTTCCGGACAATATCTCAGCAGAATTGAAACCATATTTAAGGAGCACGGTCTCCCCGCCGAGCTCGCGCTTTTGCCCCATGTCGAGTCCTCCTTTGATTATAGTGTTTATTCCAAACGAGGCGCGGCAGGTATTTGGCAGTTTATACGCGGAACGGGACGCCGTTACCTGAAAATTAACCGTTCTGTGGATGAACGCCTCGACCCTTTGAAATCGAGTGAAGCGGCGGCGCGCCTGTTTCGAGAGAACTATGACACCCTGGGGAACTGGCCCCTGGCCGTGACCGCCTTCAATCATGGCACAAACGGGATGGCGCGGGCCAAAAGACGTTTTGGCGCCGATTTGGGTAAGATTATCCAGCAATACCAGTCCCGGACCTTCGGGTTCGCCAGCAAGAATTTTTATGCCGAGTTTTTGGCAGCCGTTGTAGTGGCCCGCAACTATTCGGACTACTTCGGCCCCCTGGAGCTTGCCTCTCCCAGGCAATATGACACCATCTCTTTGGAAAGGTCTCATCGACTAAGCCATTTCACTCAGATCCAGGGACTCACGGAAGATATTCTTCGGGACTATAATCCGCACATCAGGGCAGATGTCTGGCAAAGATCGAAGATTCTGCCGGCCGGACTCGAGATTCATCTTCCTCAAGGTCAGGGAGAAGCGATTGTGGCAGCTCTTGAAACAGCACCTGCCGCCACCAGCCTGTTTCTGGTGGCCGACAACGGCGCGATGGGTTACCGGGTGCAGGATGGCGACACTCTCCTTGTCATAGCGAACCGAGTGGGTAGTTCCGTCTCCACACTTCAGCTTGCCAACAACCTCTCTAATCCGGACCGAATCTATCCGGGACAGTTTCTTCTGGTCTCTGAGGCTTCTGAGCAACCCACACAGTACCGAGTCCGTCCAGGCGATACTTTGATTGAGATTGCCATCAAATTCGGCACCTCTCTTAGAAGGCTGCAAAACATGAATCGGATCGACGACCCTCACCTCATCTTCCTGGGACAAGTTCTTCTCATTCCCTAAAGGAATGAGAAGAACAAATTTCAAATCCTAAATCCCAAATTCCAAACAATTGGAGAGTTCGGGGACAGGCCCAAGAATTCCCAGAATTCGGGGCCTGTCCCCGAACTCCCCCTACACTCCGACGGTGGCTTCAACCTCTTTTTCAGCTACCGCCGCTTGAGGCGTAAAGGTCAATCTCTTATTGGAGGTATCATAATCGACCAGCACCCCGCCCCCATCTCTGACTGTTCCTTGAAGAATCAAGCGGCCGAGCGGGTTCTCCAGCTCCTTCTGAATGCTCCGCTTTAAAGGACGAGCACCGTAGTTTGGATCATAGCCGACCCGGACCAAAAATTCGCGCCCTTCAGGGGTCACCTCAATCTGAATATTGCGGTCCGCCAGCCGATGGCGCAAATTCTGGAGCTGGATTTCCACAATCTCTTTCAAGTGTTCCTCGGACAAAGCATGAAAGACAATCATTTCATCCACCCGGTTGAGGAATTCCGGTCGGAAGTGACGACTCAATTCCTCCAATACAGCTCTTTTCATCTCTTCATATTCAAACCCTTCAAAGGCGTGGGAATATTCAAGAATGCGATGGCTCCCAATATTGGAAGTCATGATCACAATGGTGTTTTTGAAATCCACAGTCCTACCCTGCCCATCGGTGAGTCTACCGTCCTCCAGGATTTGCAGCAGAGTATTAAAGACGTCGCAGTGAGCCTTCTCAATTTCGTCCAGAAGAATCACCGAATAGGGTCGACGCCGTACCGCTTCCGTGAGCTGGCCACCCTCCTCGTATCCCACATACCCCGGCGGTGCTCCGATCAGTCGGGCCACTGAATGCTTCTCCTGATACTCGGACATGTCGATTCGAATCATGGCGCCCTCGTCATCGAACAGGAACTCGGCCAAAGCGCGGGCCAGCTCTGTCTTCCCCACCCCGGTCGGACCCGAGAAAATGAAGCTCCCCACAGGACGGTTTGGATCTTTCAGACCCGAACGCGCCCGAATGACCGCTTCAGCCACCGCAGCCGTTCCATCTTCCTGGCCCACAACACGCAAATGGAGAGCATCTTCCAGATGAAGTAGTTTTTGTACTTCTCCTTCAAGCAGCCTCGACATGGGGATGCCGGTCCAACGGCTCACCACTTCGGCAATGTCCTCATCATCAACTTCCTCCTTCAAAGAGTGGTCAGCATCAGGCTCCTTTGCCAGGCTTTCTTCTTCCTCCTCCAGTTGGCGCTCCAACCCTGCCAACGTGCCGTACTTCAGCTCCGCCGCCCGGTTGAGATCATATTCTCGTTCAGCTTGCTCGATTTCAATCTTGGTCCGTTCAATCTGTTCACGAAGGGTTCTCGAGCGCTGCAGCCGTTCCGTTTCTATCTGCCATTGGGCATGGAGCGCGTCGGCCTGGACCTTCATATCCGCGAGTCCCTTCTCCAGTTTAGCCAGGCGTTCCTTTGAGGCTTTATCGGTTTCCTTTTTCAATGCTTCTCGCTCGATCTCGAGCTGCATGACCCGGCGTCGCAACTCATCGAGCTCAAAAGGCATAGAATCCATTTCGAGGCGCAACTTTGCGGCCGCCTCATCGACCAGATCAATGGCCTTGTCGGGCAAAAACCGATCTGAAATGTACCGGTTGGAGAGCACCGCTGCAGCAACCAAAGCCGAATCCTTGATTCTGACACCATGGTGTACTTCGTATCGCTCGCTCAATCCGCGCAAGATCGAAACCGTGTCCTCCACAGAAGGTTGACTGACCAGAACAACTTGAAACCGCCGCTCCAGTGCAGCATCTTTTTCGACATGCTTGCGATATTCGTCCAGCGTAGTGGCACCAATGCAGTGCAGTTCTCCACGAGCCAGCATCGGCTTCAGGAGGTTTCCCGCATCCATAGCGCCTTCCACCCGACCGGCACCGACCACGGTGTGCAGTTCGTCAATGAAAAGAATAATCTCGCCCTGGGAGTCCTGGACTTCCTTAAGAACAGCCTTAAGCCTCTCCTCAAACTCTCCCCGGTATTTTGCCCCCGCAATCAGAGCACCCATGTCCAGAGATACAATCCTCTTGTTCTTTAAGCCCTCCGGAACGTCACCTCGAACGATTCGCTGAGCCAGCCCTTCCACAATCGCGGTCTTGCCAACCCCCGGCTCCCCAATGAGAACGGGATTGTTCTTGGTACGACGGGACAAGACCTGCATGATGCGGCGGATTTCCTCATCGCGCCCGATGACCGGATCCAGTTTGCCCTGGGTTGCCTGTAACGTCAGATCGCGGCCATATCTCTCAAGCGCCTCATAGGTCACTTCAGGGTTGGGTGTGGTAACCCTTTGGCTGCCTCGAATATGGTACAGGGTCTGCATCAGTCTCTCTCGAGTCACTCCAAACTCTCTAAAGATTCTCCCAGCAGCACTTTTGTCCTCGGTCAAAGCCAGCAGCAGATGCTCCACCGAGACATATTCGTCCCCAAGCGTCTTGGCTTCCTCCTTGGCCTGTTCCAGCAGCAAACTGAGGCGTCCCGTAACATACACTTGATCGGGGGGCCCCGAGGAACTAGAAATTCTTGGAAGGGCGTCGAGTTCCTCTTGAAGACTTTTCCTGAGATCTTCTCCACTGATTTCCGCTCGATGAAACATCGAAGTGGCGAGCCCCTGTTCCTGTTCCAGGAGGGCCAGTAAAAGATGCTCCACTTCAACATGCTGGTGACCGAGTCGCAGAGCCTTAACCTGAGCCTCTCTCAGGGCTTCCTGCACTTTCTCTGTTAAACGACTGATATCCATATGAAACTCCTTCCCCTTTAATCTGTTTCCGTTCTTCTTACGCCTTATATAGGATCGGAAAAGTGTCTTGACAAGTTCGTATAGGCCTGGCTTTGACGGTGGTTGGTCGAGATCTTATGATAGTCAGGGATGAACCATGAGAAGAAAAGAATGGGAAAAGGCAAGGAAGAATCGAAAATGAAAGTGACCGACCGGAGATTCTGGGCCCAGGATGAATCAGCCGAGGAAAAGGCTTCAATACCAACCAAAAAATATCCGAGTTTCATCGAAGAGTTAAAGACGAGGACAGAACTAGCTGAGCAAAAGCTCAAGGAGAAAGTCGAAAAACTGCACCAGGAGAATGAAGCTTTTCGCCTCCGCCTGTCCAAAGATATGGACCGGCGGATGGAACAAGAAAAATTTGAGATCTTCGGCAATTTTCTGGAATTGATCGATAACTTCGAGCGGGCCCTCAAGGCGACCCAGGAAACCCTCAGTTTTGAGGCTCTGAAAGAGGGTGTTCAGCTTAATCTGGAACTCTTCCTGAGTAAGCTCAAGTCGCTGGGTATTGAACCCATGGATCTCCTCCACAAACCTTTCGATCCGCATGAGGCGGAGGCGGTGGGCGTGGTTGCGGTGGATGATCCCGACCTGGATCAACACATCATCGAAGTTGTACAACGTGGATTTCGCTGGGGTGAGCAAGTGCTGCGTCCGGCCCGGGTCCGGACGGGGCAATATCAAGCCGAAAAGAAATCCCTGAGTGACGAAAATGAGTCCACGACTCTCTCTTCGGAAAGCTAGCCGGGATTATTCATAGGACGAGACACTAGAGACTCTTCCAGCGCCGCTGGGTATGGCGGGATCGTGATCCACGAAAAGCATGACACAGTGCTATGGCGAGCGCATCAGCAGCATCGTGGGGTTGAGGTTCTTCCTTGAGGTTCAGCAAGGTCCGAACCATGACCTGGATCTGTGCCTTATCGGCCCTGCCGTAACCCACAACTGCCTTTTTGATCTCCAAAGGTGAATACTCGACAAGAGGAATCCTAAACTGGCCTGCGGCCAACAAAACCACGCCCCGAGCCTGCCCGAGTTTGAGTGCGCTCTTCGCGTTGACGGCATAGAAGACATCCTCGACTGCAACCACGTCCGGTGCATGGTGCTCCAACAAAGCATACAACTTCGTGTGAATACGCCTTAACCGATCCGGGAAAAGGTTTGATCCACCCTGAGTGAGCCCCGAGACTCCCCCGTATTCCAGGCAACACGGATGATTCCCTTCGAACTTGATGACCCCATAGCCCGTCATCCGACTCCCGGGGTCAACCCCTAGAATTACCACGGAATCATGATACTACCGGTGTCTGCGCCCAGAGCGCGCTGAAAATAGAAAATAGAAAATAGAAAAAAAGAATTCGTTTTGAATTTGTTTGGGATTTGGGATTTTGAATTTAGGATTTCAGCCGGTCTCCCGGCTGGGGTCTCCGGCCGGCGTCAGTTGATTAGCGATTCCATCTGCGTATCATCGATGTCAAAGTTGGCGTAGACATTCCCCACATCCTCAAGATCCTCTAATGCGTCCATTAACCTGAGCATTTGTTCTGCTTGCTTGTTCTCGAGACGCACGTCGGTCTGCGTGGTCATGGTCAGTTCCGCAGACTCCATTTCGACCCCGGCTGATTTCAAGGCTTGTTTGACCACCTCTAGACTTTCAATAGAGGTGTAAACATTAAAGATATCCTCATGGCTCTCAAGATCTTCAGCTCCAGCCTCCAGAACGATCTCCAGGAGTTGCTCTTCCGAAACCTCTTTCTGGTTAATGGCAATCGACCCCTTCCTCTCAAACATCCACTGCACACTGCCTGTCTCAGCTAGATTTCCCCCCTGTTTGGAGAAGATACGGCGAAGCTCAGCTACCGTTCGATTCTTGTTGTCCGTCAGGACCTCGATCAGCACCGCCACTCCTCCCGGCCCATAGCCTTCATAGGAAATGGACTCGTAAATCTGGCCGGGAAGCTCTCCCGTTCCCTTCATGATGGCACGCTTGATGTTGTCCTGAGGCATGTTGGCGCCCTTAGCGGTCTGCACGGCCCCCCGCAACCGGGGATTGGCCTCAACATCACCCCCGCCAAGCCGAGCAGCCACACTAATTTCCTTAATCAGCCGGGTAAAGAGCTTTCCCCTCTTGGCATCGGCACTCGCCTTCTTGTGCTTGATGGAATGCCATTTTGAATGTCCTGACATACTTGTAAATTCCCTATTTGAATCGATTGAATGATGTGAGGATCAGCCGTATTGTAGCATGGACATGGGGAAGCTGACAGCTGAGAATAGACCACAGACCACAGACCACAGACCACAGACCACAGACAAATGACAAATGACAAATGACAACTGACCGGAAGAGAGGACTGAGTGCTGAGGACTGAGTGCAGACCACAGACTCGCTGAAATTCCAAACCTGGAACTTGGAACTTGGAACGCGCGCTGAGGCGCGCTCCGACCTGGAAGCTGGACCTTCTGCGGTGTAAGATCCGTGACGTCCGTGGGATTGAAAAAGTGACCAAATACAAAGTCGTTCTCCAATACGTGGGAACCCGCTACTCCGGTTGGCAAATCCAGAAGAATCAGCACACCATCCAGGGCAAGTTAAACAGCGCACTGCACCAGTTGACCGGCGAAGAGATCAGTGTGGTGGGGGCGGGAAGAACCGATTCAGGCGTACACGCAATGGAACAGGTGGCCCACCTCAGACTTTCTGAAAAAATAGCGACAGAGAAACTTCTTCGGGGACTCAATGGAATTTTACCCTGGGACATTCGAGTCATGCGTATCGATCCGGCTCCCCACAACTTTCACGCTCAGAAGGACGCCTTAAAGAAACGCTACGAATATCGCATTTACACTGGGCCTATTCTCCCTCCTTTTCTCCATGGCTACGTCCATCACATGACCCGCCCCTTGAATGCTCCAGACATGCAGAGGGCAGCGGAACAACTGTGCCGGTCTGACGACTTCAGAGGCTTCGCGGCCGCTTCGACAAGGGTGAAAAGCACCGTTCGTACCGTTTTTCTCTCTCAAATCCAAGAGCAGGGATGTCACCTCACCTATCAGATCGAAGGCGACGGGTTTTTACATCATATGGTGCGCAATATCGTGGGTACCCTTTTGGAAGTCGGAGTGGGAAAGAGAGATCCTGATCACATCTGTAAAATCCTGAATTCCAAAGATCGCCGGCTGGCCGGACCCACGGCACCCGCCCACGGCCTTTATTTGATGCACGTCTGGTACTAGGGAGGTTTTTTCGAGACTAGCAGTGTGGTAGAGTACGAGGCGATTTTATGAACGGTCTGGTCAAAAAATTCAAATCTATTTTTGACCCTTCTAGCCCTGAAGCGGAACTCCTTGAGCGAATTGATTCGAATAAGCTCCCTCGCCATATCGCGGTGATTATGGATGGCAATGGTCGATGGGCCAAACAGCGAAAACTACCGCGCGTGGCGGGTCATCGGGCGGGAATCAAGGCCGTGAGGGCAGTGGTCGAGGCGGCTGCGCGGCTGCCCATTTCAGTGCTCACGCTTTACGCCTTTTCAGCCGAGAACTGGAAGCGTCCTCGCAGTGAAGTCAGCACGCTGATGAATCTTCTCAAGGACTATATACGTCAAGAACTCTCCACCATTCAAAAAAACGGCATTCGCTTCCTGACCATCGGGCGCATCGATGAATTGCCTCATTCGGTTCAAAAAGAGTTACGCTTTGCAGAGGAAGAAACCCGAGACAACAAAGGCACCAAAATGGTCGTCGCCCTCAATTATAGCGGTCGTCTCGAACTGGTCGATGCTTTCAATCAACTCCTGAAGGAGGGAGTATCCTATCCGATCAGCGAAGACAACATCGAGAAAAGCCTCTATACGGTGGGGCTGCCGGAGCCGGACCTGATGATCCGTACCAGTGGAGAGATGCGGGTGAGCAACTTCCTTCTGTGGCAGATCGCCTATGCTGAGATTTATGTCACCGACGTGCTGTGGCCGGATTTTCGCGAGATTCACTTGCTGGAGGCAATTCTTGAATTTCAGCAACGTGAGCGGCGCTATGGAGGTATTCGCTTCACTTCGTTTCACAATATCCAATGATGCAGCGCGTGGCCACGGCAGTCTTTCTCCTTCCCCTGGTCCTCCTGTCCATTCGCTATCTTCCACCCAGCCTGTTTCTCCTGGTGATTGACCTGTTCCTGGGTCTGGGTGTCTTCGAATTACTTCGGCTTCTGGCCCGGTATGGAGTCGAGACCTATTGGTTCACCTACCCTCTGACCCTGCTCCTGCCTTGGGTATGGACTTATTCTCCTGAATCGGTACTGAGCTATCTTGTGGTCAGCAGTCTGATCTGCATGGGCCACAGCGTATTCCAGACGCGAGAGATGAAAAAGGGATTCTTGTCCATGTCAGGCAATTTGATGGCTATTTTTTACCTCGGCGTCCCTCTATCCATTGCAGGAAGTTTTCAAAGTTCTCAGAAGCTGCAGCTCTTGATGGTCCTTTCTGTCGTCTGGGCAGGGGACATCTTGGCCTATGGGGTCGGGAAAAGGTGGGGGAAGCATCAGGTGACATCCCAGGTGAGTCCCCACAAATCTTTGGAAGGATATGTCGCCGGACTCCTCTTTTCGGTGTTGGCCGCAATGGTGTTCGGGCACTTCTTTATCCCTGCCTGGTCCACCGCTTATCTCCTTCTCATCCTCATCGGCGCCTTCTTAGGGTTGGTGAGTACGGTGGGAGACCTGTTCGAGTCCATGCTCAAACGCGGAGCCGACATCAAGGATAGCTCCAATTTACTTCCGGGACACGGAGGAGTCCTCGATCGTATCGACAGCCTGCTTTTTGCCCTTCCCGCCTATTACACTCTCCTGGTTCTGATAAAATGAGCCGTTCTGAGGAATAAGCTGTGAAAAGACTGGCAATTTTAGGATCGACCGGGTCAATCGGCAAGAGCGCTCTGGATCTGGTTGATCTCTATCCGGAACGTTTTCAAATCGTCACGCTGGCCGCACAAAAAAGTGTAGAGCTTCTTCATCAGCAATGCCTGAAGTATCGGCCCGAAATAGTCGCTCTGTATGATCGCGAGGCGGCGCGAGATCTGAAGCAGCGCCTTCCCGAGATGAAGGTCCTCTCGGGTGTCGAAGGCGTGATCGAGGCCGCCACCCATCCCCATGTGGATGTTGTGCTGGCAGGCATCGCGGGCGCGGCAGGGCTGATTCCGACCTACGAAGCACTGCTCAAGAAAAAGGACGTGGCCCTGGCCAACAAGGAAATCCTGGTGATGGCGGGTGAGTTGATCATGCCCATCGTCAAAAGCACACAGGTGAACCTGCTCCCGGTGGACAGCGAGCACTGTGCTCTCCATCAATGCTTGAGAGGCTCGGAAAAGCGAGAAGTTCATCGATTGGTTCTAACGGCCTCAGGTGGACCTTTTCTTCACAAAAACAAACAGCAACTGGAACAGGTCACGGTCGAAGAAGCTTTGAATCACCCCACCTGGAGTATGGGGCCCAAGATCACCGTAGACTCCGCCACCTTGATGAACAAGGGGTTAGAAGTCATTGAAGCCCATCACCTTTTTGGCGTAAAACCCGATCGAATCTCCATCGTGATCCATCCTCAGTCGATTATCCATTCTATGGTTGAATTCATCGATGGCACAGTTCTGGCCCAGATGAGCATTACCGACATGCGGGCGGCCATTCTGTACGCCCTGGCCTACCCGGATCGTTGGAACTCGAATTTACCTCGACTGGACCTGCTTTCCCTTGCCGCACTCGAGTTCCATGCTCCAGACACGGATAAGTTCCCCTGTATCCGTCTGGCCTACCAGGCACTGGATGATGGACAAACTTACCCCACCGCCCTCAATGCCTCCAACGAAGTCGCCGTTCGCTGCTTTTTGGATCAGTCTCTTCCTTTCTCGTCCATCCCCGAAGTGATAGACGAGGTGCTCAACCGGCACGTCCCTCGTACCGTTAAAGATTTGGAGACCGTACTGGAGGCGGATCGTGAGGCTCGCCGAATGGCACAGGAGACTATAGACTCGGTTTATTCATAGGTTCTCTACTACAGCGGCGAAATCATCCGCCCTGCGGCACCGACCGCGTTGCGCGCCTCGTCAGACCGGCGCCTTCGCCGCTTCGTGACGAGAACCTATGAACAATCCGAATTAAAACCAAATGCCTCATTTGACAAGCGTCCAGACAGCGACGGACAATTAGATACTAGGAGATTAGAAACTTTTGGCTATTTTAACTTCTATCGGCTTTAGCATCATCGCCTTCCTCTTCGTGCTGGGAGTGATGATTTTCATTCATGAGCTGGGACACCACATAGCGGCAAAACTACTGGGAATCCGGGTGGATGTCTTTTCCCTAGGGTTTGGCCGTCGGCTGTTCGGCTTTAAACGGGGAGACACCGATTATCGAGTTAGCCTCCTGCCCCTGGGAGGTTACGTGAAAATGGCCGGAGAGAACTACGACGAGGAACCCACCGGTGATCCTGGGGAGTTCATGGCCCATCCCAAAACGCATCGTTTCCTGGTAGCCATAGCAGGACCGGTCATGAATATCATTCTGGCTCTTGTCCTGGTCACCACCACTCTTCTGTTTGGGATTCCCGTTGCAAAGTACCTGCGGCAACCGGCCGTGATTGGCACCGTCCAGGAGGGATCGGCGGCCGAGCAGGCTGGCCTGCAACCTCTGGACATCATTGTGGCCATTGACGGTGACCCGATCCCCACTTGGCAAGAATTGGAAATAGGCATCAGCCTCAGTCCCAATCAGGACCTCGTCCTGGAAGTTGAACGCCAAGGGCAGGTTCTGACCAAAAACATCACCCCTTCCTTAAGGGAAGGATTCGAAATAGGAACCATAGGAGTGGGCCCCTTCATTCCCTACATCATCAGCGATGTTGAACCCGGGAGCCCTGCGGAAGAGGCCGGACTCCGGCCCGGAGATGAGATCGTCAGACTCACAATGGAGAACAAGACCACAGTGGGATTTGACGAAAGCGCCCAAATGATCAACGCCTCCGAAGGAAGCCCTCTAAAGTTTGAAGTCCTCAGAGACAACCAAGTCTTTGAGACGACCTTTGTTGCCGTTCAAATGGAGGACCGCTGGCGTATTGGCACGGCAGTGCAGATCATGCAGTTGGAACAGTACGGATTCCTGCAGGCAATGCAACATTCATTCGAGCGGAACCTCCGATTGACCTTGTTGACCTTCGAGGTGGTGGGAAGGATCTTTACGGGACGAACCTCTTTGCGAGCCATGTCCGGGCCCATCGAGATTGCTCGCTTTTCCGGAATGGCCGCCTCCATGGGTATCATCCCACTCCTCAACTTTATGGCTCTGATCTCACTGCAATTGGGAATTTTCAATCTGATGCCGATACCCATTTTGGACGGTGGTGTGATCGCACTGCTTGCCCTAGAAGGGCTCATTCGGCGCGACCTCAGCCTGCGTGTCAAGGAACGCATCTTTCAGGTGGGCTTTGTCTTTCTCATCCTGCTCATGGGGATTGTGATCTTCAACGATCTTGCCAAGAACCTGCCCATCCTGGATTGAGGATTTAGGTTCGACCAGTCCCTAGCCCGCATTTCTCACACCTGATCGTCACGAAGCGGCGGAAGGGCCGACCTGACAAGGCGCGCCGACCGAGGGCACCACAGACGTACTGTACGGTACGTCGAGGAGTCCGAGCGAGCGAAACGCAGTCCAGGTCGGATCATTGCGCCGATGCAGTAGACCGGGTGTGAGAACTGGGGGCTTATACCCACCCGGCACCGTCTCCGGGTGCACCTTTTTTGTTAAAATTTAATCTTGACAGTTGATGAGTTGGTGGGGGTTTGCGAGCCAGGCTTATTCACAGGTTTTCGTTAAGAAGCAGGGTAGGGGCCAGCGCGTGGCTAGCGCCTTCCGGGTAGTCTGATGCGGCGATTTTACAAGATAGGGTTACTCTTTCTCCTCTTCCTCCTGGTGGCGGCGGCAACTGCCATAGTGGTGAATGTCCGCAGCAATGCTTTTGCAGAGTGGATGAAAGGCCAGATCATCGAGACTCTCCAGGAACACTTCCAGGTGCGCGTTGAAATTGGAAGTGTTGATGTCTGGCCATTCGGGGCCCAGGTCGAGATTCATAATCTCCAGCTGTTTAACCGGGCCTACCCACGTCGGGAACCGGCTATCGACGTTGACCGTATCCTGCTGGACTTCTCCATTACCAGCTTCCTTTCTCCATCTGTCTCCCTGGACAATTTGATTCTCGATTACCCTCACATCCACCTTGTTGAGGATCCCAACCAGAGGTTCAATATTTCCAACATTTTCTTGTCCTCGGACCTGCAGAAACAGCAGGGCGATTTCTCTCTCCCAAGATTGGATATCAAGCAAATGGCATTGAAGCGGGGATTGATTTTCTACAAGAACCAACCTTTCTTCCTGGATTCGGCAGAAGGCGGACTGGCCACCACTCTGCGCTTTGTTCCCGATCAACAGAAATATGTCGGTCACACCAGCTTTGAACACCTGGATTTGACTCTCGAAGGATTCCACATCACCGACCTAACCCTGTCCCTGGACTTCGAATTCCTGGAAAACCAACTTCGAGTCCTGTCGCTGTTGTTGGATTCTGACGAGCTGGAAGTCCGAACTGAAGGCAACATCAGTGATATCCAAAATGGGGTTTATCGTTTTGACACCGATTTTTCTGTTGATCTCGCCCAACTGGAAATGTCCCTCTTCAACTCTCATATCCAGGAAGGTCGTCTCTCTCTGAGGGGGACACTCTCGGCCAATGATGGAGACTTCTTATTCCTGGGGGAAGCGAGCTCTGAGTTGATTCAATGGGACAATCTTCCTTTTCAGAAAATTACAGCCAGTGTCTCAGTGGATCCTGAAGCGGTGACCCTCCAGGGGCTGGATGCTCAATTCTATGGCGGCAGCGTGCGAGGAGAGGGAAAGCTGAATTGGAAGGGTGACGGCACCTCTACTTTACAGATTGAGGCATCTCAGATCACGATAGCTCCTCTCCTTTCCGATTTGGGCCATGAGACGATCCGGGTCAACGGTTTCGCAGGTTTTACCGGCCGAATCAGTTGGCCCGGACTTCAGTGGGGAGAAGCGAGTGGCCAGGGTCACCTTTCCTACCAGGGAGAATTCCCTCCTCAAAGTCCGAAGGACAATCCGATTGTCCCCGCTCTTGCCTTCCAGGGAGATTCCTCGATTTCCTTTGAACATCAGGAACTCCACCTCGAGGATGGTGTCCTGCGTACTCCCGCCAGCGTGATCAACTATAGCGGTTCTGTGAGCTTCTCGGGAGCTTATCGATTGGAGCTCGATCTCCTGTCCCAGCAGAGTGATGAACTCTTCACACTGGCAGGGTACACAGGAATTCCAAAACGATTCCTCGAGCAGGATTCCATCGATCTGAGGGGGCCCACCCGTATCTCGGGAACACTCGAGGGAGGGACGAATCCGTTTGGGCTGAGAGGAACCGTCCGGAGTGAGCGGATCTTTTTCAGAAACGAATTGCTGGGTGACTTCGAATCCCAGGTGCGTTTATCTGAGGATATCTTACAGCTTGAGGATGCTCGGCTCCTGGGTCCCGGATTTGATCTTCGCACTTCATTGCTTCTGGTCCTCGACCCCACAGAAGTTCGTCCCCTGAAGGCTCTCGAACTTGAATTGAATGAAGTCCCGATCGAGCGTTTCCTCGCCGCCGCCGATCAGGCTGTCCCTATTGAGGGATCCATCAGCGGTCAACTTCACTTGGAACAAATCGACTTGAGTGATTACAGAGGCAGCGGGAGGATTTCCGTCATACAGCCAAGAATCTACGGAGAGCGGCTCGACCGTTTCAGTGCGCAATTCGAAATTGAGGGCAGAAGGATTCTTCTGAAGCATTTTCAGGGCTCCATCCAGCAAGGCACGATCTCCGGCCAGGTGGCTGTGAATCTGAACGAGGAAACCTATCGGGTCGACATCGAAGGCAGCCGATTCCCACTCGATGACATGGTTTGGCTGCAGAAAATGATTGCGGTGAAGGGACCCATCAACTTCAACCTCAAAGGAAAGGGAAACTTCAGTGAGCCCAACCTGGAACTTTTCTTGGAGGGACCTCGAATTGTCGTCAAAGAGCACGTTCTGGAAAACGTCTCGCTGCAGGCAAAAAGCCAGGGAGAGGCTCTCGAGTTCCGTGTCCAGCATCTTTATTTGGGAAATCCCTTCCTGTTTGAGGGACATCTCGGACTGGTTGATCCCTACAGGGTACAGGCCACATCGGAGTTGAGACAACTTCCCCTGGGTCCTTATCTAAAACTCATTCCTGTCCAAGGGCTACCTGATGTCGAGGGTGTGATCAGCGGCCGCCTGACCCTGGCTGGACCCTTATTTGATCCCGCACAACTCAAGGTGGATGTGGAATTCCCACACTTCAACCTTTCGATGGCGGGTTACGAGCTGCACAACGTCAACCCCTTGCAATTTACTTATGATGCCGGACTGGTCACCATCGATCAACTCAGCTTGAGGGGAGCGGACACCGAGCTTGAGATTGAAGGAACGGTTGACCTGAGAGGAAGCCAAGACATCAATCTCAAAATGGAAGGGGCAATGAATCTGCTGGTGATGAACAGCTTCTTGCCCTCCGGGGCAATAGCCGGACAGCTCCAGTTGGAAACCGTCATCGGGGGCTCTTTGAGCCAACCCCGCATCGTGGGAGTTGCCGATCTAAAAGAGGGCTTTCTGGTTCATCCCCAATTGCCGACCACCCTCTTTGATGCGGAAGGCAGCCTCAGGTTCACTGCCAATCAGGTTGCTTTGGACAGCTTTTCGGCCCGAACCATCTACGGAACCGTGAACGCGGAAGGGGGCATCTTCCTGGATGGGCTTCAGCCTGCACGTTGGCAAATCAACGTCTCTGGAAACGGCCTCCGCCTGGAATACCCACAGAACCTTATTTCAACCCTGGACGTGGATTTGGACTTCCTGAAAAGCGACACCTCCCAATTGATCTCTGGTGCGGTCTATGTGCGGGCTGCAGAGTACTACGAAGATATCTCTATTCCCGAACTCATGGTCGGATATTCTCAAGCGAACATCGAGTCCCTCCCCACCACAGGGGCTCCGGAAGTGGCCCTGGATATCACGGTCGAGGCTTACCAGAGTATACGTGCCACCAACAACCTGGCAGACGTGGTGGCCAGTGCGGACTTAAATGCGCGGGGAACTTTACAAAATCCGGTCATTCTGGGCACGGTCACCATCGACAGTGGCCTCGTTTTCTTAGAGAATAATGAGTACGAGATTTCTCGAGGGATTGTCAATTTCAACAATCCGAGACGGACCCGACCCTTTGTCAATTTGGAAGCTCAGACCGAGATTAGGGAATTCACCATCTCGGTCGTTATCCTGGGCCCCGTCGATCAGCTGGAGTTTACCTTCCGCTCAGATCCTCCCTTGCCCACGCCGAGCATCCTTTCCCTTCTCGCCATTGGCCAGACCCAGGAAGAAATCCTGGGGTTTGAAGGAGAAAGCCAGAGCCAAGTGGGGACTCTTGCTGTCTACGGAGCGGGAGCTATTCTCAGTAGAAGTTTCGGAGAAAAACTGGAAACTCGAACCAGTCGGCTCTTCGGCATCGAAAAATTTTCCATAGATCCATTTCTTTTCGGAAGCGAGCGCTCTCCGGGAGCTCGGATTACCCTGGGCAAACAGTTAACGAAGGATCTCTCCGTCAACTACAGCACCGATTTGAGCAGCAATCAACAGGGTCAACTCGTGGTCTTCGAATACAAGGTAACCGATTGGTTGACCACGGTTGGAACCCGGGACCAGGACGGATCCATCGCCGTCGACTTCAAGCTGAAGAAACGATTTTGAGAGGATTTGTGTCTAGAGTTCACAGAACGATACCAGCTCTCTTTCTGAGTCTGATCTTCTGTTCTATTTCCCCAGGTTTTATTCGAGCCGATTCCCCTTTCGACGGCAAGATCATTCAAAGCATCGAGATTCAATCGGACGGCCCTCTGAATGATATCTCTTACACCGACCTTTTCAACTTGATGGAACTGCGCGAAGGGGAGTCCTACAGCGCCTCTCAGGCCGAACGCTCGATCCAACGCCTCTTCTCCACCGAGTTGTTCCACGATGTGCAGGTCAGCATCGAATCCGTTGGTGATCGAGTAAGGGTCAAGATCCTCCTTATTCGGAGATACTTGATCCGGGAAATCAAGCTCAAGGGAGACGTAAAACTGAACAGGAAGCTGCTGCGTCGAGAGCTTGCCATCCGATCTGGTGAAGCCTATTCCCCAGAAGCGGTAGAAAAAACCCTTGCCCGTATGGGGGAGCTCTACCGAAGACACGGCTACTACCGTACTCGAATCCAACCCCGGTTTGAACTTCATCACCCAACAGCGCGCCTGAGTCTGACGTTCCAGATCGAGGCTGGTGATCAGGAACTTGTCAATCAACTGGATCTTCGTGTTGAGGGAGATCTGGATGAGAAACAGATCCTCTCTTTGGCCAAAACCCGTGAAGGAAAGCCTTTTTCCCGGGTTCAGCTGGAAAAAGACCTGAAAGCCATCGAGGACCATCTCATCTTGCAAGGCTACCTGCGATGTTACGTGAGCGAAACCGTTCGATACCCTGATGATGAAAATGGGGTATCGCTGACTGTCTTCATTGCCATGCGAGAACACACACAGATTGAATTTCAAGGCATCGAGGTCGAGCGGGAGGAATTGGCCTTTCTGCCCATCTTCAGCCAAAGAGGGACAGCACCGTTCTTCCTGGAGGCAACTCGAAAGGAACTTCGTCAGAAATATCAAGAAGAAGGGTACTTCCTGGCCCAGGTGGAATACGAAACCTCCGGGACCGGACGGGAGCCCACTCAAGTCGTTATCACGGTCGACAGAGGCCAGAGATTGAATCTCAAGAAGATCCGATTCGAAGGAAATCAGTTCGCCACAGCGGGAACTCTAAAAAAGCTGCTCACCGTTGAGAAAGAAGGAGTCTTCAGTCGAGGGAAGTTCTCGACCGAGATGGCAGAAGAAGATGCGAGCAGCATTCAAAGATACTATCAGCGACGCGGCTATAAAGATGTGCAAGTTGCTCATGCCCTGGTTCTGGAGGGTTCTAACTCTCGTGATCTCACGTTGGTCTACAAGATTCAGGAAGGTCAACTTTATCTCATTGACACGGTTCACTTTATTGGCAACGAATACCTCAGTACCAAGACTCTTCTGGAGGAAATTCAAGGTCACCCCGGGACACCCTTCTCCCCCTTCTTAGTCGCCCAGGATCGTGCCAACATCATGGCAGCCTACGCCAATCGGGGATACCGGCAAGTGGGCTTCCGCTCTGAGATCATCTACCCCGAACCGGGGCGAGTGAGCATTACTTACTTTCTCCGGGAAAGTCCTCGCACCTTTACCGAGCAAGTCATCCTGACCGGTAACCACAGTACCCGCAAGGATCTGATTCAAAGAGAAGTGGAAATAGCCTCCGGGGACCCCCTGTCCCTGGATCGCATCCTGGCGACCGAGAGCAACTTATATAATTTGGCAATCTTCAACAAAGTACAGGTCCGAGAGGTCCCTTCCTACCAAGATCCGCTCCACAAGAATGTGATGGTCCATGTTGAAGAAGCAAAACGATATACGCTTTTGTATGGCATCGGTTATAGCTCATACGAAGGAGTGCGGGGTACTTTGGGCCTCGCCAACAGTAATTTTCTTGGCCAAGCCAGTACCCTCTCTCTGGGTCTTCGTGTGGGCGCCCAGCGTCAGCGTGCCAACATTTCCTATAACTTATCCCAGCTCTTCGAGCGGAGGTTCCCATCCGTCATTTCCTTAACCGCAACCAACTCGAAAGCCCTCAAGGAAAACATCGAAGGAGGGCAGAAAGCTTTCCGTGGAAAACCTTTTGATGAGTTCCGCCTGATTGCCTCCACCCACACTCAGCGCAGATTGAGCCGCCGAGACGCTCTGTTTTTTCGTTACAACCTAGAGAAAGTTCGGATCACCCTGCCGGAAAATCTTCCTGGACCTCTCGAATTCTTTCGACAAGAAGAAGAACTCCTTCTCTCCAGTGTTTCCCTATCCTATCTCAACGAGTCGCGTGATAATCCGACTGACCCGCGCACAGGATTCCTCCTGAGCGGGGATGCAAGGCTTTCAGCTCGGCTCATCGGCTCCGATGAGGACTTTCTGCGTCTTTTTACCCAGGGGCAGTACTATCGTAAACTTTTTCCCGATCTCGTCCTGGCCTCCTCCCTGAGGTTGGGTGTGATCGCTCCCTTTGGGAAAACTGCCGGCCAACCCCTTGGGAATCCGATTCCCATTAGTGAGCGATTCTTTTCGGGGGGGTCGACAACGTTGCGAGGACTCCCTCAGGATCTAGCCGGCCCTCTCTTGCGGGACCCCGTCACAGGAGAAATCATACTCGTCAACTCTCTCGGGGAACCTGATCCCAATGGACGGCCCGTTCCCTTAGGAGGGAATGCCCTTTTGATCGCCAATCTGGAGTTGAGATTTCCTCTCGTGGCTCTCCTTTCGGGAACGCTTTTCTACGACTTCGGTAACGTTTTCCGCAATCCCACCGATCTGGATTCCGGATTCAATCACGCGGTGGGGACCGGGATTCAAGTCAACACCCCCGTAGGAGGTATCCGATTCGACCTCGGTTATTCGCTCAATCCTCCCGACGTCACGGGATTCCACCACTGGAACTTCCATATCACCTTGGGGCAACCCTTCTAATGATCAGAGCAACTGCCCTTTTTCTTTTTCTATTTTTCCCGCTCAGTGTTTGGGGCGAAGTCGTGGATCAGGTTGCGGCTCTCGTCGAAGGGGAAGTGATTACCCTTTCCGAGGTCCGGCAGCTGGTGCAATACAAGGGTTGGCAGATATCGGAAGAGCCTGAGGAAAGAAGAAACTCGTATCTAACCGTTTTGGATCAAATCATCAACCAAAAACTGATCTCACGCGAAGCCCAACGGACTCCTGGAATTCAAATTACACAGGACGACGTTGCTCAACAACTGCAAGCCTATCGGCAACGCTTCTCTTCACAGGATCAATTCCAGGAGAAGCTCGTATCGATGGAGATGACCGAGTCTACTCTGCGAGACTTGATCCTGCGTGAACTGACGGTCTGGAGATTTGTTCAGACCCGATTCGAGCCCTTCATTATTGTCATGCCAGCGCAAATACAGAAGTACTACGATGAGATTCTGGTACCCGAATTAGCCCAGACAGGCGCCCCTCTCCCTGCCTTTGAGCTGGTTCGAGAGCAGATTCTGGAAATTCTCATCCTGGAGAAAACCAACCAGGAGATGGATCGATGGGTGAAAAATTCGCGGGGCAAGGCTCAGGTCAGCGTTCTCCTCTTTCGAGCGACTCCCTCCTCTCCCAATCTCCCCCAAGAACTTCTGACGGACTGGGAACTTCAGCCCGTGACGATTGCCCCATGAGCGCGCTGCGCGCCCCTTCGTGCGGTCGTGCTGTGGTGCTTTCGTTCGTGCTGTCGTGCCATTGTGCTGTTGTGCTGTCGTATTTCGGATTTTTTTGGGGTTGTGCTTTGGACTTCGTGCTTTTGAACGTAGGACTTCTGTCGCACACCTTGGCAGGAGGGCGCTTTCGCCGCTTTCTCACCCCATCCTATGGATTATCAGGCTTGGACTGACCAGGCCCACACGAATATGACGCGACCGCACCACAGCACCACAGCACCAATTAGTAATATTGCTTGTTCGAATCCACGATCAATGTCACAGGGCCATCATTAATGAGAGCCACTTTCATCGTGGCTTGAAATTTACCCGATTCCACCGTTACTCCTTCCTGGCGAAGTTGCTCGATGAGTTCGTCGTAAAGTTCCTTTGCCCGACTGGGAGGAGCGGCTCGGGAGTAACTGGGTCGATTTCCCTTGCGAGAGTCGCCGTATAAAGTGAACTGTGAAACCATCAGCACACTTCCGCCTGCGTCCAGCAGAGAAAGATTCATCTTGCCCTGCTCATCGTCCAAGACGCGAAGATGGAGGATCTTCTTTTTGAGAAAGGCCAGGTCTTGCAGCCCATCACTCGCTTCAATAGCCAACAAGACGAGCAACCCTTTGGAAATTTCACCAACGGCTCTGCCCTCAACCGTGACCCTGGCCTCTTCAACTCGCTGTATCACGGCTCGCATCTGGTCCCCCCCAGCGTTCCCGCAGAATCCGTTCGAAACGAGGGCGAAGCACGATGTCAAAAGTCTGTTGCTTATCCGGAAACATCTTCAAAATGGCTTCCTCTGCTCCCCGCACCAATTGTTGCGCCTCTTCCCGAGTCAGAGCGATATCCTGGTAGAGAACACTGGTGGTCAAATCGACCAACACCCGCAATCGGTGAATCTTTTTCTTCTCCTCTTGAATCAGATGCTCTCGATCATCAAAGACCATAGCCCCTACTCTATCACCGCGGGATCGGAGATTGAAGAACAAGCTTCGCGCTCCTTCGTGCTGTCGTGCCATCGTGCCTTCGTGCGCGCTCCGCGCGCAGAAAATAGAAAAGAAGAATTCGTTTTGAATTTTGAATTTGAGATTTTGAATTTGTTTGGGATTTTGAATTTTGAATTTTGAATTTCAGATTACAGCCGGTTTCCCGGCTGTAATCTGTGGCTCTTGACAATTCACCTTTTATTCACCATCATAAACCTAGTGCCATGCCACTGACGAAGAGACAAAGGGAAATTCTGGACTTCGTGAGCCATTTTTTGGATCGACACGGATACTCGCCCACATTGAAGGAGATCGCCACTTACTTTCACTTCGCCTCGCTTAACGGAGTCTATAAGCATCTTCAGGCACTCCAGGAGAGGGGATTCATTCGGCGTCTATCCAACCAAGCGCGGTCCATTCAGCTTCTGAACCCGGAACCCTCTTCACCCACCACTCTGCCCCTTCTGGGGTACGTGACCGCTGGTCAGCCTGTGGAAGCAGTGGTGAACGCAGAGGAGATCTCCGTTCCCGAGAGCTTTCTCACCCGGGGGAAGAACTATGTGCTACGGGTTCGAGGGAATTCCATGATTGATGAGCACATCCAGGATGGTGATTATGTCGTCATTGAACAGCGGGAGGAGGCTCACAATGGCGAGATGGTCATCGCCTTGATCGATGGGGAAAACGCTACACTGAAGAAGTTTTATCGAGAAGACGACCAGATCCGTCTTCAACCGGCCAATCCGGCCCTTGAACCCATTTGGGTCAAAGAGGACCGAATCAGAATTCAAGGAGTGGTGGTCGGCATTATGAGAAAGTATTCGTAAACTCCTACCCGCACTTCTCACACCTGATCGCCACCAAGAGTTTCATCCGAAGTTTGATAAGATCTAGTGTCCATTTGGAGTGAGGTCGATCATTACACGATTAATTTGCAACTTTTAAACGAGTAGCCAATCCTAGTGAACGAAGAGCGAACCAAAGGGCTTTCATCTAAGAAAAACGCTCAGTCCCCCTCGATTTCTGGAGAGGAGTTAGGAGATCTTGTTTCCAGAGCAAAGAAGGGGCGTGTTGAGGCCTTCCAGGAGCTCTACAGACTCTATAGTAGGAAGATCTTGAATTATACCTATCGTCTAACCGGTTCGCGCGAAGAAGCAGAAGACTTGACCCAAGATACCTTTGTCTTGGCCTACAAGAAATTAACCTCTCTTAAGGAGAACGGTAAGTTTCAAAGCTGGCTCTTCCGGATCGCACAGAACAACGTCTACCAAAAATTCCGGGGAACGCGACCCCAATTCGATTCTCTGGATGAAATCGAAGCACCTGAGTCCTCCGCAGCACAGATGCTGATCACCCCGCACAGAAGTCCCGAGGAGCGTCTCTTGTCAGGTGAACTCGAACAGGTTATAGAACAAGTGATCAACCAACTACCCGACAAACATAAGAAGGTTTTTATTCTCTCCGCTATTCACAAGCTTAGCTACCAGGAAATCAGTGAGATCGTCGACCGCTCGCTGGCTTCGGTCAAGTCGGACATTCACCGCGCTCGTGTTGGCGTCAGAGAGAAAATTAAGCAATACTTGAGAGAAGACCATGGAATGTCTAACCTGCACTGAGTCCTTGACGGCTTTTATGGACGGGGAATTGAGCCCTGCCCAGGCAAAGAAAGTAGAAAGCCACTTCACTCAATGCACTCTATGTCATGACGATTACCAGTCCCTCCTTCATACCTATCAACTGGTGGAGCAAGTCGGCCTCCTGGAATTAGATCCCAATTTATGGACACGAATTCACTCAGAAATCACCGACCTGAGTCCTTCAGAATCCACCTGGCTTGCAAGCCTCCGATCTCTCTTTGGCATTCGCTGGGTACCGATTGCCGCAGGAACTTTGGGGGTGGTTTTTCTTTCACTCTTCTTCGTCAATCAGCCCAATCCGGAAATACAGGATGCGTTTGACGAGTATGTTAGGGAACGAGAACAGTTGGAACTTCCCCGGGTCCGTGTCTCCCAAAACGCATCGAGCCTGGAATTGCGCATCGCTTATCCCAATCCTTTCATCGTCAGTGATAACAGGCCTCAGGAAAATCCTTTCAAACTGGAGTAGCTATTGATGCCCCACCTGTTTGCTCTACTCATCCTTTCCTTAGGCCTACAGGCGAATATTGTGGACTCCCAAAGCTGGGAACGTTCTCGGAGCGTTGCCGAGGCTCAGCATGAGATCGTGATGCTCCTGATTAAGGGGAAGGCATTCGATAAGGTATTGCGGGCATCCCAGGAGATCTTTTCCTTGAGGTTTCCTTACAACCAAGAGCATCTTTTCGTCACAGAGGGTCAAAACCTCTCCGGTGCCTTATATGATCATCAACAGTATGAGCTGGCCCAAGCTCTGCTGGACCAGGCTCTTCGGGCCGTCCGCTCGAACAATTCCAAGGCTCTTCTGTATAAAGAAAAGGCTTACCTGTGCACCAAGGAAGGCAGAGACGATGAGGCCATGGAATACTTTGAGAAGGCCGTTGAATTGACTAAATCCGGACCTTAGTACTCCCTTTCTCACACCCCATCTACCTGCGGCTGCGAATCTGGCCGCGTCTGCTGCGTTGCGATAGAATCAAGCCGCGACTATGCTAGGTTCTCGTTACGAAGCGAGGAAAAGAACGGATCATGGACGGCGCGGACACAGATAAAGCCACTAAGCAGACAGTTAGGAAACAGGGGTCGCCGCCCAACCTTGCCAGTAAACAGACCCCGCCCATCTACACACCGGAACATCTATCCCAATTGGATTACCAGCGTGATCTAGGCGATCCAGGTGAGTTTCCATACACTCGTGGCGTCTACCCAGACATGTACCGGGGCAAGCTCTGGACTATGCGTCAGTTCTCCGGATACGGCAGTGCAAAGGAAACCAATCACCGTTGCAAATTTCTCCTTGAGCAGGGTCAAACGGGCCTTTCCATTGCCTTTGATTTACCCACCTTGATGGGGATTGACTCGGACGATCCCCTTTCGGAGGGCGAAGTCGGGAACTGTGGAGTGGCCGTCGATTCCCTGGAAGACATGGAGATCCTATTCGAGGGTATCCGCCTGGACCAGGTCACCACTTCCATGACCGTCAACGCTCCCGCCGCCATACTACTGGCCATGTATGTGGCCGTGGCGGACAAACAGGGAGTGGACCGGGCCAAGATTAGAGGTACAGCTCAAAACGATATCTTGAAAGAGTTTATCGCTCAGAAGGAATGGATTTATCCACCCCAGCCCTCGATGCGTTTGGTCGTGGATTCCATCGAGTTTTGCACAAAACATCTTCCTGCTTATAACAGTATTTCTATTAGCGGCTATCACATCCGGGAGGCAGGCTCGACCGCGCTGCAGGAATTGGCCTTCACGCTTCGCGATGGCATTGAGTATGTGGAAGCGTGTCTTCGAGCTGGCATGGCTGTCGATGATTTCGCACCCCGATTGTCATTCTTTTTTGACTCCCACAATAACTTCTTTGAGGAAATCGCCAAGTTCCGGGCGGCACGCCGACTTTGGGCTCACATCATGCGCGACCGCTTCGGAGCAAAAAAGGAACAGTCCCGGATGTGTCGTTTCCATACCCATACCTCCGGTTACAGCTTGACGGCCCAGCAACCCGCCAACAACGTTGTTCGAACCACCCTTCAAGCTCTTGCGGCAGTGTTGGGAGGAACCAATTCCCTTCACACCAGCTCGCGCGATGAAGCTCTGGCATTACCCACGGAGGAGGCGGCTCGAATCGCTCTGCGCACTCAACAGATCCTTGCCCACGAAAGTGGCGTTCCCGACATGGCCGATCCGCTGGGAGGTTCCTATTTTGTGGAAACCTTAACCAGTCAATTGGAAGAGGGGGCTTGGGGATACTTCGACAAAATTGATGCCATGGGCGGAATGATCCAGGCCATTGAGAAGGGTTTCCCCCAAAAGGAGATCCAAGAAGCCTCCTATCGCCATCAGAAGGCCGTGGAAAGCAAGGAAGAGATCGTCGTCGGCGTGAACAAGTGTGTCAGCGACGACACTCTACCAATCAAGACCCTGCACATCAGTCCTGCACTTCGGGAACACCAGGTTCAACGCCTTCAGACACTTCGAGCACAGAGAAATCATCAGGCCGTAAAACAGACGCTTTCTGAACTCAAAGGAGCCGCCCAGTCCGATCAGAACCTGATGCCTTTTCTAATCCACTGCGTCAAGGAATACGCAACCCTGGGCGAGATCTGCTATACCTTGAAGGAGATTTTCGGTGCCTATCAGGAACCGAGCTTCTAGCCCGTACTATGCGTAGGGTTGCACCCAAAGCCCCCGCAAGCGCACGGTATGGTACGCTGAGAGCTCAACACCGTCAGGACAAGGCATTTCTGGCAAGGGACATCGGCGAGGACGAGAGACACGGAGATCGGCCACAAACGGCACCGTATTCATGGAGCGAGACACTACTAATGCCGGGACAGAAAATCCGAGTCTTAATTGCTAAACCAGGGCTGGACGGCCATGACCGAGGAGCAAAAGTGGTGGCTCGAGCACTGCGCGACTCGGGGATGGAAGTCATCTACTCAGGCCTGCGCCAGACCCCTGAACAAATCGTCCAGGCGGCCCTACAGGAGGATGTGGATGCCGTGGGCCTCTCCATCCTGTCAGGTGCTCATATGACACTTTTTAGCCGAGTTGTGGGACTCCTGAAGGAGAACCAAGCGGAGGATATTCTGGTCTTTGGAGGGGGCATCATTCCTGACGATGATATTCCTAAACTCAAAGAGATCGGTGTGGACCGAATCTTTCAACCCAACGCCCATACTTCCGATATCATTGACTTTCTGAAAGAAACCCTACACGAGGAGAATCATTAGCATCATTCGGGCTAATTTCTTCAAGAACTGATTTGCGATGAAAAAATTCGTCGGCGCCGTCCTGCTGATCCTTCTGATCATCTTTGCCGTCCAGGCATCCCGGCGGGCTCCCTCAAGTCAGAAGGCCTCTCAAGGGGATGTTCGGATTGTTTCTCTGGCTCCCAACTTGACGGAGATCCTCTTCGAACTGGGCGTAGGGGAACAGGTGGTTGGAGTCACCAAATATTTCACCGATTCTTCCCAGGGACAAGGGAAGGAAGTAATCGGTGATTTCCTCAATCCCAATCTGGAGAAAATTGTCTCTCTTAAGCCCAGCCTGGTGATTGCCGAACATTGGCCTTCCTCAAGGACGGTTCCTCGTCTCAGAGAATATGGATTGCCTGTGCTGGAAACGCTCAGCCCGACATCTCTGGAGGAGATTTACCAAGTCATTCGGGAAGTCGGAAAAGTAGTAGATCGATCCCAGCCGGCTGAGGCCCTCATCAAGAATATGAAAGAACGACTCCGAGTGGTGAAGGAACGTGCTGCTCAACTGAGCGAGCGACCCTCGGTCTATATCGAAGTGGATCTCCCCACCTGGACCATTGGGAAAAGGAGTTTCATCACTGAAGCCTTTCACCTTTGTGGTGCTCGTAATTTATTTGACGACGTGGAAAAGAGAGCTCTACAAGCGTCGAAAGAGACCATCATCGCTCGCAATCCGGACATTATCCTGACCTACACGGTCAGTGCTTCCCTCATTAGCCAAAGGCCCGGTTGGGATCAAATCAAAGCCGTTCAAAATGGGAGAATCCTGGACGACTTTGACCGGGATCTCCTTTCCCATGGCAACCATCGCCTGATCGAAGGAATGGAGAAATTGCAAGCTCGTATCCTGACCATGATGAGTGAACCATGAGGGGTACATACTCTTTGCTGGTCCTGCTGGCGCTCACGATCCTTCTGGCTGGAGCTGCTCTCTTTATTGGTCCCGTTTCCAATCCTTCCTGGGCCATCATTCAGGGAATTCGGTTTCCCCGGGTGTTCTTGGCCATCATTGTAGGAGCGGGTTTGGCCGGGGCAGGCGCCGTTTTACAGGGAGTTCTTCGAAATCCTTTGGCCGATCCCTTCATCCTAGGCACCTCCAGTGCCGCCGCTGCCGGTGTTGTTTTAGCTTCAATACTGGGTTTTCAGCACTATTTCATGCTCTACTTCATGTCCATCGGCTTCGCTCTGACCTCCATCTTTGTCGTTTACCGGATTGCTCAGATCGATGGCAGGGCTCCCATCCAGACCATCATCCTGGCCGGAGTTATCGTGAGCTTGTTCTTTAATGCAGCGGTGTTCCTCTTTTTCTCTATTTTTTATCGCGAGTCGTTCACCATGTTGTTTTACCTGCTGGGAACACTGACGGAAGGAAGTTGGACGCTGATTGGAATCTCAGCATCCATCATCACCTTAGGGCTTGGTTTGACCTGGTTTTTCTCACGGGAACTGAACATGCTCACCCAGGGAGAAACTACTGCCTTTCACCTGGGAGTCGATGTGGAGACGGTAAAGAAACTTCTCTTTGTGGTTGCCTCGACCCTAGTGGCCGCCTCCGTTGCGGTGGCAGGCATGATTGGATTTGTGGGCCTGATCGTCCCTCACATGATGCGCATGATCGTGGGTCCGGACCATCGTCTGCTCATCCCAGCCTCTGCTCTTGGGGGTGCTATTTTTCTGATTTTGGCCGATGCCCTGGCTCGCACCATCATGCCCCCGTTGGAAATTCCTGTGGGAGCTCTGACCGCCTTACTGGGATCTCCCTATTTTGTCTACCTGCTGCGCACGAGACAAAACGCAGGAGAGTTCTAATGTCCACGCTCCTGCTCGAACAGGTCTCTTTCCATTACCAGGGCGGCTTCGCGCTTCAGGACATTGATTTATCGCTTCCGGAGAGATCCTTTCTGGCCCTGATCGGACCCAATGGGAGTGGCAAGACGACTTTGCTGCAACTCATGTCTGGCCTGCTCCAGGCCAAGAGTGGTCGAGTCCGCTTGGAGAACCAGCCACTGGACACATTGACGCGCCGAGAATTGGCCAGACAGATTGCCGTGATTGCCTCGGACCAGTACTTTGCATTTCCCTTTCCGGTAGTTGAGATCGTCGCCATGGGCCGCTTTCCCTATTTGGGAAGACTCCAGCAACTGACCCACCGCGATTGGGAAATTGTGGAAGAGGCACTGCAGAGAACGGAGATCGAACACCTGAAAGATCGTCCCATCTCACAGCTCTCCAGCGGCGAGCGCCAGCGCGTCCTGCTGGCTCGGGCAATCGCCCAAAGCCCCGCTATTTTGATGTTGGATGAACCCAACACCCATCTAGACATTCACCACCAAATTGGGGTCTTCCGCCTGCTTCAACATCTCAATCAGGAACATTCCATGACCGTGGTGGTCGTTTTACACGATTTGACGGCTGCTTCGACCTTTTGTCGCACCGTGGCTCTTCTCAGTGAAGGGAAGCTTGTAAAGACGGGAACACCCCAAGAAGTCATCACCACTGAGACGATTCGCAGTGTCTATCAAGCCAATATTGAGGTCCACCCCAGTCCAACGGGCGGATTTCCCCAAATTTGCTACGGCAATCAGGACTGAGTAATGAGGACTGAGTGCCGACAGCACGAACGCACGACAACACAAAGTACGAACACACGAAAGCACGCGAAGCTCACTTCTTTCTGCGAGCGAAGCGAGCTTCCGCTAGAATAGGGTGATGCGCGCTAAGAAAAGAGTAGCCGCGGTATTGATCTACTTCCTGAGCATTGCCACCCTGCCGGCGGGAGCCGCACCCGATAGTGCACCACCCGCTGCCACAGAAACCATCACGGAAGCCGACCTCAAGTCCACCTTATATTTCTTGGCCTCCAAGGAAATGCAGGGCCGTGAGTTGAATACCTTGGTTAACAAGATCACCTCACACTATCTGGCTCATCGATTCGAATTGATGGGTTTGGAGCCAGTTGGCCCTGATGGCTATTTCCAATATTTCAACATACTCCAGGCCGAACTCCTGGACGGCAACACTCTGGAGATCCGAGGCCCCGACTCGCTCTCCTCCACCGTAGCCGTAGTTCAGGAAGATTTCGTCCCTTCCCCTTTATCAGCCAATGGCCGAATAAGCGCACCTTTGGCCCTGGCAGGTTATGGGATCACGGCTCCTGAGTATCGGTATGACGACTATCAGGAACTCGAGGTCCAGGGGAAGATTGTAGTCGTGTTTGATGGTGAGCCGGGTGCAATGGACCCCGATAGCCCCTTTGAAGGGATATTGGATTCCAAATACAGCGAAGAGTTTTACAAGATCAGGAATGCTCAGGCTCACAACGCTGCAGGCCTCATCATCATCCAAAACGGGCGAGATCGCTCTCGGAGAGGCAACTTTTCACGCCATGCCCAGTTCACCTGGCCGGAAGATCCCTCCCGAGCGAGATATGACCTGAAAGTGTGGGAAGAACAGGTACGGATTCCGGTGATCCATATTTCGGGTGAGCTTGCCCGCGGACTTCTACAGAGCCCTCGAGTTGACCTGGGGGAAATTCAGAGAAAGATTGATGAAGAATACCAATCCCAAGGGGTTCCACTGCCAGGCCTGGAGGCCACCCTAGAGACTGCGATCGTTCGCAGCCAGATTCGTATCCGCAATGTTCTGGCTTACCTACCCGGTTCGGATCCAGCCCTGAAGGATGAAGTGGTGATCGTCAGCGCTCATTTCGATCATGTCGGATATCACGATGGTGAAGTCTTCCAGGGTGCCGATGACGATGCCAGTGGTACGGCGGGCTTGCTGGAGATTGCTGAGGCTTATGCCTTGAGCCCGGAGAGACCGGCACGATCGGTCCTCTTTGCGGCCTGGAACGCTGAAGAGCGGGGTCTTCTGGGCTCCCGTTACTATGTCGAAAGGCCTGCTTTTCTCTTGGAGAACACCATCGCACTGTTTCAAATGGATATGATTGGCCGCAACGAGGAGATTCCTGACCCGAATAATCCCCGGTTTCTGGGGCTGCAAAAGCAAAGTGCTGACAGCAACACCAACAGTTTGCATATCATGGGTTATAGTCGCAGTGAAGATTTGCGCCGTTTGGTCACCCAATCCAATGGAAAGATCGGATTAGAACTCAAGTTCCAATACGACGATACACCTGCCAATTTGCTAAGACGAAGCGATCATTGGCCCTTTCTCTCCCATGACGTACCGGTACTCTTTTTTCATACCGGCCTCCATCCAGACTATCATCGCCCCACCGATACCCCGGAGAAAATCAACTATTCCAAGATGGAGAAGGTTGTTCGTCTGGTTTTTCTGTGCAGCTGGGCTGCAGCCCATTCCTCGCCTCCTCCGCAGCTGAACGAACGCAGACAGGGAAGGTGATTCAAGCTCTCTGCTTAACCGCTTCAAGAGCAGCTTCGTAGTTGGGGTAGTCGGCCACCTCCTTCACATACTCCACGTGGCGGAGAGTGTCCTCTTCATCAATCACGAAGATCGCTCTGCAATTCAAGCGTAGCTCTTTAATGAGGGTGCCGTAGTGAGTTCCGAACTGGGCACTTCGATGGTCAGAGAGCATGGTGAGCCTCTCGACGCCACTGGCTGCACACCATCGATCTTGAGCGAAAGGAAGGTCCATACTGATGGTGTAGATCTGCACATCGGATAACTTTGCGGCCTCTTCATTAAAACGGCGAGTCTGAGCATCACAAACCGGGGTATCCAAGGAGGGAACCACACTGAAGATCCGCACCGAACCCCTGGTATCGGCCAAGCCGAACGGTTTCAGG
This sequence comes from Acidobacteriota bacterium, assembly GCA_022562935.1. Classification (GTDB taxonomy): domain Bacteria; phylum Acidobacteriota; class UBA6911; order RPQK01; family JADFOI01; genus JADFOI01. The sequence continues at coordinate 99,555 of JADFOI010000001.1, forward strand.
TCCATTCCAACAATTTCAAAATCGGGGGCCTTGTCGCCCACCTTCAACTCAGGTCCCACCAAAGTGAAGGGGGTCCCCTTTAACGTCACAGCATTGGCTCTTTCAGTACTCATTCCCGTCTCCTTCCTCAATCAGCAATGGAATAGCGTCAGCCGAAAACCGAAGTGGAAGTCCGAAAATCTGGAATCTGGAACTTCCCACTAGCCTTCGACGAGATAAGAACAAAAATGGTCTTTCTGGAGAATGTGGTGTCTGCGAGTCACCTTGGCTAGTAGCAACTCAGCCAGGAAACCTTCTTCAAAGATACAGGTCTCTGGAAACCTTTTGGCCACCTGCGCAACAGCACAGTTCATTTCTTTAATCAGATACTTATTGGGACCCAGTCTTTCCCAGCTGGCCATATAACCATCTTCGCTGAGTAATCGGGTCACCTCATGAACGCGAGCCTCCAATGTCTTTCCCGAAACCTTTCCCCGACATCTTTTCACATATCCGCGCTTCCGCTCCTCGAGCACCTGGTTGATCTTTTTTGGTCCGTCAATAGAACGGAGACTCCCCAAAAGGTTAATCACCAGATTGGCGTAGTCTCTTTCGAACTCCTCATGACCATTTTCCGTCAATTAATAGCGATAGGAGGGGCGACCTATCTTTTGCTTTTCCCTCTCGGAAAAAATCAGGTTGTGACTTTCCAATTATGGCAGCTGCCGTCGAACAGCCATGGAAGAAAGCTCGAGTCTTTGGCACAGCTCCTTGACGGAAAGTCCCTTCCCTGCCCGCTTTAAGAATTCCAGAACTCGATCTCCGGCAGATTCCCAACTTCGTTCCATCTTCCCGATATTATAGCGACTCTCCGTTCCGCAACCAATCCTAAGCCCTGCTAAACTTCACAAAACATGGGTGTATACTAGACAATAGATAGATCTATGGCCTCTGCCACCCCCCCGAGCATCCAGTGCCTCCAAACACAGAGTTTCTCATCAAAAATGAAACTTTCTCCCGGATCGGGCATCCAAACTAACAGCAGATGAAGAAAAGTCACTTCCTTAGAATAGAATAGAAGCAAGGAAGATAATGTTGGAAACTACCGAGCAGGTAAACAACAACGTTAAATAGAGGAAAATGAAAGCAACCTTTCTTGAAAGTGAAGGATTATACCCGCAGAAGAAGAAGCCAGATCCTTCCATGCGCAATTTGGCCTTGGGGATTCTGCTCCAGGCTTTCCGTGACATCGTGTCTCCCAAGAAAACATCCAACAAAGATTGGAAGTCGTGGAGGCAAGACGCCGTGGATTGGTTTTACTCGAACACCACACACCCTGGAAGTTTGCTTTGGGTGTGTGAAGTTTTAGAAATGAACCAGAAAGACCTGCGAGGATGGCTCCAGGATTATAGACGCAGTGGTCGTAATCGCAGGAAGGAAATGGCCAAAAAGCTCGTCCGATTTCAAATCCGTCATTGACGATGGCCCTTGCAAGTGTGATCCGCCACGGTTCGCGCTTGGCAATCTCTCTCTATCATAAACTGAGGTCGGATTCGGCTGCTGAGTGCTCCCTTAACTCTCAAGCTGTAAATCGATGTTTCTGAAACTCTTCCTGGTCATGGTCTTTTTGTCATACCTGGCTCTGATGAGTCTAATTTTGGGCCATCGTTTCTTCCCGCCTGCCCGCAGTACGCCGCTCACACGAAGAGACACTGCGTTTGATGACACCGCTGAACTGATTGTGGAATTAGAGAATGTGGGTAAATCCTTTGACTATCCTGTCCTTAAGGACGTCAGCTTCAAAATACGGCAAGGGGAAACTCTGGGTGTACTGGGGAAGAGCGGAAGTGGAAAGAGCGTCACTCTCAAGCTGATCGCAGGTCTGCTCAAGCCCGACGTCGGTCGTATTCTTTTTCACGGAAAAGATATAACCGGCATGAACGAGAGGGAGCTCTTGGAATTGCGCAAAAGGGTTTCCTATGTCTTCCAAGGCGGAGCTATTTTTGATTTTCTCAGCGTGGGAGAAAACATCGCCTACCCCCTCCGCGAGAGGGGCATGAAGGACGAAAAGAAAATTAAGGAGCGGGTGGACTATCTGCTGGCGGCGGTGGAAATGACAAATATGGGGGATCTTCAAAAGCCCGAACTCAGCATCGGCGCCAAAAAGCTGGTCGCCATTGCCCGAGCCATTGCCAACGACCCTGAAGTCATTCTCTACGACGAACCCACGACTGGTATCGACCCCCTTGTCAAGAAATCGGTGAATCGGTTGATTCGCAAACTCAACAAGCAGGAGCACCTGACCTCCATCGTTGTGACTCACGACCTGAAGTGTATCGAGATGGTGGCGGACCGAATCATCCTGCTCAAGGACGGAGTCATTCACTTCGAAGGCGACCAGGAAGCCTTTCACTCCTCTCCCGACCCCTATATTCAGGCCTTTATCGCCGGGAAGCGATTTGACGAAGAAAGAAGACAGAATCCAGAAGACAGAATCCAGAACTCAGAAGACCAAAGACAGGAGACAGGAGACAGGAGAGGCCAGAAAAGAGAATAAGCGCGCTCCGCGCGTTCGTCACTTCGTGACGTCGTGCTGTCGTGCGCGCTACGCGCACAGAAAAAAAAGAATTCGTTTTGAATTTGGAATTTGAGATTTTGAATTTGTTTTGAATTTTGAATTTCAGCCGGTCCGCCGGCTGTGAGCTTAGAATCCCGTCAGATCCCGACCGGTACGGATATAGGCAGTGGCCCCCAAACTGAGGAGCTGATCCACCGTTTCCGGGTCCTTTTTCGCTCG